>DATLKM010000053.1:0-8591 GCA_035538435.1 Binatia bacterium
GTGGGACAGTTCCTGATCCAGTAGCGGCGCCCGCTTCTCAAAGCCGGAAAAGAGCTGAGGGCGCCTGGCTGAAGGTCACCTTGAAGAGCTCGCATTGTTTTCATTTCATGGTCGAGTTCGATTCGCGCTCGAAAAGTTTCGTCGCTATCCGTTGCGCACAGAGCTTCCGGGATGCCGTCCCGCCACCTGCGCTGCTTCCCGGGCCATATGACGGGATCAAGCCAGCTTCGTCAAACTTCGGCGACTTCGCGAACTTCGGCGATTGGCAAGCCCTTCAGCGGAAGTCGAAGCCCGGCTTCAGCTCGCAACGGTAAGTTTTAGAAAGGTCGTGATCAACGCCGACATGGCAGTCGGCCCAGCGGAGCAGCAGGTCTGGGCCGAGAGGGAATACGATCGGGACTCCGTCGACATCGGCTTCGACACTGGGACCCTCGGCGCTGGCGGGCAAGCTGAAGTTCAGCGCGCGACCAAAAATCACAGGGTAGGTTTCGCGAACCAGGTCGCTGGTCATGGGATGCACGACCTCGGCCTCCAGCAGGAAGGTGGTCGTATCGGACCAGTTGCGGATTGAAACGGCAAACCTACGGCGGTCTTGCGAGAAATTTTCTGTCTCGATTTTGGTAAAGGGGCAAGGCCCAGCGATGCAGGCTACGCGGGCGTTGCGAAACTCATTGGCATCGCCGGCATCGAGGGAAAAAGACCCAATGGCTGCCTTCCACTTATTGTCGGGAGAGCAGGGGGGATGTTTACTGCAAGGCACGTTTCCGTTATTCACCACCTGAAAGGTCTTGACCGCACTTCCGATGTCGGCTTCCGTGGTGGCTTTGACCGAATAGCGGATGCGAGTGTTGGAAACAATTGAGCCCGGATGCGCGGTGCTGGCGATCTCCTTTCGAATAGAAACCATTCAAGCGATGTAGACTTTGTCGCTGATAAAGTCATCCCAATTGAGCGGCTCGTAGTCTTTCAGGCGAAATTGCAGTCTTACCGGCTGCTTGCGGCGCAAACCTTTGGGCAAAGTCAGGCTGAAGGAACCGGACGCGTCCGAAACTGCGTGGGCTTCGCCCAACGCGTTGGTGGCGCTGACCTGAACGTTGGCGAGCGGTATTTGCTTGTTGGGATCGCGGTCGGCCTGAAGCACGGCGCCGCGTAACACCACCGGCTTGCGGCGGGTTGCGAAGACCGCGCCCACAATGGCAATGGCGAGAACTACAATGATCCATATGGTCGTGTTTCTGCGGCTCATCGCGATGGTTATTTAACATTGTAGGACGCTCTTGTACTCTGGAACGATGCGCCAGAAAGAAAAAAACCAAAGTAAACAAGGGATTGACAGACGCCAGATGTTGCGCGGAATAGCCGGACTCGGCGCCCTGGCGTCGCTGGCGCCGTGCAGCGCGGCATCTCTAGTTGCGGGGCCTCAGCAAAACTCCAATCCGGCAACGCCTTCCGGTCAGTTTTCGGCCGCGGACGACCAATTACTGGAAGAAATCGAAAGACAAAATTTCCAGTTTTTTTGGGAGCAGGCTGGAGCGCAGACGGGGTTAATCAAAGACCGGAGCAACACGCAGAAGAACGACACGGCAATTGTGGCCAGCATCGCGGCCACGGGCTTTGGGTTAACGGCGCTGTGCATTGGCGAAAAGCGCGGCTTCATGCCGACTACCGATGTACGCGATCGGGTGCTTAACACCTTGCGGTTCTTGTGGAAGAAAATGCCGACCCATCGCGGCTTCTTTTATCACTTTGCCGACATCAACACGGGAGAACGGATCTGGGATTCAGAAGTTTCATCGGTCGACACGGCCATTCTGTTGTGCGGGATTCTCACCTGCCGGCGGCATTTTGAGCAGCATTCCGAGATCAGCCTGCTGGCCTATGAAATCCTCAATCGCGTGGATTGGAGCTGGCTTTCGGAAGACACGACGCTGCTGCCGCATGGCTGGACCCCGGAGTTCGGATTTCTTCCCTACCGCTGGGATTATTACAGCGAAATGATGATGATTTATCTGCTTGGGCTGGGATCGCTGATGCATCCGCTGCCCGCGCAGGCATGGGCCGCGTGGAAGCGAACGAATTTTGAGTTTGATGGAGTTCGCTACATTGGCTCGTTCGCACCGCTGTTTGTGCATCAATACTCGCAGGCATGGTTCGATTTTCGCGACAAACGCGACGCGTTCGCCGATTATTTTCAGAATTCGATCGCGGCAACCCAGGCTCACGAGCGCTTCTGCCTGGAACTGGCCCGGCAGTTTCCCGATTACAGCGAAGATTTGTGGGGCATTTCGGCTTCCGATTCGGAAAAAGGCTACGTGATCTGGGGAGGGCCACCGATCATGGGGCCGATTGACGGCACGGTGGTTCCAAGCGCTGCCGCCGGCTCACTTCCCTTTCTGCCGGAGTCGGTCATGCGGGTGTTGCGCAATATCAAAGACCATTATCCCCGGGCGTGGACGAAGTACGGCTTTGTGAATGCCTTCAATCCGCTGAAAAACTGGTACGACAGCGATGTGGTTGGAATCGACACGGGAATCACCATGGTCATGGCAGAAAATGCGCGCACCGGATTCGTATGGAATACGTTCATGAAGAACCAGGAAGCACAGCGGGGAATGGACCGCGCCGGCTTCAAGAAATACACACCGGCAAAAAGCTGAGCGAAATTATGCCGCCTTGGCTCCCGATCGCCTTCCACGAAGCGAGGCGGTGGGTTTTTCCTGAAGCAGCAGCTCTGTGGCTTGCACTCGCGGATGCGAATGAAACCAGTCCTGGACGACGCCTTCGTTGAGGAAATTGGCGAGGGCAAGTAGACTCATCCCCTGATGGTGAGCCATCCAGCAGCGCACCGGCTCGTAGCCGCGGAAGGGTGAGGGGACGCGCGAGCGATTAAAATCCACGGCATCGTAAAAACCGTAGGCTCCGAGGGCTCCTTTGCGCTGGAGCCGGCGCAGATTGTGGAGAGCGGATTCTGGATCGATATCGAGCGCAAGAAACGTCGAGTAAGGCGACACCACCGGACCGTCGATATCGACCTTATGAATGGCCAGCGAGGGGACGCCGAAGGCGTGGTATTCGTAGTTGCCGGCGGGGTCGGTCTTAAAGCAAGCCGACTCCGATATGCCCCAGGGAATGCGTTTGCTTTTGGCATATTCTTGTTGCAACCGGACCGCCGCATAGGCGGCGCGTTCTAGCACACTGTTGGGGTAAATCCTCATCCACATCGCCGGCATCAGGTATTCGAACATAGTGCCGGTCCACGAGATAAGTCCGACAACTCCCTGGTAGGAGACTGGCGGACGCCCGAGCAGGAACCAGCTCTCCTGGGGAATTTCGTCTTTAGCAATGGCCACGAAATAAGCGGTGCGGGCCTCGCTGGCGAGAAGATCGTAGCAGGCAGGCTCGAGTTTTTTTGTTTCAGTGTTGAAACCGATGGAGAGCAGTTCCCGGTTGCGATTGACCAGAAATTCGAAATCCATGGCTTCGGCCAGAGCGCCGGTCTGCGCGGCAATATCTCGAATGTCTGCAATCAGCGCGGTTGCACGGGAGCGGGCCCCGGGCAACAGCGAAAGCAACTCTTCACATAGTTCAACCGGCGCCTGGGCGTCTTTCGACTCGATAGCGCCCTTCAGGAGAAGCTCAAGCTCATCGATGAGAGCTGGCATTTGGCGCAAAGCTGGCAGTACGCCTCGGGCACTCAGCGGATGGATGTGCTTGAGCGCAGAGAACTCCGGCAGGAGCCACGGGGCATACATATGGACGGTGCGGCTCACTTCACGAATGCGTTCTTCGGCCTGCTCTTGAAACCATTGTGCCTCGGCGCCGTACTTACGGCGCGACACCGGGCGGCGAATCTGCTGCAAGGTGCTTTCCGGAATATCGAGAAGATAAGCGAGCCATTCCTTCCGCCTGAGGATCTTCTTCATGGCAGAAAATCTGCGATGCGGCAGGGCACGAAGGCTGGCGAGAAGGTAAAGATGATCGACGAAACCATCGCGCAAGCTGCGGCGCAACAACGGCCGATCAAGCAAATCGAGGCACCCCCCCTGCAATGTCCATAGCGATGCCACGAGATTGGCGTTATCCACACTCGAAACGAATGCCGGAGAAAGAGGCGCGAGGGTGCCCGTATCGTACCAGTTGAGCACGTGTCCGCGATGTTTCTGCAATCGAGACACGGTAGCCAAGGTGCGCTGGGTGAGCAGGGCGAACTCGGGCACGGTCAGGTAGCCAAATTCGCAGGCAACCTGGCGGGAATTCAACAACAAACCGAGGTTGGTGGGCGAAATGCGGCCGGCGATGGCCAAGTCCTGTTCCCGAACGTTGTCGGGAATCAGCCAGTTATGTTCTTCGGTGTTGAATTCCGCAAAATAGCGCCAGGTTCGCAGGGCCGAGAGTCGAAGCTGGATGCGGTCGCGTTGGGAAATCTCCCTGTGCAACGAACGGCTGGGTCGGTTCAACCAGACCGAGATGGGCTTGGAACAGGCCCAGAGCAGCAGAATCGGAAGAGCCGCGAGCAGCGAAACGGAACGGGTTCCCCAGACGAGGAGCGCAAGGCAAAGGGCGAGCGCGGGGGTCCAATTCAGGTAAATATCGAGCATCGTTGTCTTGTGCCCGTTCATCTCGGCTTCCGCCGCCGTCTCCCACTGCAACAGACGCTGACGCGTGACCATGCGGCGGACCATGGTGCGCACCACCGCATCCAGCGAAAGCAATGCCTGGTGGGCCATGAACGTGACAGTGAGCCAGTCGGCGATGGCAGCGTTGGCGAAGGAATCGAAAGCGTCGCTGACCATGTCCGACTTGCGGAGCACGAGCGCATGGGCTAGATCGACGACAAGCTGGACCAGCGCCGGCAGGAAGAGGACACAAACGGCTGCGAACGTCCAAGCCCAAGGGTTTCCTGGAAGAACGATCCAGCCAAACAATAAAAGAAGAAAGAATGCCGGCTCGACCAGACTGCGGCGAAGATTGTCGAAAATCTTCCAGCGCGAAACGACCGACAGCGGATTAGCCACTTCCCTTCCAGACTCGTCCGGAACCCGGGGAAACAGCCACTCGGTAATCTGCCAATCGCCGCGCAGCCAGCGGTGCTTGCGCCGATTATGGGCGCTGTAGTGCGAAGGGTAGTCTTCGATTATATCGATGTCGCTAACGAGGCCGGCTCGCGCATACGATCCTTCAATCAAATCATGACTGAGTAGCGAATTACGCGGGAATCTCTGATGCAATACTTTATGTACGGTGGCGACTTCGTAGATGCCCTTGCCAACAAAAATCCCTTCTCCGTACAGATCCTGGTAAACATCAGAAGTGGCGTGGGTGTAGATATCGAAGCCCGTCTGCCCCGAATAAATGTTGGCCAGCCTTGAGCGCGCGGAGCTTTGTACCCCAACGCCCACGCGAGGCTGGAGAATGCCGTAACCCGCTACGACCACGCCTTTTTCGGAATCTATGATGGCCCGATTCAGAGGATGGGCCAGCGCACCGATCATGCGCTTGGCCGATCCTCGCGGGAGTTCGGTGTCGGCATCAAGGGTGATCACGAATCGCACGCCGGCCAGCTTTTTCAATTCGCCTACTTTTACCGGGAAACTGTCGAACTCGCCGCAGAGCAGGTTGTTCAAATCCATCAACTTGCCGCGCTTGCGCTCCCAGCCCATCCAGAGGCGCTCGCGCGGGTTGTAAACGCGATGGCGGTGGAGCAAGAAGAACGAAGCCATGCCGGTGTCCGCGTACTTTTGAGAGAGCCGCTGGATCAAATCCGAGCAAAGGCCGACTAATTCATCGTCTTCGTCAGGACGGGAGGGCGAATCGGGCATGTCAGTCAGCAAGACGAAGTGGAGATTCGGATCCTGATTTCCGAGAAATCGAACTTCGATCTGGTCGACGAGCTTGCGCACCTGCTTTTCGTTCAGCAGCATGGCTGGGATTGCGACGAGGGTGGCGCAATCGGGGGGGATGGCTTCAGAAAAATCGAGTTTGGGCAGGATCTGCGAAGGCAGGAGCAACGTGACCAGGTAGTTCATGATCTGCACCGCGCTCTGCGAACCGGGCAGCAACACGAGCAGCGTGGCCAACAGAACGTATTGCAGAGGAGTGGCCGGAGAAGTCAGCAAAAATATAACGCCGGCGATAATGGTGAAAGTAAGGGCGGCAATTCCCGGCATGTAGAACTCGTCAGGATGGTTGCGCAGCCAGGCCCGCAGACGCTGTACAAACGGAGGATGGAATCCGACCTTGCGTTCCAAAGCTTCGGCGCCGTCGCCGATCAGATACGTTCCGACATGCGACAGGCGGGTGGTGAATCGAGAATCGGAATTGGGGTGCGCCGCGGCTTCGCGGGCCAACGCAAGAACTTCCTGTGCTACTTCCATCTCGCTGCAGTCGGAATGGTCCGCGATGTTGACCAGCCTTCGGCGATAGAGATCGCGGCTGTCATAGTCCATCTTGTCGTAAGCGCCGGCAGGATCCTGGCCGAGAACGCGGTCGAACAGAATGAGCGGTTCGATCAGGGATTTCCACGAGGTCTGGCGAATCTCGCGAAGACTCTGAATGATGGCATCGAGCTCGCCCGTATCGCTTGAAGTTCGAAGCAGCCGCTGACCGCGCTCGGCGATCTGCTCGAGCAACACCAATTTGAGCACGGGAATCAGGGTCCAGAGTTCCGCGACTTTAAGGACCGCGACTTCCTGGAAGGCAAGAATGTATTCCGTAAACTGACGGCCGGAAAATTGAAAGGCGCCGGCGGCGAGGAAATCTTCGGTCAAGGGAAGAATGCGGGGAACGACCAAACCACCGCGGTCGCGGACTTGAGGGACCGACAATTGCTTCCTGAAAGTACCGGCCAATTCGTCAAGTTCCACTCTCAGCAGGAACTTGGCCTCGCGCAGGGCTCGAAGATCGCTTGAGGCATCGCTGGAGGGTAATTTTTCGAAGGCAGCGAAGATCGGCCGAAACGCTGAATACAGCAGTCGAGAGCGCTCGCGCAGGGCGGTCGAGGTCTTCTGGCCCGGGACCCAAGCCAGCGTCCCCGCCAATTTGATCGCGCGGGGGCGCATAGGCGACTCCGGCGCTGGAGACGCATCCGCTGCCGCTGCGGACTTTAAAAGATCCGCTTCCGCGCTCACCAGTTGCAGATTACCGCTTTCGCTCATTTCTCTATTGTTCCCGAAATTCTGCTATCGATAACTCGAGGCCTGCATTTCGAACATTTCAGCGTAACGTCCACCCAGTCTGGCCAATTGATCGTGCGTGCCCTCTTCGGCGATCCGGCCATTTTCCAGAACTAGGATGCGGTCTGCCGAGCGCACGGTTGAAAAGCGGTGCGAAATAAACAGCGCCATTTTTCCTGTCGTCAACTCGCTGAAGCGATGAAACACCTCGAACTCGCTGCGGGCATCGAGCGCGGCGGTTGGTTCGTCAAGAATCAGCAACTGCGCGTCGCGCAGGTAGGCGCGCGCCAGAGCCACCTTCTGCCATTCCCCGCCGGAAAGATCAATTCCCTGTTCAAAGCGTCGGCCGAGAATCTGCTCGTAACCCTCGGATAGACGGTCGATCACTTCGTCAGCCATGCTTTTGTGGGCGGCGTCTTTCAACAAGTCGAGGTTGTTGAGCTCTTCGATTCTTCCTACCGCGATATTGTCCCGCGCCGACATTTCGTAGCGCATGAAGTCCTGAAAGATCACTCCGATTTCCCGATGGAGGTCCTCGATGTCGTATTCGCGCAGATCGACGCCATCGAGGAGAATCTGGCCCTCGGTCGGATCGTACAACCGGGTGATCAGCTTGACGATGGTGGTTTTGCCTTGTCCATTTTCTCCAATCAAAGCCAGCCGCTCGTTCGTGTGAAGCTTGAAGTTGATGCGATCAAGAACGCGGCGCTCGTTGCCGGGATACTGAAAGGTAACGTTGCGAAACTCCACTCCACGCACAATCGGCCGCGGAACCGGAAGAGCGTTCGGCTTGCTGCGGATAGTGGGCTTCATCTCGAAGAAGGCCAGAAGGTCGGTCAGGAAAAGGGCTTGATCGCCAATTCCGGCGAAGGTGGAAAACATTTGCTCAATGTTTGAGCTGGCCTGCTGAATGGCCCCGGCAAGGAACGTCAGCATGCCGATGGTGATCAAACCCGCCAGCGTGCGCCAAATCACAAATGCGTACGCCGAGTAGTAGCCCAAGGTGCCGATAACCGAGAGCAGCGACCCGGCAATCAGCTTGCGGCGAGAGAGTGCAACGTTTTCCTCGTAAATGCCGTCGGAGAGACGCTTGAAGCGATCGGTCAGGAAGTTGCGAAGGCCGAAGAGCTTCAATTCCTTGGCTGCTTCCTTGCTGCCGCCAAGGATGCGCAGGTAATCCATGCGGCGGCGGGCCGGGGTCTGGCGGAAGTTCTTTGCGTAGCCGAGGAACGCGAAGTGGCTTTCACCCAGGAACGCGGGTACAACTCCGGCAACGAGCAGGAGCATGAGCCAGGGCGAAAACACCATGATCGAGACCGAGAGTGTAACCGTGGTCACGGCCTGCTGAACCAGGCGGCCGATCTGTTGAATCATTACCAGACGGTCGGTGGCCTGCACGCGGGCACGTTCGAGGCGATC
>DATLKM010000054.1:0-2746 GCA_035538435.1 Binatia bacterium
ATCACCCAGGGCGACGGCAGCCTCAAGGTAGTCACTTATTACCAAGTCGTGCCCGTCCCCTGATACTCACTGAGTATCTAGTTCGATGGCGAGCTACCGCCGCCCCAAGGGCACCGTCGTCCGCCACGTTCCCGACTGGAACGCCAACGCGCTCGCCTATACCGGACTCTTCTCCGGTGGCAGCGGCAACGGCTCCGGCAATCTCGGACTGCTAAATAACGATTCGCTCGGCCGTCTCTTCGTCATCTGGGATTGCACGATTTCCATCGGCGCGCTGACCGCCGGCACCGCCTTTACCGGCAACGCGGTCTGGGAAGTCGCGCAGGCTCCCGTGAGCGGCGGCGGCTTCACCGATCCATGCGCCTTCATCAATCCCTTCATTGGTACGCCCTCGGGCCTGGTAGTCAGCGGCTTCGACGTTAGCAAGCTCGATCCGAACCGCGCTCAATACTCGGCTCTAGCCGGCGGCGGGACCTGGGTTTGGCCGCACTCATGGCCGATGGCGATCCTGCCAGTCAACTACGCGCTGATAGTCGAATTCGGATGGACCAGCGCGAATGTTAACTTCGGCGTGCAATATGAGATCGCCGGCTACCCTTAAATCCTAGATGGCGAACGTACTCGAAATAACCTCCGCCGAATGGAGCGCGGTCCCTGGCCCGTCCAACGTCCTCGAGCTGCCCTCGCACAATCCGGTGCAGCCGATGGCGACGCCGAACCTCCCGGTCTATACCGCGTCGGTCTATTTCGAGCTCGACCCGAATTGCACGCATGCCCAGCTCCTGGTGCACGACAGCATCTCGGGCTGGTGGTTCGTGTTTTACGTCGTCCCCTGGCAGTCGGGAACGCTGCCGCCCTCGGGGCCTGGGAGCCTCGATGACCGCTTCAATCAGATCATCACCGAGGGCATCGACCCGGTCACCCATCAATCAGTCAACCTCGGGACTTACGACCCGCTCCGCAATCTGATTTGGGCGCAGCCCTCGGGATGGCCCGGAGTTTACCTGTGGGATTATTGGACCATCACCTGCGACATTCCGATTGTCATCCTGCTCGAGGCGCGTCAGCCCGGTCCGACAGGTCCAACAGGAGCCACGGGAGCGACCGGCGGCACCGGCCCGAGCGGTCCAAGCGGCCCGAGCGGCCCGAGCGGCCCTACGGGGCCTACAGGAGCGACCGGGCCTAATCCGCCACCAGGTCCGACCGGCCCGCCGCCGCCGCCGCCGCCGCCACCCGGCCCTAACCCCGATCCCCAAGGCGACGAGATCACCGATGACCTCTGCGCCCAGCTCCAGGGCTACACGAACCAGATAATCGAGGCGCTGGGAGGGATGGCGTCCGATCCGACCTGTTGCCAGAACGTGGTAGCAGTCCTCTCTGACGTAGATAACACCCTGTCAGCGGTCGCTAGCAATTTGTCAGCTATCGCCGTCAAGACCGGCGCCCCCATCAACTGGATTCCGGTCTCGGCCGGGCTTTCCCGCATCGCCAACGCCATCGCCGCGCTCGCACCCTCGAGCGTCGACCTGGTCCCTCTTACAGATGCGGTTAATCAGGTCGCCGAAGCGATCAACAGCGCAAAGCCGACAGACGTCTCGGGCATCGTCGATCAGCTCAAGGCTATCTTCACTACCCTCGATCCGCCGGCAGCCGTTTATCAGTTCATGCTCCAGCGGGGCTACATTTCTAGTGAGTACGCCCAGCTCGCCGGTGCCGGCGAGCTGGGCACTGGGCTTATTGCTCACATTGAGCAGTTCCTTGATCAGACTGCCACCGCGATCCTCTCGTGGTTTGGCGTCACCAAGGTTAGCGGGGTCTGGACACTCAACTACAATGGCACTCAGATCGAGACGTGGATTCGCAACCTGGTCCAAACGCTTCTGAATGCTACTTCGCTCCCGATGCTCCCCGAAATTCAGGGCATCATCGACGGCATCGTCAGCGAGATGGAAGTCGCGCAGCCACCCGCGATCGGGAACACCTTCGTTAACCGCGCGCTCCTCCTGAGCGATACGCTAACGCCCGTCATCATCGCGCGCTTCGTCACGCTCGCAGTCGGACTTATCCCCGGAATAAAGGTGTCAGAGCACCTGGAAAAGTTCGTCGATCAGATGGCGGAATTTTTCGGCCTGGCCGAGATCGCCGAGCTCGACATCGGAGCCCACCTGGAGTTTGGCCCGGCGCGCGACGCGGAGCACGAAGCGAAAGCCCGCTACCGTCAGGAGCTGCCCGGCAACGGCGAGTTGTTCGGATGGGTGGCGCGCGGCCTGATGTCCGAGGCGCAGGCCCGTGCGATCGCGGCCTACAATGGCTTGCACGATTCGCTGATGCCCATCAGCGAGATCGCGGCCACCGGCGGCCTCGGCCGCCGCATGATTATCCAGGCCATGCCCTCCGGGAGGATGACCGATGCCGATCTACGTGATGAGCTCCAATTCTCCGGGATGCGCGCGACGTCAATTAACCGCATCATCGGTATCGCTCCATACCTCGCCACTCGTTCTGAGCGCTCAACACTTATTGCTGCTGCCGAGGCTGCCGCAGTTGCCGGCCTTCTTTCGGACGCCGACCTCACCTCGATCGTCGACAACGCCCACAACACCGTCGACCGGGACACGTTGATCATTGAGGCGATGCGCCTCAAGAAATTCACCAAGCACGCGGCCGAGCTCGAGGCCGCCTACCTGATCGAGCTCGAGGGCAATATCACGACGCCGGCGGCCTACGAAGCCAAGCTCGCCGCCCT
>DATLKM010000055.1:0-2077 GCA_035538435.1 Binatia bacterium
GCGCTCGTGCGTCCCACGGCGAACCCAGAGAGGGTAAAGGAGCTCGAGCACCTCGGCGTGGAGCTGGTGCATGGTGATCTCAAGGATCGCGCGTCGCTCGACGTGGTCTGCGAGCGAGTGACGACGGTGTTCACGTCGGCGACCATGACGCTGTCGCGGCAGCCCGGCGATACCATCGAGTCAGTCGACTTCAATGGCTATCGTAACTTGATCGACGCAGCCAAGCAGGCCGGCGTCGGGCAGTTTATCTATACGTCGTACTCAGGTAACTGCAACGTTCCTTGTCCGCTCACGTCGGCCAAGCGGACGATCGAAGCGCTGGTGTCTAAGGCCGGGTGGGCGTATACCGTGCTGCGGCCTAGCTACTTTACCGAGATTTGGCTCGGCCCTGCGCTGGGCTTGGATCTGGCCAACGCGAAGGCGCGCGTCTATGGCCCGGGGCACAGCAACGTCAGCTGGATCGCCATCGGTGACGTCGCTGAGTTTGCTGTCGCCTCCCTCGAAAACCCAGCGGCGCACAACGCCATCCTCGAGTTGGGCGGCCCAGATGCGCTCAGCCAGCTGGAGGTGATCCGTCTATGCGAAGAGCTCGGGGGACGTCGTTTCGAGATCGAGCATGTCCCCGAGGCAACGCTCCGAGCGCAGCTCGCGACGGAGACGGATCCGCTGCACCAGTCCCTCGCCGCCTTGAAGCTCGGCTGCATAAACGGCGATCCCATCGACATGCGCGACACGCTGCGGGCGTTTCCGGTGACGCTCATGTCTGTCTGCGATTATGTCCAGCGCCAGCTCGCAAGCTGAACGCGCTCCGTGCATACATCACAATGTGAATTCAAGGAGGAGGTGAATATGTCGCGACTTGGGCTCCAAGTGCTAAGCCTTAGCACAATACTCTTCGGCGCGTACGGAGTCGCACTGAACTTCGCACATCCTCAATCGACCAGCGACAACAAAACAACTCCGCTCATTCTTGAGAAAAGTGAAGGCGAGCATCGCGTTCGAAAACCCAGAGAGATTCCCACACCGACCGGCCCGTTCACAATTAAGGTCGATCGCAAAAATGGCGGTTCGCAAAAAATGTGGTTAGGTACAGAGGAAATTCCTCCAGGTGGAATCATCCCCAAGCATAAGCATCTCGGCCAGGACGAGGTGCTGTTGATTCAAACAGGCAGCGCACACGTTTGGCTGGGCACGCAAGAGCGGGACGTTCACGGGGGAGCCATTGTTTTCATTCCTTCCGATACGTGGGTCAGTCTTAAAAATACGGGCAATGAGAACATCAATCTCGCGTTTGTTTTCTCCGATCCTGGTTTCGATGAATTCATGCGCTGTACATCAGTCCCTTTGGGCGACCCATCTTCGGAGAAGATGTCGCGCGACGAACTTAAGGAGTGCCAGCACAACGGACATGTGGTGTACGAAGGATTCGATTCTCCCGTCTCACGGTGACCTCCCCACGAATCATGAATAGGCCCAATCGCAGACATTCAGATACAAGTCGGAGCTTCTCAAGTGATTTCCTAATGGCGTTTTAACAACAGCTAGCAAAAGGAGCTTCTTAAATGACAACCAGCGATTCGCATTCATCCGCCGGGCGATTCAGACGCAGCTCTCAGATTTCCGTAATCATGGCACCTGAAAACGGACGATTGACAGAACGTCAATTGGCACGAATCGCGCGAGTTCTGGCGGAACCGAGACGTGTTCGGATTCTCCAAGAGATCGGGGCCACTGAGGCCCCGGTGCCTTCTGCCGTCCTTCAGAAAACTCATCGAATCAGCGCTGCGACCTTCTCGCATCACACGAAAGAACTAGAGACCGCTGGTTTAGTCGAAATCATTCGAGAAGGCAAATTTGCGAGTCTCATACTCCAGCACGATGTACTGCGCGCTTACGTTGAATATCTTTCCTGCTTAATAGACGACCATCGACCCGTAGGAGGTGAAGCTGTGAACGGCATTGATCTATCCGTGGCGGCAAAAGCCAATGTGCGCCGTAATACCGAAGAGGTTCAAGGGAAAGGAAACTTCGATGTTTTCGAGGAACTCTTTGCCGACAATTTCATCGACCACACACC
>DATLKM010000056.1:0-1861 GCA_035538435.1 Binatia bacterium
ACGTACTTTTCCTGCAACACGCCGACTTTTTTGTACAGCTTGGCCATGTTGTCGATCTTGCCGGTGAATTCGTTCAGCCGGTTTTGCAGGATTTCGTCGGTGATTTCTTCTTCGTCGAAGGTCACGACCTCTTTGATCGAGCGCACGCCCTTTTTCAGGTCTTCGCCCATGGCGAGCAGGTCGTGAATCACGATGGGAGAGCGCGACAGCGCCTTGAGCACGCGCACCTGGCCGCGCTCAATGCGCTTGGCGATTTCCACTTCGCCTTCGCGGGTAAGCAGGGGCACAGTGCCCATTTCGCGCAGGTACATGCGGACGGGGTCGTTGGTCTTCTCCATGGCGCCGGGAGAAAGATCGAGTTCAACGTCCTCGCCTTCTTCTAAATCTTCGAATTTCCGATCGAGAGCCGAGGAGGGCGGTTTGGGGCCTTCCAGCACATCGATGCCTTGCGAACTCATCGTGGTCAGCAGGTCGTCGAGGTCTTCGGGACTGTGCACGTCTTGCGGTATGAGGTCATTGACCTGGTCATACGTGAGATATCCCTTTTCTTTACCGGCATCGACCAGCTTTTTGATGTCATCGAACTTGTCGTCAAGAGCCAAAGGTAGTCCTCAAATTCGTCAATTCGCTCCCGCCGGGAGCGTGTGGTAATGTTTGTACTGGTGGGAATCTGGGAAAGTGCGGAGTTGTGCAACTAGCACAAACTTATAGAGGTTAGCACACATGCGCCAGCGCCGTCTATGGTTATTACCGCCGCAGTTTCCGCCCGACCGCCCTTATCTATAACTCCGATAAATAGTTAGATGGCTTTAGTTGCCTTTTTGTTTCACGCTGTTTTCTGCTTTTCGAGCATCGAACGCAGACCTTCTTCGGCCAGCGCCGGGTCCCGCAAGGCGCGGCTGACCTGCTCCATTTGCCTCAGCAAGTCCCTCATGCGGGTTCTATCGTCGGCCAAGCCGGGCTGCTTGAGAAGGCGCTGGAGTTCCTCCAGCTGACGACGCAGGTGAATGCGGCGCAGAGCGCGGATTGCGCCTTCAACCTGCTCCAGGGTCAACTCTTCCTCTTCCTTCAGCAGAATCGCCGCCAGCGTGGCACGCTCCGGTTCCGAGCATTCGATTTCCATGGCATCGCTTGTTTCCGGACTTGCGTTCAGCAGGGCATCGACCAGCGATTCGCAGGCCAGGCCGCGGTGCAGATTTTCCGCTTGCAGGATCTCCCGCGCGTAGCGGCTCCCGTCTGACTCACGTCGGGCGCTGAAAGCGGTGGGATCAAACTCAGCCTGATCGCCGGAGGAGTTCGCGTTGGTTGAAGCCAGCGCGCGAATCAGAATCCGCTCGGCCTCGGTGATCTGTGATTCCGCGGCCGCTTTGACGGTTGAGGCGGTGCGCTGCGAAGCCACATGGCGCAGTTCCTGCCGCAGCACCGCCGAGTCGATGCCGAGCTTCTGCGCGATTTCCTGGGAGAGCTCGTCGCGGGCAATCCGATTGGGCACGCGCTGAATGTGAGGCAGCAAGTAATTCACGGCTTTGACTTTCCCTTCCGGCGAACGTACCGGAAATTGGTTGCGGGCGCGCTCGATCAGGTAGTCAAAATATTTTTGCGATCCACGCAGCGCCTCTCCGTAAGCCTGCACGCCCTTGCGGCGCACATAAAGATCGGGATCGAAGCCGGGCTCGAGCGTCAGCACTTTGATGTTGAATTCCTCTTCCACCAGCAGGCCAAGGGTACGCTCGGTGGCTTTGGCCCCGGCGGTGTCGGGGTCGAAATTCACGACAACGTTTTTGCTGAAGCGCCCGAGCAGCCGGGCCTGCAACTCGGTAAACGCCGTGCCGGAACTGGCGATCACATTGCGCAACCCGGC
>DATLKM010000057.1:0-7612 GCA_035538435.1 Binatia bacterium
GTCTTTTGTGCGCTGCTTCGGCAACTTCCTGTAGTCGCGCACGTACGTCCGCAGACCGAATTCCGGCGTGCTCTTGGTGTACCCGGCAACCAGTTGGTCCTGATAGTGGTCGAGGAAAAAATCGAATGGATCGATGGTATCCAGATCAATCATGATCAGGTCGGCGTCATGCATGGTCAGCTTGCCGAAACGGATGTCCCCGTGGCGAAACGCCATGTAGTTGCCGCGCTCCGCGGCGGCGAAGCTTTTTGCCGGAGAGCCGAACTCCTGCACGATATTATTTCCCTCGATGCGCACCGAGCTGACCTTTCCCCGCAGGCGCGGCGGCGGCAGAATCTGCCCCGGATCGATGAGCAGGTCGTCTTTTTCCGCGGACAGTCCGTGAACCTTGTTGCTGTTGATCATTTCCGCCAGGTCCACTCCGAGCAGGTCCATCAGGCCCTTCACCGGCAGATGAAGCGCCTTGACATGTTCGGTGTGCAGGCGGATTTTTCCGCTGGAATCCGCAGACAAGGTTCCCGACGCTTCAAAGGGCAAATCAGCGCCGCGGCGAAACTTTCCTTTGACCAGCAGATGCCCGTTGGTGGCGGTGATGCTCAGGTTCTTGACGGGGGCGTCGCGGACAGCCAGAACGTTTTCGTTCAATAGCTTTGCCAGGGAAGCGCAACTGATGGAAATTTCGGCCGAAGCCACCGACAACTCAAATGAGTTTTTATCGTCAAACACCACGATCGACCCCGGCTTTGTCGACAGTAATTCTCCTTCCAGGTGGATGATGTGCGCCGCGGTCGACTCCGTATAGTGATACATCACATTCCTCATGGCGAACTGCACCGCGTCGCGCTCCTGAGAGCCGTTCTCCTGTGCCGACCCACAGCTTGCGATAGCAAAAAACAAGGCCACGGAGAGCGGCAGAATTCTTATTTTGACGGGTGTCATAGGCGTTTCAGGCTACCAGTTTCTTGAGCATTGCAATGTTCCTGCGATCGTCTCCCGGTCGATCAATCGGCGTTTCAGCTATAAAAGCCGCATGGGCCAGGCGAAGATCGTTTAACAGAATGCGGAATGGTTCTTTGCCAATGGTGCCCTTGCCGATATGCTCATGGCGGTCCAGTTTCGATCCGCGTGGAGCTTTCGCGTCGTTGCAGTGAATCACCTTTACGCTGCTCAGACCGATAGTCTGATCGAGGTGTTGCAACGTCCGATGAATCCCTTCTGAGGTCACGATGTCGTATCCGGCCACGTGGGTGTGGCAAGTATCGATGCAGGCGGCGATGGGCAAAATGCCGCGCAGACGGTCGATAACTTCTGCAACCTGTTCAAAACTGCCGCCCAGCGAAAATTCCGATCCGGCGGTGTTCTCGATCAGGATCGTGAGATTGTTCTCGGCCAGATCAAGGCCCTGAGTGGCAGCATCAATGGCCGCGGCGGTTCGTAGAAGCCCCTGCTCACGATCGGCGCCCCTGAACGACCCGGGATGCAGAACGAGATAGTCGGCGCACAAGGCCAGGGCGCGTTCGACCTCGCCGCGGAACGCCTCAACCGATTTTTTCAGGAACAGCTCGGTCGAACTGGCCAGGTTCACCAGATAGTTCGTGTGAATCACCAGCGGTTTCAGATCATACTTTGTGCGCAGGCGCGACATTTCGGCGCATTGCGGGCCGCTCAATTCGTAGGGCGCCCATTGGCGCGGGCTGGAGGAGAAAATCTGAAGCGTGTTGCAGCCCAGGCGATAGGCGCGCTCGGCGGCGTTGAAGACGCCGCCCGCGGTCGATGTATGAATGCCGATGCGGCGCGAAGTGAGGCGGGCCGGGCGTTTCGGCGCGCGGCGGGCGCGGATATTCTGCTCGCCGGCGATGGAACGGGGCATGAAAACAGTATAGGCGGCCCACCTGCCTGCGGTTGTGCGTCGACCGGAGGTGATTCAACGCGGCCCAAAAAAAGAGGCGCTGCACGCAGCGCCTCGTGAGTGAGTTGACCGCTAAGAAACCTACTTTGTTCCCGCCATGGTGAGCAGAGCGGCAGGCTCTCGACGGGCATTGCCGCCGATGTCGAGCACGATGCGGCCATTGATCGCGCCGCGCTTCATGCGATCGAAAATTTCGTTGATCGAGTCCAGGGGCAGCTTCTGAATGGTCGCTTTGACCTTGCCTTTCGCGGCGAAGGCGAGCGATTCGTCCAGGTCGAGCCGCGTGCCCACGATCGATCCCCGAATCGTGTAGCCGTTCAAAACCACGTCGAAAATCGAAACCGGAAATTCGCCGGCTGGGAGCCCGTTCAGCACGCAGGTGCCCCCGCGGCGCAACATGCCGATCGCTTGTTTGAAGGCGACGGTTGAGACGGCGGTGACCAGAACTCCGTGCGCTCCGCCGATCTGCTTCTGGATTTCCGTGGCGGGATCCTGCCACTTGGCATCGATAGCGATCTCAGCACCGAGACTCTTCGCCAGCGCCATCTTTTCCGGGCCAAGATCGACCGCGGCGACGTTCAAGCCCATGGCCTTCGCATATTGAATGGCCACATGGCCCAGCCCGCCGACCCCGGAAATTACCACCCACTCGCCGGGACGTGTGTTGGTTTGCTTCAGGCCTTTGTAGGTTGTGACTCCGGCGCAGAGGATGGGTGCGGCGTCGACGAAGGAAAGATCGTTGGGAATGCGGCCGAGGTAGTCAGCCTGGCCGATCGCGTATTGCGCGAACGAACCGTTGACCGAGTAACCGGAATTTTTCTGCCCCAGGCAGAGCGTTTCCCAGCCCGCCAGGCAGAATTCGCAATATCCGCAGGCGCTGTGCAGCCAGGCGATGCCGACGCGATCGCCGATATCCAGATGTGTGACGCCGGGACCGAGGGCGACCACAATGCCGGCCCCTTCGTGTCCGGGAATGAAAGGAACGGTGGGTTTGACCGGCCAGTCGCCTTCTGCGGCGTGCAGATCGGTGTGGCAGACGCCGCTGGCGATGATCTCTACCAGTGCTTGCCCTGGTCCGGGAACAGGTGTGGGAACTTCTTTGACGACGAGGGGCTTGCCGAACTGCTCAACAACGGCAGCCCACATAGTTTTTGGAATGGCCATGGGGATTCCTCCTAGGATTCTTGAAGGCTAGCGCCCATGGCGAGGCGTGACAGTGACTGCAATCACAGGTGTGAGAGAACAAAGTCACAGGCGCCGGGCTGGGTGCGCTCTTGTCGGCAACGTTTCTGTATTGGTTTTCCCGATAACTCAAAGCGGTAATAGCGATAAGGTTTGCAGCCGCGGGACAGGCAACGATAGACTTAATGCACTAAAACTGGTCATGCGTATTTCGCTCGCACGAGCCGGAGGAAATCATGCTGGTTGTCATGAAGGCGCACGCCACCGAGCAGGAGGTGCGCGACGTCTGCGAAAAAATCGAAAAATTAGGCTACCGCGCGCATTCCATGCCGGGCGCGCAACGTACGGCCATCGGCATTACCGGAAACAAGGGTGAAGTAGAGCAGGGCACGCTGGAAGAAATGCCGGGCGTGCAGGAAGTCATTAAGGTCTCCAAGCCCTACAAGCTGGTGAGCCGCGACATTAAAGAAGACAACACGGTGATTCACTTTGCCGGCACCGACGCCACAATCGGCGGGCCGGGGCTGGCGATTGTCGCCGGGCCCTGCGCCGTAGAAAGCCGCGAACAGGCTTTTGCCGTGGCCGAGCGGGTGCATCGCGCCGGGGCGCAGTTTTTCCGCGGGGGCGCCTACAAGCCGCGCACGTCTCCATACTCGTTTCAAGGACTGGGCGAAGAAGCACTGCAGATCATGGCCGAGGTTCGCGACAAGTACGGCATGAAGATCATCACCGAAGCGATCGACAATGAATCTCTCGATCTGGTGGAAGACTATGCCGACATGATTCAGATTGGCGCCCGCAACATGCAGAATTTTTCTTTGCTCAAGCGCGCGGGACGGGCCAAGAAACCTGTGCTGCTGAAGCGGGGCATGTCGGCCACTCTGGAGGAATTTCTGATGGCCGCGGAATATATTTTGAGCGAGGGCAACTACAACGTGGCGCTATGCGAACGCGGCGTGCGCACATTCGCCGATCACACGCGCAATACTTTGGATCTGAGCGTCGTGCCTGCCGTGCAGCGGCTAAGCCACTTGCCGATTCTGGTCGATCCCAGCCACGGCACGGGCAAACGCAACAAAGTCACGCCCCTGTCGCGCGCGGCCGTGGCCGTGGGCGCAGACGGATTGATGGTGGAAGTGCACAACAATCCCGACCAGGCTATGTCGGACGGGCCGCAGTCGCTGTTCCCGGATCAGTTCGAGGAATTGATGACGCAGGTGCGGCAGATTGCCGCGGTGGTGGGAAGGAGCGTGCCGGGGATCGGGGTGCGAGAGACGATAGCCGTCGGTAAGTAGTTCGGCCCTTGCGCGTCGGCAAGGCTGAAGTTCTCGCGAACACCCTTCATCTACAATCCCGACAAATCCCGGCCGACTACGGCGCCTAAGGCCGTTCCCGATAAGCCCTGGGATTAGGTCGGACAAGTTACGCAGCGGTTGGCAACTTTTGGTAAAATCTGATAATCAGATTCTATGAAAACCACCGAAATCTCGGTGACCGAGGCCGCGCGAAACTTTGCCGACTGCGTGAACCGCGTTCGCTATCAGGGAATGACATTCGTGCTGCTGAAGAACGGCACGCCTGTGGCGCGGCTGGTGCCCGTGGAACAGCCGGAGAAGATCAGCAGTAATCAGAAACTGATCGCTGCTCTTCGCAAACATAAACTAACTCAAAAAGAGGCAGACGCCTGGCTCCACGACCTGCGGGCAGCTCGGCGCATCCTCAAGCCTCCTGTCGATAAGTGGAAGTTGGAATACGATAAAGACTGATGCCCACTCTCATCTCCCAACCCACTCGTATACAATCCGCCGGCAATAAACCCAAACTCATCGACGAATACATCGGCCGCGTGAACTCGAAAACTTCTGCCGCCAGCGTGGCCCACATGCGCAGCCCGCAGGGATGGCTGGAGCCCGGCCAAACGCCGCAGTTTGATGAGTTCACGGTTGTTCTCAAGGGCATGCTGCGGGTCGAGCACCAGGGCGGCTCGATCGACGTTTCCGCAGGGCAGGCCGTCATTTCCCACGCCGGCGAATGGGTGCGTTACTCGACGCCGAATGAAGGTGGAGCCGAATACATCGCTGTCTGCCTGCCGGCATTCTCTATGGAAACCGTGCATCGCGACCCAAGGTAGAATTTCGCGGACTTGGCGCGCGCGCCGAAACATGGAATCATGGGGCGTCGCGTTTGCCTCGCATCCCATTGGTGCGCGCCGAGTTCCGGTTCATACTGAATCGATATGAATTCAAACCTACCATCCCGCAAACTTCGTATTGGTTCACGCGGTTCGCAACTGGCTTTGTGGCAGGCAAACCATATTTCTGCACTGCTGCGCGAACGCGGCCACGAAGTTGAAATCGAAATCATTCACACTACTGGCGACAAAATTACTGACGTTGCCCTGGCCAAAGTCGGCACCAAGGGCATGTTCACCAAAGAAATCGAAGAAGCGCTGGCCGCGGGACGCGTCGACCTGGCCGTGCACTCTCTGAAAGATTTGCCGACTGAACTGCCCGGCGGATTCGAAATCGCGGCGATTACTGAACGGCAGGATCCGCGAGACGCCTTCTGTTCACGCAATTATTCGGACGTCAATGCGCTGCCCCAGCGAGCGCGTGTTGGTACGTCGAGCCTGCGTCGGCAGGCGCAGCTCAAGGCCATTCGCCCCGACCTGGAGATTCATCCTCTGCGGGGCAATGTGGATACCCGCCTGCGCAAGCTGGAGCAGGGCGAATATGATGCGGTGATTCTGGCGTCGGCTGGGCTGAAGAGACTGGGGAAGACCGAACTGATCAAACAGATTATTCCGGCGGAGATCATGTGTCCTGCGGCGGGCCAGGGCGCGCTGGGAATCGAAATTCGGGAAGGAGACGCCGCCACCCGTGAGCTGCTTGCATTTCTCGACAATGCCGCGGCGCGCTCAGCCACAACTTGCGAACGGGCATTGCTCAACAGTCTCGGCGGCGGATGCCAGGTTCCTATCGGGGCATTCGCTGAAATTAGAAACGGAAAGCTCCATCTGGAATCGCTGGTGGCCGATCCTGATGGATCGCAGGTGCTGCGTGATGCTCGCGATGGCGATAATCCCGAGGAATTAGGCAATGCCGCCGGAGCCTCTCTACTCGCCCGCGGCGGCGACAGGATTTTGGAAGCTGTCTATGGGCGTGGCCTGGCCGTATTGCCGCAACCGTGAGCCAAATGAAAGCCGGCTCGGTTCTTCTTCAACTTCTCGGCGGCACGAAAGATTCGCGCGCACTTCGCCGCTGGGTCAATGTGTGGCCCCCGTTTCTCGGCGCGGGCATTCGCGTCATCCACATTGCTCCCGATATGAAAGCCGTAGATGTGGAGATGAAGCTGCGCTGGTGGAACGCCAATTATGTGGGCACGCAGTTCGGCGGATCGCTGTTCGCCATGACCGACGCCTTCTATATGCTTATGCTGATGGCGAACCTGGGCCGCGATTACATTGTGTGGGACAAGGCGGCAACCATTCGTTACCGCAAGCCGGGGCGCGGAACGGTGCGGGCTGAGTTTAGACTGGACAAGGGCCAGATCGACGATATTCGCGAGAAACTGAAGACGCTGCCTAAGTTTGAACCGGTCTTCAAAGTTGAAGTGAAGGATGAGCAGGGGACTTTAATTGCCGAAGTGGAGAAGGTGATTCACGTACGTCTGAAGTAGCTTTTGATTCAGCCAGCTGGAAAGCATCCCACGAGTTATGGTGCCGCCATCGGCTTTAAAACGCTGATCAATCATTGTGTACATTCCCGAACACTTCCGCGTAAGGCACAACGAGGACGCCATTGCGTTCCTGCGCGCGAATCCCTTCGCCATTTTGATTTCCTCCACAGAGAACGGGCCATTTGCCACGCACTTGCCGCTGTTCGTTGATGCACAGGACGAAAAGCTTTTATTGCGAGGGCACGTGGCCAGGGCGAATCCTCACTGGCGCTATCTGGAGGCTGGTCCGCAGTGCCTTGCGATTTTTCACGGGCCGCATTCCTACATTTCGCCCACGAATTATTCCGCAAGCGATAGCGTACCCACGTGGAATTACGCGGCCGTGCACGTTTACGGCGAAGCGCGGCTTTTTACTTCAGAAGCCGATCTGCGGGGGATGCTGAACGATCTGATACACACTTTCGAGCCTTCCTACAACGAGCAGTGGGAGAACGCGACGCCGTCATTTCGCGAGAATATGTTGCGGCAGATCGTAGGCTTCGAAATCACGGCCACCAGAATCGAAGGCAAATTCAAACTGAGCCAGAATCGCACGCGCGACGACCAGGCGCGGGTCATTGCGTCGATCGAGGAATCGACCGATTCCACCGTGTCCGGCGTTGCAGAAATGATGAAGCAGCAAGGACTCGGCCTCCAGCACGCCGAGCGGGAAGAGAAGAAATGAAGGCCAGGGCTGGGTCGACCCAAAAACCTCTGGTGGGTGTGCGAGTGCTGGTGGGCCGCGCGCGGCATCAAGCCTGTTTGTTGTCCTCTGAGCTGCGCAAGCTGGGGGCGACTGTGATT
>DATLKM010000058.1:0-5088 GCA_035538435.1 Binatia bacterium
CCGCTCACACTGCTGGGTATTTTTGCCGCCGTTTTCTATCTGCTGGCGGTGGGAGCTTTCCTCACGCCGCGCACCTGGAATCTCGATCCGCTGTTTATGCTGTCTCTATGCCCGATGTATGTGATCCGGATGAACGTCGATCCCCCGCCGGCGGCGATCTTCTTTGTGCTGGCCCCGATGAACGCCGCCACCTACGGTGCACTGGGTGCCGCGGCCGGATTCATTCTGGGAGCTGTTCGCAAACCTCGCTGAAAGATTGGCGGACCCGGGCGCACAACTGGGTCGAATATCCTCCCGTCCCGGACGTGTCGTGCTCATAATCGACCAGCGATAAAAGAGCGCGGCAGAATCGCCGCGCTCTAAGTCTTACCCGGTACATGTTAGAACGATTTCGGCAGGACCAGCGTGCCCTCCTGCTGCACCGACTGCAAGGCGTTCGGATCAAGCCCCAGGGCCTTCAGAATCGTCGGCGCAACCTGCATCGTGGTCACGGGAATGGTCACGGTGTTGGCCGTCAGGCTGGGGTTCGAGAGCAGCATCATGACGTTGGTATCGTCATGCGAAAAACCGCCGTGCTCCGCCAGTTTCTTCGTGCTGCCGGAATATGTAACTCCGATGTCCGGCGTCACGACGATGTCGGGCGTGCGCGGATCGCCGCTGGGCGGAAGGCCGGGAGCGTTATACAACTGCGTAAGCGCCGCCCCGTAGAAAATCTCTCCGATGCCGGCGATGTTGTTGGTGGAAGGCGATTGCGTTTGCAGCATGCTGACCACGCTTTGCGCTGAACACTGCTTGTCGAGCCACAGCAGCGAGACGTCGTCTTCCGTCGGTCCAATACCGGTTGGGTTGTTGGTCGATTCCGAGTACGGCAGGCAGTTCGCATTCGAGGCGATCGTTGCCGGCGATGTGCTGATGGGGTCGCCGGTGAACGTCGAGATGCCCAGATAGCGGGACGAATCGACAGGGCTTTGCCCGTGCTTGGCCGTGATGATGATCAGCGTCGAATCGAACAGATTGTTCTTTTTCAATTCCGCGATCATCTGGCCGATGGAGTAATCGGCGAATTCGATTTCCCGCAGCAGCGCCGAAGTCGGAGTTCCCTCCGGATCGGTGTAGCCGCCGGTGACGGTCGGCGTCAGGGTTTTTTCGATCAGCTTTTGGCCGACGCTCACCGCCTGGAAGTTCATACCGAAAATTTCCGGCACCGGCGCAGGGCCCGATCCGTTGTGCGTCTTGCCGTTGATTTCGTTCAGAATCGCATTCACCTTCAACGTGTCATAGCACTGAATATTCTGGAAGCTGTCGGTCCAGGCATTGCTGGACGCAACCGCCGTCTGGTCGGGCAAAGGATCGCAGCTGAGCGGCCCGGCGTGAACTCCGGGCAGTGATACCGGAATCGAATTGATTTCCGGAGCGTAGTAATCATCGACATTGGTGCCGTTGCCGGGACCGCTCACCGAAGAATACGAGGGATGTTTGTCCGACCACGCCGTATACCCGCCTGCGCCGTGGATGACGCCGAAGATGGTGTTGGTGCGGACAAAATTCCACGGATACACCGGGGCGCAACCCTGGGCGGGATCGCGCTCCAGGTGCTTGGGATCGATGGATTGAATTCCCCCATCCACGCCATTTGGCGCGCCGCCGTTCAGCAGAGTTTTGTTGATGTCGATGCCTTCGTCGAATTCGGTGGTCGTGCCCAGCGCAACGCCGTAAGGAACGCACGGCCCTCCCGCCAATCCATTGCCGGTGGTTTGTGCGGGTGGGTCCAGCGAGCGGTCATAAGCGACGTCGTAGAACGCGCCCACGCTGCGCGGACCGCCGCCCGTTACCAGCGCCATCAGGCCGGGAAACGAATCGGAAGTCTTCGAAGTGGCGGCATCGAGATAGTCAATTCCCGTGGGCAAAAGACCCGAAAGGTTGGGGCAAAACGGCTCGCCGCCATTGGCGCCCTGAATGCCATTGGCGCAGTTGATGAAATCGACCGCGTGCATGCCGTCGATACTGATGAGCAACACGTGCTGGATATTATTGGTATTCCGATTAGCGGATTGAGAAAAGGCGGAGAGGCAAACTGCGAGAAGCGTGGCTGCGCATAAAACGGCGCGGAGCCGGTGAGAGAAATTCATGTGGTTCTCCGGTGGAAGGATTTGGGAACGAGGTCAGGAATATCAAAGGCGGATGACGCGAGTATTACGCGAAGGTTTCACCGCAATGAAAAGATTTCCAAAGCCACTCAGGGATTTACTGGATTGAAATTTTCGCGGTCCAAAGCTAAAGAAATCCCGGCGCGAAAGTTACCCACAGTCAAGCCCAGATCAAATCCCTGCGGCGGCAATTGAATGCGGGGTGCGTGCCCGCATTCGTTACACCAGCACCTTCTCCGCAACCACCGGGGTCGCGCCCCGCACATGCTTCACTTTCTCGTACACTTTCCCGTACTCCCGCGCCGAGGCGTTCCACGAAAAATCTTTGTTCATGCCGTTGCGCATCAGCACCTGCCACGAACTCTGGTCGCGATAAGCCTGCAACGCCTGCTTGATCGTCAGCAGCAGCGATTCGCCGCTGTAATCGGTGAACTTGAATCCCGTTCCCTTGCCGGTACGCGGGTCCCACGGCTCGATCGTGTCATCCAGGCCGCCGGTGGCCCGAACAATCGGAACCGTGCCGTACTTCAAGCTGTAAATCTGGTTCAGGCCGCAAGGCTCATACTTCGAGGGCATCAGGAACATGTCCGATCCCGCCTCGATCTTGTGCGCAATCGCATTGTCGTAAGCCACTTTCACCGCAATCCTGTTGGGGAACAGCTTGTTCAGGCGCACAAACATTTCTTCGTACTGTTTATCGCCGGCGCCCAGGGCCACTACGATCATTTCTTCCCGCGCCAGCCGGTCCATGATCTGCGCAATAAGATCGAATCCCTTCTGCGCCGCGAATCGCGACACAATTCCAATCACTGGAACTTTTGGATCTGCGTTTTTCACCCCGAATGCCGCCAGCAAATCCTGTTTGCACTGCGCCTTTCCGGAAAGGTCCTGCGGCGAATATTTCGCGGCGGTGAAGCGGTCCATCTGCGGGCTCCACTCGTCATAGTCCACGCCGTTCAGAATTCCCGTGACCGTTCCCGCCCGGTCGCGCAGCACCCCTTCCAGCCCGAAACCGTATTCCGCCGTCTGAATTTCCTGGCTGTACTTCTTACTGACGGTGGTGATGTAGTCCGAATACACCAGCGCGCCTTTCAGAAAATTCACCTGGCCAAAAAATTCCATCTTCGCCATGGTGAACAGGTCCCACGGCAGCATCAGCAAGGGCAGCACCTCCGGTGGAAACAGCCCCTGATAGCCCATGTTGTGGATCGTGAATACCGTCCCCACATCGCGGAACGCAGGATCCTCTGCATAAACCGTCCGCAGCAACACCGGAACGAGAGCCGATTGCCAATCGTGGCAATGGAAAACATTTGGCACGCCCAGAATCTTAGAAGCCTCTAACACCGCGCGCGAGAACAGCGCAAACCGCTCGGCGTTATCCGGATAATCGCCCGCCGGCGTGCCGTACAACGCATCGCGCTCGAAATACTCCGGATATTCCACGAAATAAAAGCGCACTCCCGCCTGGCTTCCGCCGGTCACCACGGAAGCAAAACGGTATTTGTCATCGAATGGAATCGTGATGCTGCGCACCACTGTGGCAGGATCGGCCAACTTGGTCTGCTTATAGCGCGGCAAATACACGCTGACCTGGTGCCCCAGCGCTGCCAGTGCCCGCGGCAACGCCCCGACTACATCAGCCAGGCCTCCCGTTTTCGAAAATGGAACGCCTTCCGACGCCACGAATGCAATGTGCATGGATCCCTCCGGTAAACCGCGCTTCTGCGCGGACGAAAAGTATGATGGAATAATGATCGGCGGGATTGCTTCCGCCGGTTCACACATGTGGGCTGACCTGTCAGTGTAAATGCCCGAAGAAAAGAGGGTCAACGTGCCGAAGGTCGTGTCAGCGCGCCGTCCGCAACTCAAACCCAAGCTGGGACAGCACTTCCTGGCCAGCGACAGCTACGCGCGGGAAATTGTCGACGCCCTGGGCGAGCTCTCCCAGAGCACCGTGCTCGAAATCGGCCCCGGACGCGGCATCCTCACTTCCCTGTTGGCCAAGCGCACGCGGCGACTCATTGCCGTGGAACTCGACCGCGTCCTCGCCGCCCAACTGCGGTTGAAGTTCGGCATGTATTCCAATGTGGAAATCATTGAGGCCGACATTCTCACCATCGACTTCGATTCCCTGTTCGGCCCCAAGCCCGGCCTTGGCCGCCCCGGCATTGAATTCAAGCCCGTGCCGGCAAAAGTTGTGGGCAACCTGCCCTACTACATTACGTCTGAAATCCTGCTGCGGCTTTTCGATTACGCAAAATACTTTGAGACTCTGGTAGTCATGGTGCAGAAAGAAGTCGCCGACCGCGTCGCCGCCAAGCCCGGAAGCCGCGACTACGGCCTGCTCTCCGCCACTGCCCAGCTTTATGCGCAGGTGGAAAAACTCAACGTCGTGCCGCCGGGAGCGTTCTCTCCTCCGCCCAAGGTTGATTCCGCAGTTCTGCGCCTAACGATGGCGCCGCGCCAGCAGGAACTCGGCCTCCTGGGCAACGGCCACTCCGAGGCCGCAACCAACAACGGCTTCATCAATTTCCTCAAGCTCTCTTTCGCGCAAAGACGCAAAACTCTGTGGAACAACCTGAAGTCGGCTTATCCGGAAAAGACTCTGCGCTCCGCCTTGCAAGCCGCGCGGATCAAGCCAGCCGTCCGCGCCGAAGCCCTGACGTTGGAAGAAAGCGCAGCGCTGTATCGGGCGCTGCGCGATGATCGCGTTTAGTTCGGCCTGAAATTCTTCTCCCGTGCCGGAAGACGAGCCTTTTCATTACGCGGCGACACAGGACCGAAAAAGCCACGCGGGACGGCGAGCGGAACTGAACTCCTCCGATTCTACTGTCCCAGTCGTTTCAGGCCTGGCAATTTGTCGATCAAATTCTCGCGTTGAGATTGGGCCTTATCCGTGTCATCCTCTTGGCTCGGCTTTCACGCGCGCGATTACTGT
>DATLKM010000059.1:0-11733 GCA_035538435.1 Binatia bacterium
CAAGCGTGACGGTGACAACTCCTTTTACGATGACCGCCAATCCTTCGAGCCTGAGCGTGCCCGCGGGACAGAGCGCCATCTATCCGATTACTGTGACGCCGGTGGGAGGCTTCACGGGAACAGTCAATTTCACGAACAGCACTTCTACCAACGCGGGCAGCTGCCCGTCGGGACTGCCGGCAGGGGCGCTGTGCGTTTTCAGCCCGCCGAGCGTCACACTCGATGGCGTTCACACCCAGAGCGTAACTTTGACCATCACTACGGCGGCGAACATGGCGCTGCCGTCCGGACCGCAGACAGTCACGGTAACGGGCACCAGCGGCACGGCGAATGTTCCGATGACTGTTTCGCTCACGGTGTCAGCGACGAACGAGAGCTTCACGCTCGCGGCCACGAACGGCGGCGGGACATACTCGATTACGGTGGGCGCGAGCGCGCCGGTGAATTTGAGTGTGACCGGGATGGGAGCGCCGATCAACTTCGTGACAAACAGCACAACCGCGCTGAATCTCGCTTACACGTGCACGGGATCGCCATCGCTCACCACCTCCGAAATTACATGTCAACTGCCGAATAACGGCCAGCCTACAAACGCGGCCTCGGTAAGCGTGACGCTGGTGACGACGCCGGCAACGTCTGAACTGCGCAGGCCGCTGGGGGGAAGCCGAATTTTTTACGCGATGCTATTGCCCGGGCTCCTCGGCATTGTGTTCGTGGCAGGACCACTTCGCCGACGGCGCATGTTCGGCGTGCTGACCATACTGGTGTGCGCCTCGATCGGGATGGGCTCATGCGGAGGAAGCAGCAGCAGCAACAATAACAATTTGTCGAATCCCGGAACGCCGGCAGGAAAGTACACGGTGACCATCTCGGCGACAACGGGAGGCGCAACACCGCTGACCAGTTCCACTTCCATCACGCTGAACGTGGGCCAGTAGGACGCAGGTTTTCGATCAAGCAG
This sequence comes from Binatia bacterium, assembly GCA_035538435.1. Classification (GTDB taxonomy): domain Bacteria; phylum Acidobacteriota; class Terriglobia; order Terriglobales; family Acidobacteriaceae; genus Sulfotelmatobacter. The sequence continues at coordinate 962 of DATLKM010000059.1, forward strand.
TTTCCCGGAACCGGGTCGATCTTCGCTCAACGGACAGCCGGGGCGGCTGCCACAGGTGGGCTTAATGTTGTGGCAATTTTTTCCTGGCCTGAATTTTTCGGTACAGCTGTCGCGGAAGCTTCACGATCAGACATGGACTCCTGTGCAAAACCGCGGCGGTTGCGCCTCTTGCGCGGCTGCGTGAACGCGAGTACCATTAAGGTGTTCTCATTGGCCACGTTCCCGCGTTGGCCTTCCGCGCTGCAGGCGGTTCCCGGCAGGGCGAGTGATTTCCGACAACGGTTTACCGATACGCAAAATCTAAATTGCTTGGGCAGTGCGAGTTTGTTTCACCAGAGAACGGTTGATCGCGATTCGTTCATCGGCGTCCAGCCTGAAGCGCCCTCTGCAAGCCGACAGAGCCACAGGTGCGGACGCATCCTCGAATTGGCTGAGCAGGCATAGCGCGGGAATTCTTGCCAACGCAGAGAGTGTGCACGGAAGAAACCTGCCGCGAGCAAAATGGGGACGCCTGAAATTGTGCAACTTTGCAAGCATGCGCCTGATCGAAGTTCTGGCGGCGCGAATCTGAGAGGAATATGAACGCAGGACCATCCAGGCCCTCCGGCGGTGGTGGAGGGGGAAGAAGAAGGCGGCGCGGACGCCGCTCTAATCATCAACGGGGGCAGCGGCCCGGCGGAACGCAGGCCCGCCACAATCAGGACGGCATTTACACCGCGCCCATGGACCACAGCTACCGCGCGGCTTTATCGGGCAATGGCAACGGCCAAGGGGGAAGGCGCGGACCGCGCTCCGGTTTCGCGGCGCCGTTTGTGCCCGCCGATCCCGATCCTTTGCCGGCGCGGGAAGACGCGAGTTCGCGCATCTTCGCTTTTGTCGACGACCTGTTTTTCGCCACCAAAATTCAGGAGACGGCGCGCAAGCTCAACGTGAAAGTTGAGTTTGTGAAGAACGAAAAGGACCTTGCCGAACACATGTCGCAAAATGGCGAGGAGAAGCCTTCGCTCATCATTTTCGATTTGAACAACGCCAACGCGAAGCCTTTGACGCTGGTTCCCAAGCTGAAAACGAAATTGAAAAAAGGCACTTCGATCATCGGGTTCCTTTCGCACGTGCAGGGCGATCTGAAGCAGAAGGCGCACGAGGCGGGTTGCGACATGGTGCTGCCGCGCTCGGCATTTTCCCAGAACCTGCCGCAGTTACTGCGCCGGCATGGTGCGTCCGAGGATGAAAGTCATGGGACGCAACCGCAGGAGCAGCCGGGCAGCTAGCCATTACGCCGGCTTTTGCGGTTGCCGCTTGCCGGGCCAGTCTCCATTGCTTCCCCGTTCCTGCCCGTGGTAGCCTCTTACCGAAGGGGAACACTTTGCAACACAAAGTACCTGCCGGACTGGACCGCAAGGAAAGCGAAGTTTACCGCCATCTGGATCCGGCGCGGCTGCCGCAGCATGTCGCCATCATCATGGATGGCAACGGTCGCTGGGCCAAACGGCGACACATGCCGCGCGTGGCAGGGCATCGAGCGGGAGTGGCTGCTGTGCGTTCAACGGTGGAGACGGCGGCCCGCATCGGGATTCATGCCCTCACGCTGTACGCATTTTCGGAAGAGAACTGGAAGCGGCCGGCGGGTGAAGTCGCCTTTCTGATGCGGCTGCTGGCACGTTATCTCAAGGCCGAGTTGCCAACCCTCAACGGCAACAACATTCGCCTGGAGTACATCGGCCGGCAGCACGAGTTGCCCGGCGATGTGCAGGAGCGCATGGAATGGGCGCGGCAACGCACGGCACATAATACCGGGACGGTGCTGACCCTGGCCTTGAACTACAGCGCGCGCAGCGAACTGGTCGATGCTTTTCGTTCCATGGTGAACGCCGCCGCACACAATGGCGGCGTTGAACATATGAAGATCGACGAGGAGTCAGTGGCGCGGCATCTTTATACGAACCGGCTGCCCGATCCGGATCTTGTCGTGCGCACTTCGGGAGAAATGCGGCTGAGCAATTTCCTGCTGTGGCAACTGGCGTATGCCGAGATTTACGTGACCCCGACTTTGTGGCCCGATTTCCGGGGAGTGCACCTGCTCGAAGCCATCGGCGAATATCAAAAACGCGAGCGGCGCTATGGCGGGTTGAACGGCGACGGACACGCCTCCACGCACAAAGAGCACCTGCCCTAGTTTCGTGTGAGACCCAAGAGCCTCAAACACGGAGGTGACGGAGGTTCACAGGGCACTCCTGTGTGCTACCCTGTGTCCTCTGTATTTAGTTGTGTTGTCCGCGCGACACCGTGGCATTTTCCGGTCCCGGCACATCTCTTGCTCAAACGCATAGCGACCGCAGTCGTGCTCATTCCCGTGGTGCTGGCGCTGGTGTTGCGCGCGCCGGTGCCGGTGCTCGCGGTTGTAGCCGGTGCAATCGCCCTCATCACCGTGCAGGAGTTCCTGAAGCTCGCCGAAGGCTACGGGGTGCAGCCACAGCGCCGGCCCACCTACATTGTGGCCGGGGCGCTGTTTCTGGCGCTGGCCTTGGCGGCTTCGGGCGAAGCGCCGCAGGTCTCGCTTTTTAAATTCATCCTGGGTATCGCGGGGGCCAGCGCACTGGCGCCCTTCGTCTTCCTCACAATCGCGATGGGAAGACGGGAGATGGCGGGCGCTTACCCGGGGGCGGCCGCATCATCGTTTGCCTTCGCGTACATTGCGCTGCCCCTGGCCATGCTGGTGCAGTTGCGGCAGCAATGGGCGGGTGCGTTTTGGCTGCTCTATCTATTGCTGGTGGTATGGGCGGGAGACATTTTCGCCTACTTCGTGGGCCGCTCGGTGGGGCGGCACCTGATGGCGCCCCGCATTAGCCCGAAGAAAACCTGGGAGGGGGCGGCGGCATCACTCGCGGCCAGCGTGGGCGTGGGCGTTCTTCTGTTCAATCATGCGCTTCAGATCAGTTCATTTTTTCTCCGGCTGGGCTTGATCCAGCGGCGCGACGGAATGTTTGGCCTGGAAAAGCCGGAGCTGTGGCCCATTGTCGCGCTCACTGTGGTTCTGAACATCGCCGCGCAATTGGGAGATCTGGTCGAATCGCTGATCAAGCGGGGCGCGGGAGTGAAAGATTCGGGAACGATTCTGCCCGGCCACGGCGGCATGCTGGACCGCATTGACGCGCTACTGTTTGCCGCGCCGGTGCTGTGGTACTATGCGGCTTGGCGGGTAATGCAGTAGCCGGCGAATGGCCGATTCGTTCAAACAACCTCCCCTAACGCCGTTACACTCAGACGTTTCCTTGAACAAAACCAAGCTCGAGCAGTTTTGAACGGCTTTCGACTGAGGAGTTGACGATTTCATTATTGCCACCGCGAAAAGACTGCCCTAAGACCCGAGAGGATGGAACTATACTGGATGGGCACCATCGGGTTTTTGTTCTGCGGCGTCGTGGAGTGAACGTCGACCAATTTCCGCGCGAGACGATCATGAAGAGAGACTGAGTCATGGCGAGTGGGCTGTATTCGATTGAGGGTCCGTGGCCGGGCAGGTTGGCCATTGCCGCGCGTCCGCGGGGAGAAGATTGCCTCGACGACGAAATCACTTCCTGGAAAAGAAGCGGAATCAGTGCCGTTGCCTCACTCCTGACCCACGAGGAGCAGGAGGAACTCGGCCTAGGCAAGGAAGGGGAAGCGGTCAGGCAACAAGGCTTAGAGTTTTTCTCCCTCCCCGTTCCCGATCGCGGCGTGCCCGGATCGCAGGACAGGTTTTCCGGGCTTGTGGAGAAGCTGGCTGCCGCGCTTCAAAATAAAAGAAACGTCCTTATACATTGCCGACAGGGGATTGGCCGCAGCAGTCTGCTAGCCGCGGGCGTGCTAATGACGTGAGGAATGGACCCTGAATCTGCCCTAAGAAATATATCCTCAAGTCGGGGAATTTTAGTTCCGGAAACAAGAGAACAGGGGGAATGGATCCGCCACTTCGGAGTCGCTCCGACTCGTGGCAAGTAGGTTTGAGCATGAAGCACATCGCTATTCTTGGTTCGACCGGCTCGATCGGGCGCAGCACGTTGAGCGTGGCCGAATCGTTTCCCGAAAGGTTTGAGGTTGTCGCACTCGCGGCCGGCAGCAATATTGACGCTGCCTTGGAACAAGCCCAACGCTGGCGGCCGGGGTTGATCTCCATTGCATCCGAATCGAATGCCGAGAAATTACAGTCTCGGCTGAAGAAATCCGGCCTGAGCGGGATTGAGGTCGTCTGGGGTGACGCCGGCAACGTTCGCGTGGCCACGCTTCCCGATGCCGACTTTGTAGTCAGCGCGATCGTAGGGGTGGCCGGACTGGAAGCCACTTACGAAGCCGTGAAGGCCGGCAAGACCGTTGGTATCGCCAACAAAGAATGCCTGGTGGCGGCGGGCGAATTGATCACTGCTGAAGCGCGAAGGCAAGGCAAGCCACTGCTGCCCATCGATAGCGAACATAATGCCGTGCACCAATGCCTGCGCGGCGGGCGCATGGATGAAGTGGAACGCATCTGGCTCACCGCTTCGGGCGGACCGTTTCTGAACAAGCCGGAATCTGAATTTTCGTCGATTACTGTCGATCAGGCGCTGAATCATCCTACGTGGAAGATGGGCAAGCGCATCACCATCGATTCGGCCACCCTTATGAATAAGGGATTCGAGGTGATTGAGGCGTGCCGGCTGTTTCACCTGCCTCCCTCGAAGGTCGATGTCCTGGTGCATCCGCAGTCGAGCATTCATTCCATGGTGGAATTTGTGGATGGCAGCATTCTTGCTCAAGTGTCGGTGACCGACATGCGGTTGCCCATCCTCTATGCGCTAACATATCCTGAGCGGATTCAATCGGATATGCGTTTCGATCTGGGTAACTTGCGTCATCTGGACTTCTGCCCGCCGGACATGAATAAATTTCCCTGTCTGCGTCTGGCTTATGAGGCGGCAGAGGCTGGGGGGATGAAAACCGTGGCCCTGAACGCCGCTGACGAGGTTGCGGTGGCTGCATTCCTGGAAGGCGCCATCCGGTTTGATGAAATTCCCAGCATCATCGAAGATACCGTAGCTGCATCTAATGAGCGTGCGCCGAGGTCGATTTCCGAGGTGCTGGAAGCCGACTCGACCGCGCGCCGATTGGCCCGGGAGCAGGTTCTGGCGATGACAAAGAAATCCATGGAACCTCGAGCAACAGCGGTGCGTTAGCTGAATCTAATGGGGGAGCTGTACACGTACTACATTTATGTCTGATTTCTTCATATCTATCGCCGCTGTCGCCGTAGTTCTGGGCTTCATGATCCTGATCCACGAGTTCGGCCACTACGCGGTGGCCAAACTGCTTGGCGTGCGCGTGGAGCAATTCGCCATCGGGTTCGGCAAGCGGCTGGTTGGCTTTCGCAAAGGCGACACCGACTACCGCATCAACGTTCTCCCGTTGGGCGGCTACGTAAAGATGAGCGGGGAAAATCCCATGGATCAGCACACGGACGATCCGGCGGAATTCCTGAATCATCCGCGCTGGCACCGCTTTCTGATTGCCATCGCCGGACCGGCCATGAATATTCTGCTGGCCATTTTCCTGCTGACAACCGTGTACATGGTCCACTATGAGTATCCGGTGTTTCTGGACAAGCCGGCGGTGATCGAAGGATTGAAGAAGGATTCGCCGGCGGCGCGCGCGGGCCTGGAGCCGGGAGATCGCATCGTCAAGGTCGATAACATCCAAAATCCAACCTGGGAACAGTTGCAGCCGCGGGTCTGGCTGAGCCCGAACCAGCCCTTGACCGTCACAATTCAACGCGGCAGCCAGACTTTCCAGAAAACGATTGTGCCCCAGGCGGTGACCAGCTCGGAAGTGGGCTCGGCGGGTTGGTATCCCGAAGAACCGGTCGTGGTAGGCAATGTGGAAGCGGGGACGCCTGCAGCCAAGGCGGGCTTGACCGAAGACGACCACATTGTGGCCATGAATGGCCAGCCGCTGCCCTCGATCGAAGCCATGATCGAGCGCCTGCAACAGACTAAAGATCAGGCGGTAGACTTGACTGTTCTGCGCGGGAACCAGACGTTGAGCTTCCGTGTCACGCCGGTGCTTTCGCACACCGAAGATCCGAAGGAGCAGCGCTACCGCCTGGGATTTTTGAACAAGAGCGAAACGAAGGTCACGACCTTGCCCTTCGCGCAGGCCTTGAGCCTGTCGCTCGAGCAGAACAAGAAATATTCGCTGCTGATTCTGGAACTGGCGAAGAAGATTGTGCAGGGCAAAGTTTCCATGCGAGCGGTGTCGGGCCCGATTGGAATCGCACAAGACGCCGGCTACGCCGCGCAGCAAAAGGGCTGGACTCCGCTGATGGAATTGACGGCAGGAATCAGCCTGAATCTTGGCATCTTCAATCTGCTGCCCATTCCGATTCTCGACGGCGGCGTGATTCTGTTCCTGCTGATTGAAGGCATCATGCGGCGCGATGTGAGCCTGCGCATTAAAGAGCGCGTGTATCAGGCGGCCTTCGTGTTCCTGGTGCTGTTCGCGGTGATGGTCATCTACAACGATCTGATGAAAACCCTGCCGGGTTTGATGGATCGGTTGCCCTAAGCGCCGGCTTGCGCTCCAAACGGATTGTCGCTGGTCACGCCATTTGGCAAGCCTTGCACTGCGCCAAGAAATGCAGACCAGGCATTTCCCGCAGACTGGGAAGTTAAGTTGGCGTAAAGTTGTGCGAGAGTTCCGTTGGCGCCGAGCTGCACCATCGCCTGCGCAACCTGACTGAGGGTGAAGCCCTGGCTCATGAGCCAGGACAGAAATGCCATGCCGCAGCCGATGCTGTCTGAATCCTGATCGGTGGGATCAGTCTTGTCGACCCAGTCAGGCATTCCATCCTGCGCCCAGGTTGGGGCGGTGGCAAAATCGGAAAGCGCGTTATTGCCGATCACCGCGGCGCACCAGCGCGACAGCGCTTCTCCGGTGCTGACGCCGCACAAATCCCCTCCCATGGAGCATTCGCTCAGTTCAGCTTCGAACAGGGCTGAGACGCGCTGGGAGTTTCCAAATGATGCATCCACTTCGATAGCGTTGCCGGTCGTGTAATCGCAGCCGCCATGGTCAGCGCCGCCGGTGCCGTCAGTGGCTCCTCCAAGCGCATAAATAATCACGCTGACATTGCCGCCGGTCGTGCCAAAGATGGCGTCGTTAGAATTAACGATGCTGTCGGCGTTATTCAGCAAGTCTTGCGCATTCTGCTGGCCCTGCGTTCCGAGAGTGGGATCGACATAAACCGTAACGCGGCCGCTGGAAGTTGTTCCTACCAGTTGTGCGGTTCCCTGAAAGCTGGGCCATTGCGGAGCGCTTCCAACGCCCGCGCGTGCCGGTTTATGGCGCATTTTCGCGGTTGGCTTGAGAGGATGATGTCGCATGGGACCTCCTGTGTGCTTGAGACTATGGTGAAAGATTTGCGAGTTGCGTTGCCACACACTACGCCTAAGGCCTGGAACGCGAGGTGGCACCTTCTCAAGGACCGGTGAAGTTTAGTTTAACGCCGAAGTCAGGAGGCTTGAAGCGCGGTGTATAGTGTGTGGTGCCGCAAAGCGAAAACGGGGCCCCCACAGGGAAAGCCGAACTGCCCCGCAAACTCGGGCTCTTCGATTCCTTATCCATCGTGATCGGAATCACGATCGGCGCGGGTATTTTTCTGGTGCCGAATCTCATCGCCCGCGAACTCAACTCTGGCGCGGCCATTCTTGGCCTGTGGGTATTTGCCGGCGTCATTTCATTTTTCGGGGCGCTGGCCTGCGCCGAATTGGGTGCGGCCATGCCATCGACTGGGGGACAGTATGTTTTTCTGCGCGAAGCGTTTGGGCCACTGGTCGGCTTCCTGTGCGGCTGGACCATGTTCGTGGTGGCGCGCACGGCGCAGGTAGCCTGGATGGCGGTCACGCTGGCGCTGTATTTTTCTTATTTCGTTCCGCTTTCACCGGTTGCGGGGAAGCTGCTGGGAGTCGCGGCCATCGTTTTTTTCACCGCTTTAAACTATCGCGGAGTCGCGCTGGGAGCGATGGCGCAAAATATCTTTACCGCGGCCAAAGTTGCCGGCTTGTTGCTGATCATTGGCGCTGCGTTTCTTTTCCGCGGCCATGCTGAACCAACCAGTGCGGGCTCCGGCGCGACACTTTCTTTGAGCAGTTTCGGCGTGGCGCTGATCGCCTGTGTTCTGGCCTATGACGGCTGGGTGCAATTGAGTTTCGTCGCCGGAGAGATTCGCAATCCGCAGCGCAATATTTTTCTGGCACTCGCCCTGGGTTCGATCATATGTATGGCGATCTATCTGCTGGCCAACGCCGCTTATCTTCGCGTCCTTTCGATTCCCGAGATCGCCGCCAGCGAACATGTGGGCGCGACCGTGGCCGAACATGTGATGGGTCCGCGCGGAGGCATGCTGGTGTCGCTGATCATCCTGATCTCGATCATTGGCACGCTCAACGGTTGTTTCCTGACCAGCCCGCGGGTTTACTTCGCGCAGGCCCGGGACGGCTTGTTCTTTCGCAGGTTCGGCGACATCCAGCCGCGGTATCAGACTCCCGGCTTCGCCATCGCAGCGCAGGGAGTGTGGGCCATTGCACTTCTATTGAGTGGTTCGTACGAGACTCTTCTCGACTATGCGATGTTCGCCCTGTGGCTTTCTTACGGATTGATGGTCGCGGGCGTCATCGTCTTGCGGCGCACGCGGCCGGATTTGCCGCGCCCCTACCGCATGTGGGGATATCCGGTTACGCCTCTGCTGTTTCTCGGCGTTACGGCCTGGTTTCTCGTAAACATGCTCCTGACGAAACCGATTCCCTCCCTGGCGGGATTGGCCCTGATTGTGAGTGGAATTCCCGTTTATCTTGTCTGGACGCGATTGCTCGCAAGACGTGCGATCAAGGCCGCGTAAGCGGATTTCCCGCGATTCTGCATGATAAAATAGAGCTTCCACATGGCTATTATTCAACGCAGAAAGACCGTTACGGCCCTTGTCGGCAACGTGCGCGTCGGCTCGGATGCACCGGTTGTAGTGCAGTCGATGACCAACACCGATACGGCCGATATTCCAGCAACCGTTCAGCAGTGCGCCGCTCTGGCCCGCGCCGGGTCGGAACTGGTGCGCGTCACCGTTAACAACGAAGAAGCCGCCGCGGCCGTCCCGCATATCGTCGAGCAGCTCGACAAGCAGGGCGTGCGCGTGCCCATCATCGGCGACTTTCACTATAACGGACATATTCTTCTCACCAAGTATCCGGAGTGCGCGCGCGATCTGGCCAAGTACCGAATCAATCCCGGGAATGCCAGCATTGGAGCCAAGGGCGATAACAATTTCCGCACCATGATTGAAGTCGCGGTGAAGTATCAGAAGCCGGTGCGCATCGGGGTAAATTGGGGGTCGCTTGATTCGGTCCTGCTGACCAAAATGATGGACGAGAATTCGCTGCTGGCCGAGCCCAAAGATGCGCGAGAAGTGACCATGGAAGCCATGGTGGTCAGTGCGCTGAACTCTGCCGCGCTGGCGGAGAAATACGGGCTGCGCCCGGACCAGATCATCCTGAGCGCAAAGGTCAGCGGCGTGCAGGATTTGATTGATGTTTATCGCGCACTCGCCGCCCGTTGCAGCTACCCCCTGCACCTCGGGCTGACAGAAGCCGGCATGGGAGCCAAGGGAGTCGTCGCTTCCAGCGCGGCCATGGGGGTGGTTTTGCAGGAAGGGATTGGCGACACGATTCGGGTTTCGCTTACGCCCGCGCCGGGCGGCGACCGCATGGAAGAAGTTCGCGTGGCCCAGCAGATTCAGCAGTCGATGGGGATTCGCAGCTTCACGCCGCAGGTCACTGCCTGCCCCGGCTGCGGACGCACCACCAGCACCTTCTTCCAGGAAATGGCCGAGCAGATTCAAACTTACCTGCGCGAGCAGATGCCCTCGTGGAAATAACGCTACTCAGGCGTGGAAGAGATGAAGCTCGCGGTGATGGGATGCGTGGTGAACGGGCCTGGCGAATCGAAGCACGCCAACATCGGCATCTCGCTGCCTGGCACCTTCGAGGAACCCAAAGCTCCCGTTTACGTGGACGGACGCCTGTTCACCACGCTGAAGGGCGATCGCATCGTAGCGGAGTTCATTGAGATCCTGGATGAGTATGTTGAGTCGCACTACGCGGCGAAAGACGCCATGACGGAAGCAGCGACGGTCAGAGCCTAGCCGCTGTCCTGCCTGGGAGACAGCCAAACGGAGTTCTTGCCTGTACCTTGGTTGTCGCGTAGGGTTGGGGGTGTGACTTTTTGACTGAGGCCTCCTACTTTTCCAGGATGAGCGGAGTGGAATCTCATGGCGAACCTTGATTGGTCACAATGCCCAGCTGTCGAGAGGGTACCGGGCAGACTGGGCGGTGCATGGGTATTGAAAGATACTCGTATGCCTGTGTCAGCCATTTTCGAGAACCTGGAAGCAGGCTCCGATATTGACGAGATCGTCGAGCAGTTTCACGTAGACCCCCAGCAGGTGCGGGCCGTCCTTGAATTTGCCGCACGCAGCCTTGATGTTCTTCATGTTCCGGCGACAGTAGCGCCTGATGCGCATCCTCTTTGACCACAACGTACCGGCCGGCGCCGCGCAGGCGTTATCCAAGCACGAGGTAACCCAGGCGATTGAGCGTGGGTGGCACCGCATTTCGAACGGGGAACTGATCGCCAATGCCGAAGAAGCCGGCTTCGACGTTTTTCTAACCGGCGACAAACAGATACGCTACCAGCAAAATCTGACGGGCCGGCGC
>DATLKM010000060.1:0-12740 GCA_035538435.1 Binatia bacterium
ATGCGATCCCGTCGAGAAGAAACCCTTTTTCCACGCCTACCCCGGCGCGCTGGCCTACAGTTTCGGCATGATGGGCTGCGATCTTCACTGCTCTTATTGCCAGAACTGGGTCACGTCGCAAGCGCTGCGCGATCCCAGTGCTGTATCGCCGCCTCACGCAACCTCTCCTCATACCATGGTCCGCGACGCCCTCAATCAAGGCGCAAAAATTCTCGTCAGCACCTACAATGAGCCGCTCATTACCAGCGAGTGGGCGGTCGCTGTTTTCAAGGAGGCGAAAGCGTCCGGCTTGATCACCGGATTCGTATCCAACGGCAACGCTACGCCACAGGTTCTCGAGTTCCTGCGGCCTCATCTCGACTTGTACAAAGTCGATCTCAAAAGCTTCGATGACCGCCACTACCACGAACTCGGTGGCCGCATCGGCCCTATCCTCGAAAGCATCCGCCGCATTTACGAAATGGGGCTCTGGCTGGAAATCGTCACGCTGCTGATCCCCGGCTTCAACGATTCTCCCGATGAACTTCGCCGCCTCACCGAATTTCTCGCCGGGATCTCGCCCGACATTCCCTGGCACGTCACTGCCTTTCACGGCGACTACAAAATGACTGCCCCTCGCGATACAACCGTCGAAGATCTATTGCGCGCTGTCGAGATCGGCAGCGAAGCTGGCCTGCGCTACATCTACGCCGGCAATCTCCCCGGCATGGTCGGCGAATGGGAAGACACGCGTTGCCCGCACTGCCGCGAAACTCTGATCGAGCGCTACGGCTACTTAATCAAAGATTACCGGCTCACGCCCGACGGCCGCTGTCCCAAATGTTCGACCGCGATTCCCGGCCGCTGGGCCGCTCACTTCGAAGGCCAGATCGCCGCTCATCCTTTCCTGCCGCACGCTCGCTCGCGTTTGTTTACAATCCAGAGTCGATAATTTCCTCTCATGCGTGGTCAACTTCAGATTGGCGTGCTGGTATTTTGGCTGACTCTGCTGTCTTCCTGCTCGCCCCGCGACTTCCTTACCCGCCGACTCGCCGCCGATCTCATCGCCGCATCCGATGTCTTCCGCGCGCCACAATCCTTCCAGCTCCGCACCGGAGTGCTCTCCAACCAGGATTACCTTTCACCCGATTACATCGCCCTTCAGCACCACGGCTGGATTTCCGCCACCAAAGCCCCCTGCCCCGCCGCACTCGCGCCGCCCCCCTGCTGGGACGTCACGCTCACTCCCGCCGGCGTCGATACTTTTCAGACTCTCATTCCGCCCGGAGATGCCGACAAGCAATCGTTCAGCGTTCCGGCTGCGCGCCGCGAACTCATCGCCGTCACTGGAATCTCGAAACAAGGCAACACCGCCGACGTCGAATTCACCTGGCACTGGATCGCCTTGAACGAAGTCGGCGCGGTCTTTTATCAGAGCGACACCCGCTATCGATCGAGCGCCGGCTTCCGCGACTATGACGACGGCTGGCGGGTTGAGCAATCTGCGGTGCGTTCCGGCCAGAGCCTCGATGAGGCGCTCAAGAACGCCGTTCCGCAGTGAGGTCGCAACTTCGCCTTGCCGGGACTTCCCGCCTCTCCTGCCCTCCATCCTTGTGGCCTCATTCGAACGCGCGCGACGCCCGAGTGACGAACCTGCTTTCCCCTCACATCATGGTTGTGCGCGCGGTTGAACCGCGCCCGGTTTCCGTTGTATAAACGATTTCCCTTCGGGACCTATGACAACTTCCAGGCTGCTATTTCCCATCTACGGAATTTTTTTTCTCGCTTCCGTCACTTCCGCCGATTCCAAACCAAAGCTGACTCTCGACACATTCTTCGATTCCGTCAGTTTTTCCAGCGTGGCCCTGTCGCCCGATGGCTCATCGGTTGTGATCGGTACTGAACGCGCCGATTGGGAGCAGAAGATTTTCCGCAAAGATCTTTGGCTCTGGCGTGACGACGGCAAATCTGGTTCGCTGGTTCAACTCACGCAGTCCGGCCACGACAGCGCTCCGCAGTGGTCCCCTGACGGCCGTTGGATCGCTTTTCTTTCCCAACGCAAGTCCGACGCCGAACATGACTCCGGCGAAGATGACGCAGCTAAAGACAAAGATGACACGGCGCAGCTCTATGTGATCTCTCCCAACGGCGGCGAGGCCGTTCAAATCACCAAAGGCGAAGAGGAAGTCCATGCATTCTCTTGGTCGGGCGATTCGCGCTCCATTTATTTCGCCACCCGCCAGCCGTGGAGCAAAACACAAAAAGACGAATACCGAAAACACTGGAAAGACGTAGTTGAGTATCGTACCGCCGAGCGAGGCGATGCCGTATTCCTGGCCGAAATCGAACCTCTAACTGCAGGCAAGTTCGACGAGACGGACAAATCCGGAAGCGAATCCGAAAAGGAAGAGCCCGATCTAACTCCCGGAGCACGCAAAATCGCGAGCACCCAACTGCGAGTCGATGATCTCATCACTTCGCCAGACGGAACCAGGCTGGCGTTTCTCAGCAATGCCATCAACCAGCGCGAGGAAAAAGTGGAAGATGTTGAACTCTACGAAATCAATTTAGGGCGGGCGAATTCGATGACCGGCAGTTCGGAACCACGCCGCATCACGCGCAATACCGCCGTAGAAACTCGCCCACACTGGGCCGCCGATAGCCGCCACATTTTTTTTACTACCGACGTCGGCGACGCCTTAGGCCCGTATCGCGACATGCAACCTCATCTTTATTGGGTTGACGCAGAATCGGCGACCAACCAGGTTGAACAGTGGGGCAAGGAATTTCCCGGAGCAATCGAGCACTATTCGGCGAATGGCCTTCAAGTCGTGGCCGCGGGTCGCATCGGAACCGAAGTCGCCCCATATGCCGCCACGCCCGCAAAACCCGAACTGCACAAGCTGACTTGCTGGCCTGGAACCTACGAGCGCATCTCTCTTTCACCGCATTCGTCAAAGGTTGCTTTCGTCTATTCTTCTTTGCAAAAGCCGGCAGAAATTTATCTGGCCGAATCCGCCGATCAACTCGATCAAGCCCGCCCGATCACATCTTTCAATAAACGCCTCGCCGAGAGCGATCTGCCCCAAGGCAAACCCTATCGCTGGAAAGCCGATGACGGCACCAGCGTGGAAGGCATGTTGATCTACCCGCCGGGCAAGTTCGAGCAAAACAATCTGCCCTTATTCACCCTTATTCATGGCGGCCCGTTCGACGCCGATGGCAACCATTTCGCCGCCGACTGGGATGAATACGCCGCGCTCGCCGCAACCGGCGGATGGCTGGTTTTCGAGCCGAATTATCGCGGATCGTCAGGCTACGGCGACAAATTTCTAGAGCAGATCGTCCCGCAAATTGTTTCGCGCCCCGGCAAGGACATCCTCGAAGGCGTCGATTCGCTGGTCACGGCAGGCGTCGCCGATCCCAACCGTCTCACCATTGGCGGCTACAGCTATGGCGGATTCATGACTAACTGGCTGATCACGCAATCCCCACGCTGGAAAGCCGCGGTGACTGGCGCAGGCGCGGTCGAGCATGTCGGCAACTGGGGCAACGACGACACCACTTATGACGACGCCTACTTTCTCGGCGGCCGTCCCTGGGAGGCCCAGCAGCGCTATCACGATGAAGCCGCCATTTTTCAAATCGACAAAGTCCGCACGCCCACGCACATCGTCGCGGGCGCGGATGATATACGTGTCGCCGTGCTCGAAGATTACCTGCTCGAGCACGCGTTGTATTCGCTGGGGGTGCCGAACGCCCTGCTGATCTTCCCCGGCGAAGGCCACAGCCTCGACAAAAATCCGTGGCACGGCAAGATCAAAGTGAGAGAAGAACTCAAATGGCTCGACAAATACGGAAAAGGCTATGGCACGCAGTAACGCGCTTAGACGCGGATGTGAACCCAAACATGGTATGCGACCCGGGGAGAAAGTCTGCGCGACGGAATTAAACGATCCAGCCTCCGCCCACCACCACATCGCCGTCGTAGAAGACCGCTGCCTGCCCGGGCGTAACTGCCCGCTGCGGCTGGTCGAAGGTCACCATGATTTCATCGCTGGCAATCGCTTCAATCACCGCCGCCGCCGGCTCATGGCGATGCCGAATCTTCACCGCTACCCGCATCGGCTCGCACAACCCATCCACGGAAATCAAATTCGTCCGCTTCGCCCGCAACGTCCGCGAATAAAGATGTTCATCGCCGCCAACTACAACCTTGTTTTCCGCCCCGTTGATCTGAATCACATAAAGCGGCGAGCCGGTCGCCACGCCCAGTCCCTTGCGCTGACCAACAGTAAAGTTGTGGATCCCCGGATGCTCGCCAATGACTTCGCCGTTGGTTGTGACCAGTTCGCCAGCGGTATCGGGAAGCGCTTCGCCCGATTCGGCGAGATAAGCATCGATGAAACGCTTGTAATCGCCGCCCGGGACAAAGCAAATTTCCTGCGAATCCGGCTTCTCTGCCAGCGCCAGTCCATGCTGGCGCGCCAGTTCGCGCACCTCCGGCTTCGTCATTCCGCCCAGCGGAAACAGCGTTCGGCTTAGCTGTTCCTGCGTGAGCCCAAATAAAAAATACGTCTGGTCCTTGCTGCGGTCGGCGGGGCGCTTCAGCAGCCACCTTCCAGTTACGTCATCGAGCTCAACCCGAGCGTAATGACCGGTGGCTACGAAATCTGCGCCGATCTGCCGCGCCACCACCAGCAGCTGATCGAACTTCAGATGATTGTTGCAAAGGCTGCACGGAATCGGCGTCCGCCCGGAAAGATACTCCGCCACAAACGGCCGCACCACGTCGCGCTCAAACCGCTCTTCGTGATTGACCACGTAATAGGGAATTCCCAGATGTTGCGCCACGCGCCGCGCATCGTACACATCATCGAGCGAACAGCAGCGCCCCGTGACCTGCTCCGGCATGCCTTCCCGCCCGGCCAGCCGCCGCTGGTTCCACAGCTGCATGGTCAAACCGATGACATCGCGCCCCTCCGCGCGCAGCATGGCCGCGACGGTGGAGGAATCCACACCGCCCGACATGGCTACGGCAATGGTTTGGCTGTTTTGCATCTAGTCTTCGAGCCTAACTCTTCGGTCGCCTACAGGCCTGCTGGAGCTGGTTGGTTCAGAATCTCCCTCGTGCCTCCGATCTGCCACCGAAGCAGGTTCATACTTCAAACCTTGCGCAACGAGACTCGCGACCTGTTTATCTGGCAGGAACAGCATCCAGTATTCCTCGTTTGGTTCAGCGTCGGGATAAGGTTGACATCTCAATCGGAGACCACTTTGAAAAATAAATTCGGTCCACGTCCTGTTCAGGTCGAAGGCAAGCCGCTCGAATTCAAGGCCATTGATATTGTCGATGGCCGCTTGCATCAATGCTCTTTTCGACTCGGAGTTGGCCAATTCGTGAGTTTTGGACTTAAGAGTCCAATCGCACCGGTAAAGCCAAAGATGCCAGTCGCCGTGATAGTGATGGTCCTGAAGACGTTTGGATCCAAATTCGATGGTGACGAAACTTCCCCAACCGATCTTCGCGCCCCAAGCCCTTTGGCCGACCAGCGGCTGAAACAAGGTCTCTATCTCTTTCTTGAAGTCCATATTCATTCCGGAAACAGCGCCAGACCCTCGATCTGGCGAACCGCTTCGTCGAACATGCGGTTCTGTTGACGATTGTTCATTTCAAAGAAGCTAACGGGCTCAACTCTCGCAATCGCGCCACCGTCTCCGGCACCAGCGCCAGCGCGAAATCGATGTCTTCGTCACGATTCTGCTTGCCCAGGCTGAATCTTACGCTCGCTCTGGCTCGATCCGGCGTCAGGCCCATCGCGATCAGCACGTGCGACGGCTCAATCGCTCCCGACGAACACGCCGCTCCCGTCGAAACCGCCAGCCCTTTCAGATCGAGCGCAATCACCATGGCTTCGCCATCGATGTGATCGAAATAAATGTTGCTCGTATTCGGCACGCGCGCAGCGCGGCTGCCGTTCACCGCAGCCTCGCTCACCTGCGCAAGTATCCCCTGCTCCAAGCGATCGCGCAACCCGAACATCTTGATGTCATCACCGCGCGCCAAACCCTCCCGCGCCAACTCCGCAGCCTTGCCCAACCCTACGATGCCCGGCACATTTTCCGTCCCTGCCCGGCGCGAACGCTCGTGCCGTCCTCCATAAAAAAGCGGCCGCAACTTCGTTCCCTTCTTCACAAAAAGCGCGCCCACTCCCTGCGGCGCGTGCATCTTGTGCCCGGAAATTGTCAGCGCCGAACATCCGATCCGCGCCACATCAATCGCGACCTTCCCCGCCGCCTGCACCGCATCGGTGTGAAAATAAACGCCAACCTCCGCGGCAATCTTTCCGATTTCCTCCACCGGTTGCAGAACCCCGGTTTCGTTGTTGGCCATCATGATCGAAATCAACTTCGTATTCGGCCGCAGCGCGCGCCGCACATCATCGGGATCCACCACTCCGCGGCCATCGACAGGCACGCGTGTGACCTCGCACCCGGTCTCTTCCGCATGATTCGCCGCATGAAGCACCGCGTGATGCTCAATCGTGGAAGTGATGAGATGATCACCGGGCCCCATCAATCCCGCGATTGCCAGGTTGTCGCCTTCCGTGCCCCCGCTGGTGAAGACAATTTCCGACGCCCGGCAGCCGATCAGTGCCCCCACCGAATCCCGTGCTTGCTCGATAGCCGCCCGCGTCTCCTGCCCGTAGCCGTGAATCGACGAGGCGTTACCAAAGCGGTCCCCGAAATAAGGCCGCATGGCCTCAAACACCTCCGGCAAAACCGGGGTCGTAGCGTTGTTATCGAGATAGACGCGCGGAAATCCCACACCTTATTTTACGCTGCCGAGTGGCGCAGGAGGACACATTCGCCCAACAGCGAGATTCCTCACCGATTCTCACCTTGGTTTGGAATGACATCGCGATTAGAGAGGAGGGGAGAGCGCTAGCGCTTCTCCATCTTCACATACTTATTGGGATACTCCGGCCCCAAATACTCCGCTCGCGGGCGAATCAGCCGGTTGTCATCCAACTGCTCGATCACGTGCGCCGCCCATCCGCTGATGCGCGAAACCGCAAACACGGGCGTAAACAAATCTTCGTCAATCCCCAGCACGTGGTAAGTCGAAGCCGAATAGAAGTCTACGTTCGCATTCAGCTTCTTTTCCGCCTTCACGAATTTTTCGATCTTTTCCGACATCTCATACCACTTCGGCTCTCCGCTGCTTTGCCCCAGATCGCGTGACATCACGCGCAAATGCGTGGCCCGCGGGTCTTCCGTGGTGTAAACCCGGTGGCCAAATCCCGGCACCTTCTTTTTCTGCGCCAGCATGTTGCGCACGTATTCGACCGGGTCCGCTTTCTCGCGGTCAATGGTTTCCATAATGCGAAACGCCGCTTCGTTCGCCCCGCCGTGCAGCGGCCCTTTCAGCGCTCCAATGGCTGAAGTCACCGCCGCGTGCATATCGGCCAGCGTAGCCGCAGTGACGCGCGCCGCAAAGGTCGACGCATTCAATTCATGGTCGGCATGAAGAATCAGCGCGATGTCGAGCGCACGTTCCGCCGTCGCAGACGGCTTCTCGCCATTCAACTGCCATAAGAAATTCGCTGCATGGGACAGCGATTTATCCGCTTCCACCACCGGCTTGCCCTTGCGGACCCGGTCGTACGACGCCACAATCATCGCAATCTGCGAGGTCAGCCGGATCGCCTTGCGCACGTTGGCCTCGTGATCGTTCTTCTTCACATCGTCGTCATAAAACGCCAGCGCCGAAACCGCCGTGCGCAAAATGTCCATGGGCTGCGCCGTTTTCGGGGCGTTGCGCACCAGTTGAATGATCGCCGGATCAAGCTGCCGCTCATGCCCCAGCTGCTGCGCCAGATCTTTCAGTTCGCCGCGATTCGGCAACCGCCCAAACCACAGCAGATAGCAGGTTTCTTCGAAGGTGGAGTGCTCGGCCAGTTCACGAATGTCGATGCCGCGATAGGCAAGTACGCCCCGGTCGCCATCGATGTAGCAGATGCTCGAGTTGGTCGCAACAATGCCTTCCAGCCCCTTCGGGGCCTGTGTGCTGGTAATGCTCGACATAAAAATTCACTCGCCTGTCCGGTGGAATTTGTTGCAGGACCGCGCCAGGGTGTGCGCAGGGAACGCAACTGTCATTTATACGCCAAATCCGGCCCCTCGCGCCATAAGGAAGGCCCTGAACTTCATAGACTTATCCTGTGTGCCCCAGTGACCCCTGCGCTTAATGTTTCTGCCCTGAGCATTAATGCTCGTCGCAAAACTTTCAATGCTAGAATCATCGCTCCGGGAGGAACGCTCATGCCCCAGCCCGTTGTTCACTTCGAAATCGGCTGCCGCGATCAGGTAAAAACCGTCACTTTTTTTGCCGACCTTTTCGGCTGGAAGATGCAGGCCGCCGGACCCGCCACCATGATCGACACCGGCGCTGGGGCCGGCATCAACGGGCACATCACCAGCCTCGGCCACGAGCCGCATCAGTACACAACTTTTTATGTGCAGGTGGATGACGTGCAGGCTTATCTCGATAAAGCGGAAAAGCTAGGCGGCAAAACACTCGTGCCCCCGGTCGAAATCCCCACTGGAACCTTCGCCTGGTTCTCCGATCCCGGCGGTAACGCCATCGGCCTCTGGAAGCCGAAATAACAAAACCGTCAGCCGAGTGCGGCGTCGTCACGAAGTAGCGCGTTTTCCCCAAGCGGGGGAATCTCGCTCGCTGCAAGCATATTCTCGCCCGCCAATCTCACTCCGGCCAAATAGTCTCTGCTGTTTTGCTCAGAATCTGTTCCTGCATCTCCGCACTCAAAGGCAGCGCCCTAAATTCATCCAGATTCTTTTTGATGTCCGGCACGCCCGGGCCCGGCCAATCCGTCCCAAAAAGCGTCTTGTGCGCAATCTCATCCAAACGCGGAAAATATTTCAGCAGCGTCTTCGGCGGAATTCCACTGATATCCAAATAAACGTTCGCATGCCGCCGGATCAGAAAAAACGCCGTCTGCATCCACAGCGGCCGGCCTCCGTGCGCCAGCAAGATCTTCAGTTTCGGAAAATCCACCGCCACATCGTCCACATACATCGGGTCGCCATACTTGTTCCGAGCTCCGGGAAAAATCGACGTGCCCGTGTGGAACATTACCGGCACGCCGTTCGCCTCGGCGGCGCGGTAAATGATCTCCAGTTCTTTCACCCCGCTCAAATAATCGTTGGGAAACAACAGCTGGTGCGGCGGATGGATCTTGATCATGCGAATGCCCAGCCGCAGAATCTGCTCCATATCGGCGAGAACGTTCGTGGTGTGCCGCGGATGCAGGCTTCCACAGGAAAGCAGCCGCTTCGGATCTTCCTTCACATAATCGGCAATGAACTGGTTCACGCCATTCGTGAACCCGATCACCTCGGGCGCAACATAGTTGATGAGCACCGCGCGGTCGATCCCGCACGCATCCAGATACTTCAAGAACGCCTTCGCTGAGCGGCAGAATTCCGCAATCTGGTCGAAGTTCGGCCGCTTCTTCTTCATCAACTCCAGCGCATGCGGCTTGAACATCTCCATCGGCTGGATGTGAATGTGGCAGTCAGTGATCATCGGTGCAGTGACAGAAGAGCATAGCAGACGCGCCGGAGATGATCGGCCACCAAGGCATGGCCCGTTTAGTACGCATAGAGCGACAAGCTCATAATGCGCGCCATCCGGTTGAACTCCTGGTCGAGCGTGAAAACACCTGCGCCATGTTCTGACGCGATGGCGGCGATTAGAGTATCAATCGTGGTGAGAGAAATTCCCCTCGCCCGGGCCGCGCGAAAGATTGCCGCCGCTGCTCGATAAGTCTCGAATCCGGTTGGATTCAGCATGTCGCACGCCGCCAGTAAACGCTCAATAGGCGTAGGATCTTTGGTCAACCCCTGGAGGACCTCAGCTACCACCACTCCCGTAATGGCAAATGGCTCGTTCTCGTCGATCATGCGGCGCAGTTCCGAACCGGCGCGTCCAGGAGAAGATTGAAAAAAGTCAACCCACACGGAGCTGTCGACCAGAATCAAACCCGGCTTCTCCGCGATGCCTTCAAATCGCCGCTCCAGATTCCGCTTCCGTAATAGCGAAGCAGACCCTTTCGGGTCTCGGATCGCACCAGCAGTTCGAGAGCTCGGTCTACAATCTGGCGCTTGGTCTTGAGACGCGTAAGTTTGCGCGCCTTCCGAATCAGGCTTTCGTCGATATCAATGTTGGTTCTGCTCACCAGCTAAGCATACACTATTTTATGAATAATTGGTGTATAAGGACTCGTACCCAAAGGGGAGACCGATGAGATAAAGATTCGGCGTTAACACACTTTAATTTGCCGCCGCCAATACCGCTCTCTTGGTAAACACCCGAATCATCTCCCGCCTGTACTCAGGCGTTAGCGCGGACGTCGTCAGCGGCTTTGCCGTGCGAGCCGCCATATCGCCGACTATTTCGGCCAATTCCTCATCGAACTTTCGCCCAGACAGGATTTCACCAGCTTCCGCGACCAGCAACGGCGCAGGATTCACCGCCGTAATCGCCACTCGCGCATCCGCCACGTCCCCGACTCCGTGTCCGTTCGACGACCGCTTCATCGCTACCGCAACTCCCGCTAACGGATAATCGATCGATCCCCGCACCCGCAGCTTGCGATACACCCCGCGATACCCCGCAGACTCGGCGGGCAGGAAGATTCGCGTCACCAATTCGTTCGCCGCGAGCTTGCGGTAATTGATCCCATCCAGCGCGTAAAATTCGCCCAGTGCAACTCTCCGCGCTCCCGCCGGTCCCACAATTTCAATCTCGGCATTCAAGCACAGTAACGCCGGCGGAGTGTCCCCCGAAAACACCGCCCAGCATTTTGACCCTCCCGGCGCGACGTGACAAAGATCGCCGTCTTTCTTAATGCAGAATCCGCATCCCTTGCGCCACGCCAGCGACTGGTTGTACCAGAGACACCGCGTGTCCAGGCAAATGTTCCCGCCAATCGTGCCCATGTTGCGAATCACGGGAGAAGCCACCGTGGCCGCGGCTTCCGTCAGTACGGGAAAATGCTCCTGAAGATAATTCGATCGCTCAATCTCGCGCAGCGAGGTCAGCGCGCCGATGATCACCTCGCTACCGGGCTCGACGGCCGGTGCTCCATTTTTCGCGGCTTTTGCAAGAAGCGGGGCTTTCGCATTTCCCATCCGGATCCCGCGCAAATCCGCAATGCCCCGCACGTCGAGCACATACTCCGGCTCAAACAACTTCTGCCGCATCGAGGGAATCAAATCCGTCCCGCCGGCAAGAACGCGAACGTTGCCGCCGTGTTTCTCCAGATGCTCGACTGCCTCATCGACAGTTCGCGGCCGCAGCAGCTTGAATCCAGGCAGACTCAATCCGTGCCTCCCGCCGGCGAAGCAGATTCGCGCCGCGCCCGATCCAGCGCATGGCGCTCCGGCCCTTTCCCCTTGAACCACAACGACCCGCCATGCTCGCGAAAGCGCGTGGGCGAAGTCGGATCGACGCCCTCCGTCAGATTCAGGGCCTTCTCTTTTTTCCTCGCCCGCAGCGCCGACAACACACGCTCCGGCGTAAACGGCGACTCATGCAGCCGCACGCCGACCGCGTCATAAATCGCATTGGAAATCGCCGGAATCGTCGCCGCTAGCGATCCTTCGCTGCACTCCTTCGCGCCAAACGGACCCTCCGGATCGATGCTCTCCACAATGATCGGCTCGATTTCCGGCGATTCCACCGACGACGGACTACGGTATTCGAGCATGCCCGGATTCATCAGCATGCCGTCCTTCCAAACCATTTCTTCGGTCAGCGCCTGCCCCATGCCCATCCACACGGAACCGATGATCTGTCCTTCGACTGATACCGGATTCAGCGCCCGCCCGCAATCATGCGCCGCCCAGACTTTGTGGACCGTGACCTCGCCCGTCTCCTCATCCACGCTGACTTCCGCGACCTGGGCCGAATACGAATACGCCGGCGAGGGCCCTACGCCTCCGCCCTTATGCTTCCCGCCTCGCGCCTCCGGCGGCGGAGCGTAAGAACCGGTCCCAGTCAGAGCCCCGTGAAAATCGATCGCCGCGACTACCGCCTCTTCAAACGTCATCCACTCCTTCGGGCCTTCTTCTTTTCGCTTCTGCTGTAGCGACCCGCGCAGGATCTGCCCTTCGACGCGCCCGCTCACGGAAGCTCCCGCCTGGGTCACTTCCACTTCTTCGATTTTGTCCTTCTTGACGGCAGGCTGGGGGCTCCCCTTCTTGAAAACCACATCTTCGCGGAATATCAAATCGTCCGCAGCGCAATTCATCTTCTTCGCCGCAGCCGCGGCAATTCTCTTCTTCACATCTTCCGCTGCGCGCAACGTCGCGTTGCCGTTCATAAACGTCACCCGGCTCGAATACGACCCAATATCGATGGGCGTCAAATCCGTGTCGGCGGCAATCACCCGCACGCGCTCCAGCGAACATCCCAGCACTTCGGCGGAAACCTGCGCAACCATGGTGTCCGATCCCTGCCCGATATCCGACGCCCCGGTGTACACAACCACGCCGCCGTCGCGGTCGATCTTGATGTTTACCGTCGAATGCGGCATGTCGGAGCGAATGATCGAATTCGCCGCCCCGCTTACATAATGACTGCAAGCTATACCCAGCCCGCGCCCGCGCGGCAGGCTGCCCTTGCGCCGTTTCCATCCTGAACGCTCGACCGTTTTCTCAATGCACTCCGGCAA
>DATLKM010000061.1:0-5037 GCA_035538435.1 Binatia bacterium
CTGATGCAAAAACCGGCGCGAAGAAAACTTCCCGTCAGAATTCCGCAGAGCCCGATTCCATAGAGGAGGATCGCTGACGCCATGCCCTGCATTGAAGCTCGCGGTCTGCGCAAAACGTTCGGGACGACGGTGGCGCTCGACAGCATTGACCTGCGCGTGGAAGAAGGAAGGATTCTCGGCCTGGTCGGCCCCAACGGCGCGGGGAAAACGACCGCGCTGAACGCCATCCTCGGCCTCACTCCGTATGAAGGCGAACTCAGGGTTCTGGGCCGCGATCCCTGGAAGGAACGCGACCGCCTGATGCGCGACGTTTGCTTTATCGCCGATGTGGCCGTACTGCCGCGCTGGATTCGTGTTTCGGACGCAGTCGACTATGTGGCCGGCGTGCATCCGCGCTTCGACCGTGCCAAGGCCGACGGATTTCTGGCCCGCACCTCTATCAAGCGGTCGAGCCGCGTCCGAGAGCTGTCGAAAGGAATGGTGGCCCAGCTTCATCTGGCGCTGGTCATGGCCATTGACGCCCGTTTGCTGGTGCTCGACGAGCCGACCCTGGGCCTCGACATTTTGTATCGCAAGCAGTTCTACGATTCTCTGCTGAACGACTACTTCGACCGCAGCCGGACGATTCTGGTCACGACCAATCAGGTGGAAGAAATTCAGAACGTGCTGACCGACCTGATGTTCATTCAAAACGGGCGCATCGTTCTGAGTTGCAGCATGGAAGAGTTCGAAGCGAGGTACGCGGAAGTTATGGTGACTTCCGACCAGGTCGCGGCCGCGCGCGCGCTGAAACCGATGCAGGAGCGCCAGGTTTTTGGCCGCAACCTGCTGCTGTTCGAAGGCGTGGACCGCAAGCAACTGGCGCAGCTCGGCGAAGTCCACACGCCGAGCATCGCGGATTTATTTGTAGCCGTCATGGGCAATCACGCGGCTGCGCCGTCGGTTGAGTCCAAAGTTCATGAAGGAGCGGCAAAATGAATACTCCTTTGAATCCAGAACCCGAGCCTCGCGCAACAGCAAGCGGAGTTACGCCAGCTGCCTTGGCCGCAACGCGTCCTTTCTATTGGTCGGTGCGGCGCGAGCTGTGGGAGTACCGTTCCATCTATCTTGCACCGCTGGCCATCGGCGGCGTCATTCTCATCGGCTATGCTTTTGTCCTCGTGGGACTGCCGCACGCGGTGCGCAGCGCCATGACCATGAATGCGCAGCAGCAGCGCGACGCTCTGGCCCATCCATTTCAAGTGTCCGCCGGATTGATCATGGCGGCGTCTTTCATCGTCAGTTTTTTCTACGCCATCGACACGCTCTATGGCGAGCGGCGCGACCGCAGCATTCTGTTCTGGAAGTCGATGCCGGTCTCCGACATCACAACTGTTCTGGCGAAAGCCTTCGTGCTGCTGGTGCTGTTGCCCATGGTCTCGTATGTGATCACGGCGCTCACCGAGGGAATCATCCTGCTGTTGAGCAGCGCGGTGATCGCGGCCAACGGCTTGAGTGTGGCCGCGTTCTGGATGCAGTTGATGCCGATCGAAGGCATGCGGGCCCTGCTCTATCACCTCATATCGGTTCACATCCTGTGGTACGCGCCGTTCTACTGCTGGCTCATGCTGATTTCGGCGTGGTCAAAGCGCGCGCCGTTTCTCTGGGCGCTGCTTCCGCCCTTCGCCGTGACCATCTTCGAGCGCATTGTTTTTCATACCGCTTACGTTGCCAATTTTCTTACGCGCCGCCTCGCGGGCGGCAGTGACGGTGGCGACATGCTCGACCCGGAAATGAAGATGGTTGTGCATTTCGTGCTTACGCCGGGCCTGTGGTTCGGCCTGTTGTTCGCGGCCGCATTCCTGGTGGCCGCAGCGCAGATTCGCCGGTATCGAGGTCCGGTCTGAAGTCCGGTAACGCAACTCACCACAATCTGACTTAGCGGAAACATCGCTGCCAGTCGGCGATGAAACGGGGCAAACGGGCTCCGGCAGGGATGGTTCGCTCGAAAACGGAGGTAAACGTCATGATCGCGTTGGCCGTCATCACTCCAATCGTTCGATTGCCCTTGTTAACTCTCCACATTGCCGGGGGGACGTTGGGAATCGTCTCCGGCTTCACCGCGGCGTTCCTGAAGAAAGGCACGCGCCGTCACGATATCGCCGGCCAGATTTTTGTGGGCGCCATGCTGTGCATGGCGGCCTGCGGCGCGACGCTGGCCTTCATGAAATCGGACGTGCCCAACACGCTGGGCGGAATCATGGTGCTGTATCTGGTTTCGACCGCCTGGATGACCGCGCGGCGCACCCCCGGAGAAACGGGAAAATTCGAGTGGCTGGCAGCGCTGGCCTCGCTCTCTATCGCGACTACCGACATCGCTCTTGGAATGCTCGCAGCGCGGAGTCCAGGCGGGATGAAATATGAAATGTCCTATCGCGGATTGTTCATCACCGCTTTCTTCGTGCTGCTGGCCGCCGCCGGCGACATTCGCAACGCCTTGCACGGCCTGACCGGCACGAAGCGCCTGGTGCGCCACTTGTGGCGCATGAATCTTGGCTTGTTCGTGGCCTCGGCGTCGTTGTTCCTGGCCCGGCCGCAGTTCTTCCCTGTTTTCGTGCGCAAGATCGGGCTGCTTTATTTCCTCAGTTTTCTTCCCATTGCGTTGTTGATTTTCTGGCTGATTCGCGTGCGTGTGGCCCGGGCATACAGGAAAGCTCCCGCGCCGTTTCGATCGCAGGAAAACCGTCGGGTATTGGTTCCGCATTCGCTGGCCGGCTGAAACTGCCGAAATTCGGGAAGTTTCGATTCTCTAAAGGAGATCGCTTATGAGCACCGCCGTCCTCACTAACCCAAGGATCGATTTAGAATCACTCGCCGCCCGCGCCCTGAAAGGCGCCACCGGCTTCTGGTTTGGCGTGACCGTACTCGGCCAGCTGATCTTCGCCTTCGCCATCGCGTCCTTTTATGGATTGACCGCGGTGCGCGGCGATTGTCACGGCTGGAGATTCACGCACGGGTTTGTCCCGGGCGTGACCAAAGGAAACTGGGCGGTGGTCGCGCACGTGATCTCGGCGGCCATCATCATGTTTTCCGGCGCGGCGCAACTGGTACCGCAGGTGCGCAAGCGCTTCCCTGTTTTTCACCGCTGGAACGGCCGCCTTTATATGCTCTCGACGGTCGCGCTCGCGGCCGCCGGCCTCTATATGACCTGGATCCGGGGGAGCGTGGGCGACGTCTGGCAGCACCTTGGAAGCACCGGAAACGCGCTGTTGATCTGGCTTTTCGCCGCGCTCGCTCTACGTTATGCGATGGCTCGAGATTTCCGAACACATCGCCGCTGGGCGCTGCGCATGTTTCTGGCGGTCAGCGCATCCTGGTTCATCCGCATCATGCTCTTCCTGACGTTCTTCGTGTTCAAGGGCCCGGTCGGATTCGATGCCGCGACCTTCACCGGCCCTTATCTGACGTTTCTTTCCTACGCGCAGTACCTGATCCCACTGGGCGTCCTGGAACTTTACTTCTGGACCCAGGACCGCCCCGGTGCGGCGCGGCGATTCGCCATGGCCGGTCTGCTTTTTATGCTGACGCTGGCCATGGTCGTAGGACTGTTCGCCGTGACCATGTCGAACTGGGTGCCGCAGGTCAAGGCCGGCTTCGACCCGCGGCGATCGATTGCGGAAGAACTCTCGGCCACGATCAAATCGGGTGGAGTCGACGCGGCCGTGAAGCGGTACCACGAACTGAAAGCATCCTCGCCTGCGACCTACAACTTCGACGAAGAGCAGCTAAACGGACTTGGCTACCAACTGATCGGCGAGAAGAAGTTTTCCGACGCCGTTCGAATATTCCAGCTCAACGTCGAGCAATTTCCCAAATCAAGCAACGCCTACGACAGCCTGGGCGAAGGCTACATGGACGCCGGCAATAAAGCGCTGGCGATCACGAACTACCGCAAGTCGTTGGAGCTCAATCCCAAGAATGCGAATGGGGCGAAGATGCTGGAGAAGTTGGCAAACGAGTAAGCGAAACGCACTTAGCTCGATTCGTGAATTCGTGAATTGACACTGCGTCTCGCTTTGTTAGACTTTTGACCATGGAGGTTCGTTTCACTCCCGAGCAGGAAGCCCGGTTGTCAGAGGTCGCGCACCGGACCGGTATCGACCTTGAAAACTTGGTCAAAGATGCCGCGTTGCGCCTGCTCGAAACGGATGCTCGTTTCCGTTCTGCGGTGCGCAAGGGTATCGATCAGGCGGACCGCGGCGAGTTGATTGAAGAAGAAGAAGTTGATGCGCGCATCGACCGAATGTTGAAACGGTAATGCGCATACGCTGGACTCCTTCCGCCGCGGACGATCTCGAACACATTTACGATTATCTGACCGAGCACGAGTCTCATCTTGCGCGCGCCACCGTCATCGAGATACGCGAATCCATCCGATCATTAAGGAAGTTTCCCCGCAGCGGAAGACCCGGCATCGAGGAAGGAACGCGCGAGCTGTTGCATCGACGACTTCCCTACATCGTCGTTTACCGCACCAAGGATGAACCCATTGAAATCCTCCACATCTGGCACCCATCCCAGGAGCGCCCTTCTAAGTAATACCTGACGCTCAGGCCTCGACACCGGAGCGGTGGTTGTACCTGAACGATTTCCCACGGACGCCCGAAACGATTCTCTTCAGTTCATCACTATCATCGCGAGAGCTGAAATATCTTCGGGAGGACCCATGGGCTTTGACTCATTCAACAAGCTGAAGCAAGTGAAAGAGGCCATTGCGGAGGTGGGAACGGAGAAAACCGTCCAACTGCTCGGCGACCTCAACCTGGTTCTCGGTCTGCTGCCGGACGCGGGCTTCGATGTCAGCGAAGTGGAAGTTGAACTTGGGCTCGCGCCCAGGGTATCTATCAGCCTGAAGCTGGGAGGTGCGGTTAATGAAGCGCGGCTGAAAAGCCTTCAGGAAAATGCCGACAACGCCATGTTGTCTGCCGTTCTCTCGTCGCTCATACAGGCGAGCAAACTACAAAACGCGCTCAACGTCGACACGCTCGCCCTGAAAGA
>DATLKM010000062.1:0-37401 GCA_035538435.1 Binatia bacterium
AAGAGCGACGCTGATTTTCAGCGAGGCATCCTATGGAAGGTGGAAAGGACTTACATGCTGTTGCGCACATGCGCATTGCTTCTTTGTACAGCTTCGATTGCTGAGTTGGCTCTTGCCGAAGAGTTAACGACAGCAACCGACCCGTTGCCTCAGGGGACGTTTACGACCTGGGACCATTCTGACCAATGGAAGATCAAGAACGCCCTTGCGGCCGCGCCTGATTTCATTTCTGATCACGCAACGGTCGTCGACTGGGTTGATCCAGGAATCGCGGGAAAGCTGGATATGGGGCGGGTATTGCGGAGAGGGACGAACGGTTGGACCTGTATGCCCGATATTCCGGGCCGGCCTCAGCACGACCCCATGTGCGCCGATGAGCCAATGATGGAGATCCTGATGGACATTATTGGCGGCCGAACGCCAACCGTCAAAAAAGTGGGCCTCTCCTATATGCTCCTCGGAGAAGCACGGCAGGGCCAGGGTGCTGGACCCGCTAAAGACCCACACGAGGTGAAGGAGTGGTTTTATATCGGCCCTCACATCATGGTGGCCTTGCCCGCAGAATCTGTGTCCGCTTTGGATGGAATCAATCAAGACCTTAAGAACGGATTGCCCTACACCTCGCTTCTAAACCCGAAAGTTAATGTACCGATTTGGGTGATCCCCGTGAAAAGAAGCGGCGAACGAATCCATTAGGCGCAACCCCGGGGGAAAAAATTTGTTTAACATTAAGACGACCAGTCATCTTAACCCTGAGTGACTCCAAGAAAGGAAGTAAAATATGACATCACCCCTTTTTAAACCCTTGCAGCTCGGTGCAATCCCGCTCAGTCATCGCATCGTGATGCCGCCGCTAACGCGGATGCGAGCCGGACTCGCCGATGGTGTTCCCTCGCCTCTGGCCGCAATCTACTACAGTCAGCGCGCGACCGAAGGCGGCCTGACTGTCGCCGAGGCAACCCAGATTTCACAGCAGGGGCAAGGCTATCCGCAAACGCCTGGAATCTATACAGCGGAGCAGGTTGCCGGTTGGCGAACCGTCACCGAGTCGACTAAGAAGCGCGGCGCGGTAATCTTTCTCCAGTTGTGGCATGTAGGTAGAATTTCCCACTCCTCGCTTCAACGGGATGGAAGCCTGCCCGTAGCGCCGTCCGCGATCCCGCCGGCTGGCAATGCCTTCACAAGCAACTTTCAGCGTGTGCCTTTTGAAACGCCCCACGCCCTCGAACTGAATGAGATTAAACAGATCGTGGCCGATTACCGGAGGGCTGCGGAAAATGCCAAGCAGGCGGGATTCGATGGGATCGAGATTCATGCCGCCAACGGCTACCTTCTCGAACAATTTCTGGAAGACAAGTCCAACCAGCGAAATGACGAATACGGTGGTTCTACCGAAAACCGTGCGCGGCTTCTGTTCGAGGTACTCGACGCCGTTTCGGAAGTCTGGCCGATCGATCGTATCGGTGTTCGGCTGTCGCCCTTCAGCGATGTTAATGGTAGCGCGGATAGTGACCCGGCAGCGCTGTATACGTACGTGATCAAGGCTTTGGCCGGGCGAGGAATTTGCTACCTTCACCTGATCGAGCCGCGGGTGCGTGCTGGCGTAGTGGAGGAGCTGAATGATGCGGCGCCGCGATCGGTTGCCACATTATTTCGTCTGGTGTTTTCCGGGCCGTTGATCGTGTCGGGGGGATTCACCCACGAGAGCGCGCAGGAAGCGCTCACGGCTGGAACAGCAGACCTCATCGCTTTTGGACGCTCCTTTATTGCCAATCCCGATCTGCCGAAGCGCCTGGCGCTTGGTGCGCCACTCAATGCACCTGACAAATCCACGTTCTACGGCGGAGGAGCCGCGGGCTACACCGACTATCCGGCACTCGAAGAGTCGGAAGTAAGCGCCTGATTTTTGGCGAAAAATGATTACTGCAAACAAGTCTATAGATCAGGTCGTCATTTACACGGTTCACGAATCGGACAGTGCTTCATCCATTTACGCCACGACTAAGGGCGAGACCGAAACCAATAGCGGAGGAACGATTTTATGGCGAACTTGAATTGGAAGATCCTGACGAAGAAGCGTCCTGGCGTCACTCAAGGACTTCCGCCAGGCGCGGATGATCTGGCCTGGGTTACCAACACCGTTACGCTGATTCACGGCGAACACGATGCCATCCTCGTTGATACGTTTCTGTCCGTCCAGCATTCGAAGGATCTGGTCGACTGGCTCGCCGAGAGTGGCAAGAATCTCATTAGTGTTTACATCACTCACGCGCATGGCGACCATTTCCTTGGACTGAAACTCCTATTGGACCGGTTCCCCAACGCGCGGGCGTTTGCCACTGCTTCCACCGTTGCCAGCATGCAAGACCAAATCAAGCCGGATTTTGTACGGTCTTTCTGGGAAGTGCGTTTTCCTGGTCAGATTCCGTCTGAGTTTGTACTGCCCGAAGTTCTCCAAGGAGATGCTCTCTCTCTTGAAGGTGAGGAACTGCGTGTAGTGTACCTCGGTCGTACCGACACCGCGAACACTACCGCGCTGCATGTGCCTTCGATAGGCTTGGTTGCCTCGGGAGATGCCGTCTACAACAACACGCACCCTTATCTTGCGGAATGCGATGAAAATGCACGGGGCGAATGGCTCTCCGCGCTGGATAAGATCGAGGCCCTTCATCCGCAAGCGGTGGTGGTCGGCCATGGCGTGCTTAACCCCGATAGTTCCCCTCTTCACATCGAAGAAACCCGACGTTACCTCCAGGACTTCAATGCAGCTGTGGCAAGTACATCGACGCCGCTGGAACTTTACGAGAAGATGCTCACATTGCATCGGACCCGGGTGAATCCAGGTTCGCTCTGGGCGGCCGCAAAGGTAGCGAAGCCGTCGCTGACTCTAGCCTGATAATCTCAGTAGAATCGATGAGGAGGGCACTACGTCATGGTTGGGGAAACGACTGCGGAAAGCGATTTGAATCTTGCTGCCATCATTCATACGATCCCCACAACAGCATGGACGACTCGCCCGGATGGTTACTGTGACTTTATCAATCAAGTGTGGCTCGATTACGCCGGTATATCCGCGGAACAAGCGCAGGGCTGGGGCTGGGCCGAAGCGATTCATCCGGACGACCGTCAGAAACATGTAGAGCATTGGCAATCGTGTCTGGCGTCGGGCTCACCGGTCGACGCGGAAGCGCGGATTCGCCGGTTCGACGGTTCCTATCGATGGTTCCTGATTCGCGCCAATCCACTGAGGGATGAGGCGGGCCACATCGTCAAATGGTACGGAACCTGTATAGACATCGAGGACCGTAAGCGGAGAGAGGAAGTGCTGCGGGCCAGCGAGCTCTCCTGGCGGCAGATCATCGACAACATACCCGGCCTCGTGAATGCATCGGGGGCATCGGGTGACCCCACGTTTTTCAACCGCCAGGAACTGGAGTATTTTGGCAAAACAAATGAGGAGCTGAAAGGCTGGGGCCGCATCGGTGTCATTCATCCTGAGGATCTTCCTGCCGTAATCGAGGCTTGGGCAACGTCGATCGAAACGGGCAAAATCCTTGACATCGAGGCCCGTTTTCGACGCGCGGATGGCGTTTACCGCTGGTTCGAGATGCGCGCCGTACCAGCGCGAGATGCGGAAGGCAAGATAAGCGACTGGTATGCCCTTCATACAGACATCGAGGAGCGGAAGCAAGCCGAGGAGAAGCTAAAACGTGCAGAAGATTTACGCCTGGAGGAACGCGTCAACGAACGAACCCGAATAGCGCGCGAACTGCACGATACACTTCTCCAGAGTGTGCAGGGTCTTTTGATGCAGCTTTCGGCCGTGAGGTACTTGATCCGGAGTCGACCGGGCGATGCGGAGGAGCTGCTTGACCGAATAGTGGAGCGAGCCGGAGAGGCGGTCGCTGAAGGTCGGGATGCAGTGCAGGGTTTGCGATCGTCGATAGACGTTTCTAAGGACCTGGTCCGGGCTATCACTGCATTGGGCGAAGCCCTTTTGAATGACGCGAACTCCCCCGAATTTCGGGTCACCATCGAAGGGAAGGTAAGGGACCTTCCTCCGCTCGTCTGTGATGAAGTCCATCAAATTGCGGGCGAAGCCTTGCGCAACGCTTTCCGCCACGCGTCCGCCGCGCGGATCGAAGTTCAGATTCATTACGACGTTGGAGAATTCCGATTGCGGGTTCGCGATAACGGAAAGGGTATTGAATCGAGCGTTCTTGATACGGGCCGGCGAATCGGACACCACGGTCTTCCTGGAATGCGCGAACGGGCTGAACTAGTAGGAGGCAAACTGATCATTCGGAGCGAACCGGATTCGGGTACCGAGATCGAGCTCATGATTTCGGCAGCCCTGGCCTATATCGATACTTCACTGGCATACCAATTCTGGCGGCAGGTCTGACCGCGGTAATGTGGGGCGTGACTGGTATTTTCGTCCGATTGTTACCGCACATGTCGCCATTAGTCGTCACAGCAGGCCGGCTTGGGGGAGCGCTAATCGTAGCTCTTCCTATTTTTGCGACTTCCAACACCAAACGATCGAGCCTCAAAGAAACGCTGAAGAACCCTAGTTGACGCCCTCTCATGCTGTAGTCAAAATGAAAACCCTGAGGTCGTGCAGCCGTGGCGACGAGAATGTCCTCCATCTCGGTGCCTTCTGGGTACATGTTGGAGCCCCTCCGGGAAGGCGTGGACTTCACCCTTTACCGCGGCCGACAGCACGGCAACCCATCGCCGGTCTTGGCAGTCGGACTCCCTGCAGAACGGCCGTCACCTCGCAGCCTCCGCCGTCTAGAGCACGAGCTCTCTCTTGCAGCCAATCTCGATCCTGCGTGGGCAGCCCTACCTCTTGCGCTCATTCGTCACGAAGGGCAGACGATCCTCTTACTCCAGGACCCAGGCGGTCAACCCCTTGATCATGTTCTTGAGCGAGACCAGGCTCAGCCGCTTGACCTGACACGTTTCCTCCACATCGCCATTGGTCTGGCGACGGCGCTCGGCCAAGTCCATCGTCATGGCCTCATACACAAAGACGTTAAGCCCGCGAACGTGCTCGTCGACGACTGCAGCCAGGTCCACCTCACGGGATTCGGGATCGCATCCCAACTGCCGCGTGAGTGTCAGGCGCCCGCGCCGCCGGAGGTCATTGCCGGCACACTAGCCTACATGGCGCCTGAACAGACCGGTCGCATGAACCGCTCGATCGATGCCCGCAGTGATCTCTACTCCT
Source organism: Binatia bacterium (assembly GCA_035538435.1). Taxonomy (GTDB): domain Bacteria; phylum Acidobacteriota; class Terriglobia; order Terriglobales; family Acidobacteriaceae; genus Sulfotelmatobacter. The sequence continues at coordinate 5,234 of DATLKM010000062.1, forward strand.
TGGGTGTCACCTTTTACGAGATGCTTACGGGCGCGCTTCCGTTTTCCGCCGCCGACCCTCTCGAGTGGGTCCACTGCCACATAGCGCGCCAGCCGACGCCGCCAAGTGAGCGAGCCGCAGTCCCGGAGCCGCTGTCGTCGCTCACCATAAAGCTGCTCGCCAAAAACGCCGAGGAACGTTACCAGACAGCCTCCGGTCTAGCAGACGATCTTCGACGGTGCCTGGCAGAATGGCAATCGAATGGTCGAATCGATCCGTTTCCGCTGGGCGCGCACGACGTGTCCGACCGATTACTGATCCCTGAGACGTTGTACGGGCGAGAGCGCGAGATCAACAGCTTGCTCGCGGCCTTCGACCGGGTCGTGGCTCAAGGTACGCAAGAGCTCGTCCTGGTATCCGGCTATTCCGGCGTAGGCAAATCCTCTATGGTAAACGAACTTCATAAGGTGCTCGTTCTGCCGCGCGGACTTTTCGCGGCAGGGAAGTTCGACCAGTATAGGCGCGACATCCCATACGCGACCGTCGCTTTGGCTTTCCAAAGTCTTGTCCGTCAGATCCTTGCCGGCAATGAAGCCGATCTTGAACGTTGGCGGGTCGCCCTCATGGAGGCGGTCGGCTCCAACGGCCAGTTGATCGTCGACCTCATCCCCGAAGTTGAGTTCATCATCGGGAAACAGCCGCCAGTTCCAGAGCTTCCGCCCCAGGATGCGCAGAAACGCTTCCAGTTGGTGCTCGGGCGGTTCCTCGGTGCGTTCGCCAAGCCAGAGCACCCGCTTGCACTATTCCTCGACGATCTGCAATGGCTGGACGCGGCGACGCTTGAACTGCTGGAGTACCTGATTACGGATCCGGATATCCGCCACGTGATGCTGATCGGGGCTTACCGCGATAACGAAGTTACTTCGTCTCATCCGCTCATCCGGACGCTGGGGGCAATCCGCAGGGCTGGGGCGAAGATGCAAGACATCGTCCTGGCTCCTCTCAGGCTCGACGATGTGGGCCGGCTTGCCGCCGATGCGCTGCACAGCAATGGGGATTCTGCCGGTCCTCTTGCCCAACTGGTGCACGAGAAGACTGGTGGCAATCCCTTCTTTGTAATCCAGTTCCTCACCGCGCTGGTCGAGGAAGGGCTGCTCGAGTTCGACCCGGACGCGGCTGCCTGGACCTGGGACTTGGCGCGAATCCGGGCGAAACAATACACCGACAACATCGTGGATCTTATGGTGGGGAAGCTAAAGCGATTGGCCGACACAACACAAGAAGCGCTCCAGCAACTCGCTTGCCTCGGGAACGTAGTGGAGATCGAAACCCTGAATCTGATTCACGGGGAATCCGAAGACAAGATCGAAAAGGCGCTCTGGGAGGCAGCTCGCACCGGGTTGATCCTCCGCCTGGAAACTTCCTACGCATTTCTCCACGACCGTGTTCAGGAGGCGGCCTATGCTCTCATCCCCGAAGGCGAGCGGGCGGCGGCACACCTTCGGATTGGCCGGGTGCTCGCGTCAAAAACGGCGCCGGAGGAGATCGAGGAGAAGATCTTCGAGATTGTAAACCAGTTCGACCGCGCCGCGGCGCTGATAGATTTGAGCGAGGAGCGCCAACGGGTGGCCGAGCTCAATCTCCTGGCCGGCAAGCGCGCCAAAGCGTCAACGGCGTACGCCGCGGCGTTGAAGTACTTCGTCTTCGGCCGCGCGCTGCTGTCGGCGGACAGTTGGCAGGAGCAATACGAACTTACATTTGCGCTGGAGATCCACCAAGCAGAGTGTGAGTTCCTGACCGGGGAGTTGGCGGCGGCCGAAGAGCGGCTCTTGATGCTTTCGCATCGGGCCAATGGCCTCGGCGACCTCGCCGCTGTCACCTGTTTGCTGGTCGACCTCTTTACGACCTTAGATCGGAGTGACCGAGCTGTCGAGGTTTGCCTGGAATATCTGCGCAGGATCGGCGTTGCGTGGTCGCCGCATCCTTCGAAGGACGACGTAAAGCAGGAATACGAGAAACTTTGGCGACAGCTCGGGAGCCGCTCGATCGAGGAACTTATCGACCTGCCCGTCATGAGCGATCCGGACTGCCGCGCGACCATCGACGTTCTCTCAAAGGCCTTACCGCCAGCATTGTTCACCGACGAGAATCTCACCAATCTCGTCGTCTGTCGGATGACGAACCTCAGCCTCGAACTTGGCAACAGCGATGGATCGTGTCTCGCCTACGTTTGGCTGGGGATGATACTTGGACCACACTTTGGCGACTACGGGAGCGGATTCCGCTTCGGCAAGCTGGGCTTCGATCTTGTGGAGAAGGGTGGGCGAGAAAGCTTCAAGGCCCGCGTCTACATGTGCTTTGGACGCCTCGTCATTCCCTGGACGAAACACGTGACGACCGGCCTCTCATTGGTGCGCCGCGCCTTCGACACAGCGGTCAGGATGGGCGACCTCACCTTTGCGGCCTATAGCTGCAACAGCATTATTACAAACCTTCTGGCGACTGGAGATCCACTTGCCGACGTGCAGCGAGAAGCCGAGAACGGGCTCGAATTCGCGCGGAAAGCGCGCTTTGGCCTGAACATTGACATCATCGCCGTACAGCTCAAGCTCATCCGAACTCTCCGAGGCCTCACTCCGAATTTCTCCTCCTTCGATGAGCCGGACTTCGACGAGTGCAGTTTCGAGCAGCACTTGGACGAGCATCCGACGTTGGCTATTGCAAAGTGCTGGTATTGGATCCGCAAGCTGCAAGCACGCGTCTACGGGGGTGACTATCTTTCAGCTATCGAGGCATCATCGAAGGCACAAGACGTTCTCTGGACGTCGCAGTCGTGCTTTGAGGTCGCCGAATACCATTTCTATGGCGCACTCGCGCGGGCCGGACGGTATGACGCGGCATCGGCCCACGAGCGGTCCCAGCATCTGGAGGCGCTGACCGCGCACCAGAGGCAAATCAAGCTGTGGGCGGAAAACTGCCCCGAGAATTTCGCGAATCGCGCGGCCGTAGTCGCCGCTGAGATCGCTCGCATCGAAGGCCGCGCCCTGGACGCGATGTACTTGTACGAGCAGGCCATTCAATCGGCCCGCCAGTTCGGTTTCGTGCAGAACGAGGGCTTAGCCTACGAACTGGCGGCGCGGTTCTACGCCGCGTGCGGCTTCGAAACGATGGCCCACGCGTGCCTACGTAACGCGCGGAACTGCTATGACCGCTGGGGCGCGCTCGGCAAGGTGAAGCAGCTTGACGAACGGTACCCGCAACTGGACGAGGAACGAAATCCTATCTCACCCACCGCCACGATTGGCACGTCCGTCGGTCACTTAGACGTGGAGACTATAGTCAAGGCCTCACAGGCACTCTCGAGCGAGATTGTCCTCACTAAGGTCATCGAGAAGCTCATGACGATTGCGGTGGAGCATGCCGGGGCCGAGCGGGGTCTACTCATCCTTCTCCGAGGCGACGAGCCGCGGGTCGAGGCGGAGGCCACGACTGGCCACGACAGGGTCGAGGTCACCGTTCGACCGACGGCGGTCACCTCATCTGATCTCCCCCAATCCACACTTCATTACGTGATCCGGACGCGGGAGGTCGTGGTCCTTGATGATGCTTCGGGCCCGAACTTGTATTCGGAGGACGAGTATCTGCAGCAAAAGCACCCCAGATCCGTCCTATGCCTGCCGATCATTAAACAAAAAAAGCTTGTCGGCGTACTCTATTTGGAAAACAATTTGACTCCTTGCGCCTTCACCTCGCAGCGAGTCGCAGTCTTAGAGTTGCTGGTTTCGCAGGCCGCGATTTCGCTCGAGAATGCTAGCCTCTATTCTGATCTGCAACGCAACGAAGCTTTCCTGGCCGATGGGCAGAGCATAAGCCGCACAGGCAGCTTCGGCTGGGACATTGCCAGCGGAGAGATCTACTGGTCTCCGGAAACCTTTCGGATATTTGAGTACGAGCCGACCACCAAGATTACTATTGGCCTGATACTGCAACGAGTTCACCCCGAAGACAGGCCAGCAGCGGAACGAGTCATCGAGTGCGCTTCGCGCGAGAAGACGGAATTCGATTTTGAACATCGGTTGCTTATGCCCGATGGTTCTATCAAGCATTTGCGGGTTGTGGGGCGTCCTTCGAAGAACCACTTTGGTTGCTTGGAGTTCGTTGGTGCAGTTACGGACATTACCGAGCTCAAGGTTGCAAATGAGAAGCTGCGTCGCAATGAAGAATTTCTGCTCGCAGCTCAGAGGATAAGCCAAACGGGTAGCTGGCGTCATGATATTCGATCTGGCGAAGTGATAATTTCACCGGAAGTCTATCGTATGTGGGGCATCACGCCCCATGAGGATGCCTCGGTCGCCGAACTCTATTTTGGCAGGCTTCATCCCGACGATCGGCAGCGCGTTCAGCAACTTTTTGAAAGATGCGAAGTTGAGAAAACCGTTTTCGATACACACGCGCGCATCGTTCTTCCTGACGGTACCATCAAACACATCCAGTCCATTGGTCATCCTGTCACGAACGGGTCGGGTGACCTTGTGGAGTTCATAGGGGCGACGATCGATGTCACTGAGCGCCATCGCCTTGAACGTGAGTTGCAACACGAACGCGATCGTCTGCGCCTGCTTCTGGATTTGAACAATCGCGTAGCATCGCACTTGGACCTTCGACAGTTGTTTGAGGCCATATCGAGTGAACTTCGCCAGGTCTTCAAGTGCGATTTCGTTGGACTGGCATGGCCAGATGTCTCCGGCAAATACTTAAAGCAGCATATGGTGGACTTCCCGGATAGTAAGGAGCTGGTCAAGGAAGGCGCCTTGTATCCCATGGGAGCATCGTGCTCGGGAGCAGCATTTCGCAGTGCCAAGCCCGTTGTGCTCAATAACCTTTCCGAGGGCAGGTCTATTTGGAGTTCTGACGAAGCTTTCTGCAATGTCGTCACGAACGAAAGCTTTCGCGCTGCCTGTTTTCTTCCTATGATCAGCGAGGGCAGAGTTTTGGGTGTGCTTCAAATTATCAGTCGATCTGAGCGTTTTTTCGCCGAACAAGATGTTGAATTTTTGGCACAGGTAGCAAGACAGATTGCGATCACATTAAAGAATGCCTGGGAATACGAACATGTAACCGAAATCAAGGATCGACTTCACGACGAGAACATTGCTCTCCGAGAGCAAATCGATCAAGCGTTCATGTTCGAGGAGATCGTCGGCTCATCAGCGGTCCTGCAGGCCGTGCTTGAGAGCGTGGTAAAAGTTGCCCCCACCGACTCGACGGTGCTGATATCGGGAGAAACTGGGACCGGCAAGGAATTGATCGCGCGCGCTATCCATAAGCGTTCGAAGCGCTCAGGCCACGCGTTTATTAGCGTGAATTGCGCTTCGATACCCTCCGCACTGGTCGCAGCTGAGCTTTTTGGGCACGAGAAAGGGGCGTTTACTGGTGCGATGCAGCAGCGCCAGGGACGCTTTGAACTTGCACATTGCGGCACCATCTTTCTGGATGAAATCGGAGAGCTTCCTGCGGAAACGCAGATTGCGCTCCTGCGCGTGCTTCAGGAACGGCAATTCGAACGAGTCGGAGGGAACCGTGCCATTGCTACCGATGTTCGCGTAATTACCGCAACCAACAGGGATTTGTCGGCCACCATTGACGCGGGAACATTCCGACCCGACCTGTTTTACAGGCTCAACGTTTTCCCAATTCAGTTGCCACCCCTTCGCGAGCGCAAAGAAGACATTCCGATACTGGTTGAATACTTCGTCAAGCGATTTTCCGAGAAGATGGGGAAGCAAATCAAAAAGATAGACAAAAAGACCTTCGAGCTGTGCACGAAGTACTATTGGCCCGGGAATATTCGCGAGCTCCAAAATATCGTCGAGCGATGTGTAATCCTCTCCAGTGGGGATGTTTTCAGCATTGACGAGGCTTGGCTGTCGCGGAAAGATCCGCGCCTCCCGCGGTCTTCTCGCACTTTAGTAGCGACCCTTCGGAACGAGGAAAAAGAGATCATCGAAGCGGCATTGAGCGAAAGCAATGGAAGGGTTGCCGGGCCGCTGGGGGCGGCCGTCAAACTCGGGATTCCCCCTTCGACCTTGGATCGGAAGATTCAGCTACTGAAGATCAACAAATACCGATTCATGTCCGAATCTCACTAGTCCACGCCAAAATTCCACCTCACCAAGCTCACCACAAACGGTGAATTCCCCATTCTCGGTGAATTCAGACCTTCAATTTGTGGTTTGTTTCCAATGTCTTGCGTATGGAGACCGGGCTGCAACAGCTGTAGACGCCGCTTCACAAAAATGCCTAGAGCCAGCTAAACACGGCGATCAATGACTCTGAAGATTGAACGTTCGGCGCAACGCGGATTGACCATCTTCGTCCTCAGTGGACGCTTGGCCGAGGAGGAGATACCGGAACTGGAAAGGGTGTTAGGGCCTCGAACATTTTACAGCAACGTGATCATCGATTTGAAGAATCTGAGCCTGGTAAATCGCGTCGCAGTTAAGTTTTTGGTCCGCTGTCAAACTGACGGATTAAGGGTTAAGAACTGCCCCGAGTATGTGCGCAAGTGGATGCTGAGGGAACGACCTGGATGAAGATATCGGATGGACGACGCTCGTTTATAGCCGTACCGCCCTTCACGGTCGCGTTCAATTGTCGCGGTGCCGGATTTGTCCTTAGAAACTGGGGAACAAAGAGCAGGAGTTGAAGATGGGATGCGCCCCGATTTGGGTTGTCTTCGTGACAAGTGCTTTTCGTGTTGCTTCGAGGTGTTTCACGTCGAAACGCATGGTTGCGCTGTGTCTGCTGGCATCAGCTTCGTTTGCAACACCCGCTCTGGCGCAAACACAGCTTGGCACCGTGTTTGGCGTCATCACGGATACGACTGGCGGCGTTCTTCCCGGAGTGAAAGTTACGCTTTTTAGCCTCGACACCGGGTTGAAACGAGACTGCACGACCGATACGGAGGGGCAATTTCGCCTGTCTGGCTTACCAATCGGCACATATACCGTTCGCATTGAGAAGGAAGGATTTCAGACAACGGTTCGCGAAGCTGTTGCGCTGACAACTGCTTCCGCGATTGCCATAAATGTATCTCTGCACGTAGGTGCGCGTAGAGAAGAAGTCAGAGCGAATACTGAGGTCGCAATCGTCGACAGCATCACGTCGACGGTTGAAGGAACTATCGGACAACGGGAGATGCGCGAACTCCCATTGAACGGTCGCGATCTCTTTCAGGCCGCACTATTAGAGCCAGGAGTTGCGCCCACTCCAAGCGCCGCCCCCTCCCTGATCTCCAACGGCAAGTTCGGACAAGTCGCGATCAATGGCATGCGCCCCAGTTGGACGAACGTGACGCTTGACGGTATGGATGCAAATGAAATTTTTTTCGGAGTGTCACCGGCTGGTTCATCCGGGCTGTTTCTGGGCCTCGATGAGTTGTCCGAACTGCACATCCTGACTCAAACCTTTAGCGCTGAGTATGGCAGGAACGGCGGTGGGGTAGTCGACGCGATTACCAGGTCAGGAAGCAACCAATGGCACGGTTCACTGTTCGAATTGCATCGCAATGCGGCACTCGACGCCAAAAACTATTTTGATTTGGCGGCCCGTCCCATTCCTCACTTTGTGCGCAACCAATTCGGGGGCACCATGGGGGGGCCTTTGGTGCACGATCGGACCTTCTTTTTCGCAAATTATGAAGGTTTTCGGGAGGAACAAGCTAACACAGCAATTGCCACTGCGCCTGATGTCCTAGCCCACCAGGGTTTGCTGCCCTCGACCACTAATCCGAGCGCCTGCAGCAGCGCCACTCCCAATAATTGTGTAGCAGTCAGCGTTGACCCACGGATACAGCCTTATCTAAACCTTTTCCCGCTCCCGAATGGAAAAGACAACGGAGACGGAACCGCTGATTTGATCACTGCGAATGCGGGTAATACCGATGAGCACCACGGCATGGTCAGAATCGATCAGAACTTTTCCAACACACATTCGTTGTTTGTGCGCTACATCATTGACGATAGCTCGTCCTTCGTGCCGTATTTCGGCACTCCTCCCGGAACCTATGTCCCGGATTTTCCGATGCGCGAGCTAGGTCGAAATCAGTATTTGACTGTGCAGGATCGCGAGAACATCGGGCACGAGATGTTTAATGAGCTGCGCTTCGGTGTGAACCGCACGACTGCATCGACTTCGATCATCGACGCACATCGTGAACTCTCGTTTTCCTTGCTTCCCTCTCAACCGTTCGGCGTGCTCGATGTCGAGGGCTTGAGCTTGCTTGGAAATAGCCCAGTATTGCCCCTGGGCGTTTTTTCGACGACGTACCAGTTGCAGAATCAAATCTCGCGCGCAACTGGCCGTCACACCTTGAAGTTTGGCGGTGAGTTTCGACGGATTGAGGTCAATGGACCCGTGAACTTCCCTGTGGACGGCTTGTACTTCTTTCAGGATTTGCGTCCCTTTGGAATGCCCGCCCAAAGTAGCAACCCGCCTCTGGAATTCTTTTTGGAAGCGCGGGCATTCTCGTACCTCAGCAGCGATCCCGCGAAGTCCGACTCTGACCGCGGCTACCGCCAGAGCGTTGCGTCTGGATTCGTACAGGATTATTGGCGGGTAACGAAACGGCTGACCGTCAATGCCGGATTGCGCTACGACTTTTATTCGAATCCCACCGAGGCACAAGGACGCCTCTCTGCGATTCGAAACCCTACAACGGACTCTGGGCCGACGGCCGGCAAGCTATTCGCGAGCACGCCGATTGATCTCTTGTCACCTCAATTCGGTTTCGCGTGGACTCTCTCTGGCGATGGCAAGACAGTCTTGCGAGGCGGAACCGGCATCTTTCGCGATCAATTCCCAGCAATCTTGTACGGCGTCGATCGATATCTGCCGCCTTTCTTCGAAATAATCTCGTCTGTCTTGCCTAGCTTTCGCAATCCGCTAAATTCGGCGCTAACGCAGCCGCTGTTCCTCTACAGCATGACTTACCACCCCAAGTTTCCATATGCCCTGCAATACAACCTGAATCTCGAACGGGAAATCACGCCAAAAACCACCCTCACGGTGGGATATTTGGGGGCGCGTGGTATTCATCTTCTCCGCGGGGCAGAGGAAAATCCGTTCCTCCCAGCGCTCGGGCGTCGGTTCAATGCCGACCTGCCTTCGCCTCTGCTGACGTCGCTTACCGATGCACAATCGTTTTACAACGCATTGGAAGTGGGGGTATCGAAGCGGTATAGCAATCACCTCTCCTTGCAAGTGTCTTACACTTTTTCCCATTCCGTAGATGACGCGTCTATCGATGACCCCTTAGAAGCAGTCAACGAGCCGCCCAGCGCGCAAGACGTTTTCAATCGCAAGGGAGACCGGGGACGCTCGGAATTCGACATCCGACACAATTTCGTTGGTAACGCCGTTTACGAACTGCCATTGGGGCACCGACGAGGATTAGGGGGATGGGAAGTTTCTGGGATTGCTAGCCTTCACAGCGATGTTCCGTTTTCTCCGGTACTGTCCTTTGACAACGCAGATAAACAGTCTCTGCTCCCCGCGGAAAGACCAAACCTCGTTGGCAATCCCTATGCGGGTGTCTGCCCAAACCACGCAAGGGTGGGCAGCCCAACATGCTGGTTCAATCCAAGGGCTTTTGCATTACCGCCCGTGAATCAATTTGGCAACGCTGGACGGAATATTTTGCGTGGTCCTTCCTTCGCGCAATTTGATCTGGCGTTGCGGAAGACATTTCCGTTAGCCGAAGGCAAGCAAATTACCTTCGGCGCGGAAGCGTTCAATCTTCTAAATCACCCCAACTTTGCTGTCCCGAGCAACACGCAAACTCCTCTCACTCAGGGAGGAAACGGAGATGCTGTATTTAAGGATGCGGCGAGCAACTTCGCGGACAACGTTGGACGGATATTCTCCACGGTCAGCAGTGCGCGGCAGATTGAACTAGCTGCGCGATTTGACTTCTAACAAGCAGAGGGGCTCATCGGCCTCGGCTGCGCAGTCGGACCGTAAATGGCGAGCATGTTCGCTCTCAAGCAAAGACGGTTGAAAGGCATTTCAAAGGCCGTTCGAAATGAAGTACTCGGAAGATCAGCTTCGTGCCTTCGTCAACACGATTCCTACCCCGGCATGGTCCTCTGCCTTGGACGGTTGTGCTGACTTCTTCAATCAAGCCTGGCTGGACTACACGGGGCTCTCGGCTGACCAATCGCTGGAATGGGGTTGGAAGGGTGCGATCCATGCAGACGACTTGCCGTGGATCCTGGGAGCATTTCAGGAGGCTGTCAATTCCGAGCAGCCATTCGAAGTCGAGGGCCGTTTTCGTCGTACCGACGGCGAATTTCGCTGGTTTCTGGTTCGTGGCAGTCCCTTGCGGGATGCATCGGGGAAGGTGGTCAGATGGTGCGGAACAAACACAGACATCGACGACCGCAAGCGCGCCGAGGAAGCTCTCCGCGAGAGCGAACGGAGGTTTCGCCTGATCGTCGACGGCATTGCCGGCCTGGTAGCTATTATGACCCCGCAAGGAGAGGTTGAATTCGTCAACAACCAAGTCCTGGAATATTTCGGCAAGACCGTTGAACAATTGAAGGGATGGACTACCAATGACGCCGTCCACCCGGACGACCTCCCTAACACTGTCGCCGCATGGAGGCATTCGGTGGAAACCGGGGCTCCGTATGACGTTGATCACCGTCTGCGCCGTGCTGATGGTGCATACCGCTGGTATCACTCACATGGGCTATCTCTGCGTGACGCTGAAGGTCGCATCGTCCGTTGGTATAACTTGCTGACTGATATTGACGAGCGCAAGAAAGTGGAAGAGAAGCTGCGCCGCAGCGAAGAAAGTCTGCTTGACGCCCAGAAGCTAAGCCATACTGGCAGCTTTAGACATGAGGTTTCAACGGGAAAAGTCATAATTTCGCCGGAAGTTTATCGAATCTATGACGTCAAGACTGATGAAGATGCTTCGAGCACGGAGTTCTTCTTTAACAGGTTTCATCCTGACGATCGGAATCGCGTAGTCGAGCTGTTCGGAAGAAGCGAAAACGAAAAAATTGATTTCCAAGTGGATAACCGTATTGTTCTTTCCGATGGAACGATCAAGCATCTCCACTCCATTGGCCATCCTGTCCTAAATGAGTCGGGCGAACTCGTAGAATTTGTCGGGACCACGATGGATGTCACCGACCACGTGCAGGCAAGAGTTAAATTGGAGAATGCTCTCGAAGAAATCAATCGCCTGAAAGATCAACTTCACGACGAAAACATCGTGCTGCGCGAGCAGATCGACCAGGCGTTCATGTTCGAAGAGATCGTAGGTTCATCGGCCGCCCTGCAAACCGTACTCTCGAGCATCGTGAAGGTCGCCCCCACCGACTCTACCGTTTTGATCACCGGCGAAACCGGCACAGGTAAAGAATTGATTGCGCGCGCCATACACAAGCGTTCCCGGCGATCCGGCAGGGCATTCGTGAGCGTGAACTGCGCGTCGATTCCATCCTCGCTGATTGCCTCGGAACTGTTCGGCCACGAGAAAGGAGCCTTCACTGGCGCGTTGCAACAGCGTCAGGGCCGCTTTGAACTAGCACACTCCGGTACCATTTTTTTAGATGAGGTCGGGGAGCTTCCCGCGGAGACTCAGACTACGTTGCTGCGTGTGCTTCAGGAGCGCCAATTTGAACGGGTGGGAGGCAACCGGATGATTCCGGCCGACATTCGGGTGATTGCGGCGACCAACCGAGATCTGCCAGCCGCAATTGCCGTGGGAGCCTTCCGCGCAGATCTGTTCTACAGACTGAACGTTTTTCCGGTCCAGATGCCGCCTCTCCGGAAGCGGAAAGAAGACATCCCCTTGCTGGTGGAGTATTTCGTTAAACGGTTTGCTGAAAAAATGGGAAAACATATTTGCAGCGTCGACAAGAAGACGATAGCACTGTGCCAAAGATACGATTGGCCAGGCAACATTCGCGAACTGCAAAACATAATCGAGAGATCGATAATCCTTTGCGGTACCGACACCTTCTCGATAGACGAAGCGTGGATGTCAACTCAAGAGCGATCTGGACTGGAGTCAGCCGGTTCATTGACGGAGGCGCTCCAGAATCAGGAAAGGAAACTCATCGAAGCTGCCCTGGCGGAGAGCAAAGGAAAAATTGCCGGGTCAAATGGCGCGGCGGCGAGACTCGGAATCCCAGCATCGACCCTCGACTCAAAAATGCGGCAATTCAACATACAGAGAAACAAGTTCACTCAACACGCCTAGAACTTTTTTACGCCCACTACCGAAAAGTCGGGACTTCCCGAAATTTCGTCGACTGTTCTGCTTGCTTACTCTTGTGTTGTCAGCCCATTACCAATGGCTACAAGCTTGCAGTAGCTCGATGTTGTTACAGTCTACGAGCAACAGATCCCATGGCCTTGAGGATCGAAAGGTCGGAACGGCAGGGCTTCACTATTTTTGTGTTGAGTGGACGTGTTGACGCGGAGTGCACCTCAGAACTAGAGAGGCTCTTCGGTCCGCGAACTCGATACGCAAGCATCATTTTGGACTTGAGCGATGTGCGACTGGCAGACCGCGATGCGGTGAAGTTTCTGGCACATTGTGAAGAGGATGGAATCAGGCTTGAGAATTGCCCGGCATATATCCGCGAGTGGATAAAGAGAGAAAATGCTGGGTCCAACCAATAGGAGGCCCCGGAAACGACTTTGACGCGGGCGGCAAGCATTGCAGGGCCATCCGGGGCAGTTGCAAGGCTGGCAATTCCACCTTCGAGCCTAGACCAGAAAATCAAACAGGTCGGAATCGCAAACGATAGTTCGTAGCTTCGGGCTCGTTGAGTTCCTTCTGAAAATTTCTCGGGTAAATGGAAAGCACCGAAATTGTGCAGCAATTAGCGCAGCGAATGAACAATCCTCCGACAGTGCTCCTTTGGTATGACTTCCTTTGTCCCTTCTGCTACGTTGCGCAACACCGAAACGCAATCCTCTTGAAACGCGGACTTCAAGTCGAAGAGCTGCCATTCCAAGCTCACCCCGAGATTCCCGCTGGAGGGATTTCAGCGGGACTTCGCACCGGACCCATGTACGCGACGCTGGAGCGCGAGGCCAAAGAAGCTGGATTGCAGTTGCGCTGGCCCCGGCACCTTCCGAATACGCGACGGGCTTTGGCCGCTGCCGAGTGGGCTCGACGGCACGAGCTGGGCGCTTTTCCTCGGCTACACAAAGCCTTGTTCGAAGCGCACTTTGTTGCGGGCGAGGATCTTGGTGACCCCGCTGTTGTCGACTGGCACGCAAGTGACTGCGGAGTTGATGTTGCGGCATGGCATGCCGCGTTTCGCGATGGCAGCGCCTTAAAGGCTGTCGGAGACGCAGAGACACTAGGCCACGAACGTGGCGTTCAAGGTACACCCGCGTGGTTCTTGGCTGAACAATTGATCTTGGGGCTTCGCCCCGCAGCGGACTTTGAGCGCCTTGCTAAGCAAGTTCTACAGTCACCCGGATAGAATGGTCCGTCGCGAAGTTCCCCAACAACCACTCTATCTCCGCATTTTAAAACGCCGATATGCCAACCTCCGAGGAATCGGGACTTCCCGGAATTTCGTGACGCATTCCTTCGTCCGATCGTTTTGTTTCCAACGCTTTGGAAATGGCCGCAAGAGTGCACAATCCGCGTTTGTTCGGAAGTCGGTAATAAGGGGGACAAGATGATTCGGTGGGGGCGACTTACTTGTGTGGCAATCCTGGCCTTCGGCCTTTGTGGAATTCGAGGAGCCCACGCGCAGTCACAAAAAGAACTTACAGCTGCCGCATCGTCTGTCGACGACTGGCTCATTACCGACAAGGACTATGCCGGATACCGCTTCGTCCGTCTCGATGAGATCAACAGTGAGAACGTCGCCAGATTGAAGCCCGTTTGTACCTATGAATCGGGAATGACCGCGCCAGCTCAGTCGAGCCCGATCGTCTATAAAGGAATCATGTACGTAACGGCGGGCTACCTGACCGCGGCTATTGACGCTTCCAACTGTAAAGAAATCTGGAGGAACGTTTGGCTGCCAGAAGAGCAAGAGCTTTCGAATCCCAATCGCGGAGTTGCGATGAAGGACGGAAGAGTTGTGCGGGGAACTCCCGACGGGAGTCTCATCGCGCTCGATAGTGCGACTGGGAGATTGATCTGGAGCAAGAAGCTGACGAGTCCACGCGAAAATTCGTACCTAAGTATGCAGCCACTTATTTTTGAGGATACGGTCGTATGCGGAACCGCGGGTGCGGATTTTGGCGCGAGAAATTGGCTGGGTGCATTCAGGCTTAACAACGGTGAAGAGATTTGGCGATTCCATTCCGTTCCGAAAGCGGGAGAACCAGGATCCGAGACGTGGTCAAACCCAGAGAGTCTGCCACATGGCGGGGGAAGCTATTGGACACCGTTGTCCTTGGACGCGACGAAAGGAATTGTATTCGCTGCGATCGGCAACCCTGCCCCAGATTTCTATGGGGACGACAGGCAGGGGAGCAATCTTCACACGAATTCGGTTGTTGCCCTCCAGGTGAAGACCGGCAAGGTTCTCTGGATTCACCAGTTCACCGAACACGACACCCATGACTGGGATCTGACTCACGCCAGTCCCTTGATTACCGCCGAGGTAAATGGAAAAAAACGGAACATTGTGATCGTTAGCGGCAAGGATGGACTGCAACGCGGTGTTGATCGCGATACTCACGAACTGCTCTATCAGATTCCGATAACGACTCGCCAGAACGTCGAAGCAGAACCAACGGTGGCGGGGAGCCACATCTGTCCGGGCCTGTTGGGCGGCCAGGAATGGAGCAGCGCGGCATATGATCCGACGCTCCACCTGACCTTTACACCGTCAGTAGATTGGTGCGGCACCGCAGTGAAGACGCCTGAGCGACCACTCTATCAAGAGAGGGAACACTATCGCGGGGGCATGATCAATCAGGATCCCCCCGAAACCGCGACCGGCTGGGTAACCGCCATGAACGTCCGCGATGGCGCGGTGCAATGGAAATACCACGCGGATGCTCCGGTACTCGCCAACATCACGGCGACGTCGACAGGCCTCGTGTTCACAGGAACTCTGAAGGGGGACTTCGTAGTTTTGGACGCCAGTTCGGGCAAGGAACTGTATCGGCGGGCGATGGGTGCTGGCGTCGGGGGCGGAATGGTGAGTTATCGAGCCCACGGCAGGCAGTACGTTGCCGTTGAGACAGGTGGTGTTTCCAAATTCTTTGGCGGCACTGCGCCGGCAACATTCACTGTGTTCGGTCTGCAGTAAATCTTCGACGCCAAGTCAATCGGGGAGAAACGTATGCGGAAAAGAATTTTCTTGGCTGGAGGAATCGTTCTGCTAATGGCAGGGCAAGCGTTCGGGCAGAGTTCCGCGGCAGCTTCTGATGATCCTGTCGCTTCAGACGGACAGGAATTGGCTCAAAGGAATGCACAGCCCGAGGGGCCGGCGAGTATCCGCTATAAGGGACTTTCGCTGACTCCTGGCGGATTTCTGGAAGGCAGTTTCTTTTTCCGGACGCGCAACGAGAATGCCGACTTCGCGAACACCTACACCGGGATTCCACTCAATGGCTCGACCAATTCGAAACTGACCGAATATCGTGGGTCCGCTCGCGATTCGCGAATATCGCTGCTGCTAGAAGGCAAGGCCGGCAAGACAGACTTGAGTGGATATTTTGAAATGGACTTCCTGGGCGCCGCGCCAACGGCGAATTATATCCAGGCCAGTTCGTTCACGCCGCGGCTAAGACAGGCGTTTTTGCAGATCAAAACAGGTTCGGGTTGGACAATCGCCGGCGGTCAGTTCTGGTCTCTGATGACAACCAACCGGCATGGGATTGAACCGCGCTTGGAATACATCCCGAGCACTGCAGACGGAAGCTATGTGGTTGGTTACAACTGGATCAGAGGCAGAGGGTTCCGCGTAACCAAATCCGTCCACGACAAGGTGTGGTTAGGCTTTGAGCTCGCGGAGCCCGAGAACACCTATTCCGCAGCGTTCGTGCCTCCGAATGTAATGGGACTGAATACCAGTCAGAACACAAGCACGGGAGTGCTGTTGCTGCCGTTTCTTCCGAACTATAGCAACGGGAACTCGACCCCCTTAGCGCCGGATCTTCTAGCAAAAGTCGCAGTGGAGCCTGGATGGGGACACTTTGAAATTAAGGCGCTCGGCCGTTTTTTTCGAGATCGCATATCGTCAACAGCAACGAGCGTTGGTTTCAGCAATACCAGCTACGGCTATGGCGTAGGTTTCGCCGCGATTCTTCCGGTCGTGCAACACAAGGTGGATTTGATCGTTGAGGGTCTCGCAGGACAGGGTATCGGCCGCTATGGCGCTTCTGCTTTGCCGGATGTAACGTTGGACCCGACGGACGGCAGAATGCTTCCCCTCCGGGCCGCGCACCTCTTCGCTGGTATCGAAGCCCACACAAAAACGAGACTCGATTTGTATGGCTACATAGGCAATGAATATGCCGGCCGCTACGCTGCCGTCAGTCCGACGGGCGGACCTGCTGGGTATGGGTCTCCACTGGTCAGCTATCAAGGCTGCACAAACGAGGTGGCCATGAACACCTGCAACGGTGCGAATCGCAATATACAGGAAGCGACAGTCGGATATTGGTATCGCCTCTTCAAGGGGCCATTCGGTACTGTGCAGTATGGGAACCAGCTTGTGTACATGCGGCGAACCCTGTGGTCTGGCGTGGGTGTTGCTCCGCAGGGAAACGATGTAGTCGCCTACTCTACGGTTAGATTTTACCTTCCCTGAATTCCTCCAGCGAAAAATCTCCCGTTCACGGACCTTACGCTAGCCGTCGGTTGGTGTGGCCCGCTTTGCCGCAGCGATAGAGAAACACAAGTTCGCCGTGGAATCGTGCAGATCCTCTTGTATCTCAACTCCCGAGCAATCGGGACTTCTCGAAACGTCGTGACGTGGATTTCCGCGAGACCATTTGTTTCCAACGCATTGCCGATGGTCTAGGACGTGCTTCAGCTGGTGAGCGAAGGAGGCATTCAATGGAATGGACCATGCCACAGCACGAAGAAATCGACCTGAACTGCGAAGTTAGCTCGTACGCGAGCGCCGAACTCTAACCCTTGTCGTGCGATTGAGATCGGTTCCACAAAGACATCGATTGATGATGATTAAGGGGAGCGGGGATGAAGAAGGACAAAGAGGAACAAGGATCGAGAAGGGATTTTCTGCGATCGGCCTTCGCTGTCGGCCTTACTGCTGCGACGGCTGTAATTCCAACAGACCGGCTTCAAGCAGTGCCCACGAAGAAACAATCCACTGACAAGGCTGCGCCGTTCGTTTTTTTTCGTCCGGACGAAGTTGAATTTGTGTCCGCGGCAGTCGACCGGTTCATCCCGCCCGACGAAGAATGGCCTGGCGCGGTGGACGCCGGAGTCGTGGAATATATCGACCAGCAAATGGCCGGCAAATGGGGGAGCGCCGGCTACATGTATTGGCACGGTCCTTTTAAGGAGGGCACGCCAAGTCAGGGTTACCAGTTGCCGTTCACCCCTGCGGAATTGTTTCGGAGGGCGATCGCCGCCATCAATCAGTATTTTTCTGCCCAGGCGACAGCGTTCCCTCAACTGACGGCGGACAAGCAGGACGAGTACCTCCGCATGCTCCTTGCGAACGGAACGACCCTGAATGGTGTTCCTTCCAAAGTGTTCGCCGACTTTCTGCTCCAGCACACCATTGAAGGATTCTTCGCCGACCCGATCTACGGCGGCAACAAGGACATGGTTGCGTGGCGGATGGTCGGATTTCCGGGACCGTACGCCGATTACTACGAATTGATCGATCAATACGGAATAAAGCTGGATCGCGAACCCGTGAGTATAGGACAGGGCGCGCACCACGGCGCGAGTTAAAGATTGGAACGGAGACACAAATGACCCAGAAGCTCAAACCTGTGGACGTCGTTGTGGTCGGGGTCGGATTCATGGGCGCAATCCTGGCAAAAGAATTGGCTACCGAGGGCTTGAGTGTCGTGGGGCTCGAGCGCGGAAAGCAGCGTTGGACGGTGCCCGAATTTCACGCGCCCGACATTCACGATGAGCTGAAGTATTCCATCCGAAAAGGAATGATGCAGGATGTCACTCGCGAAGCGATGACACACCGGAATAGCTTAACGCAGGAGGCTCTGCCCATTCGCCAGTGGGCCGCGTTTCTTCCGGGGACTGACCTTGGCGGATCAGGCGTGCATTGGAACGGACAGACCTTCCGCTTCACGGAAGCTGACTTTGTGTGGCGTACGCGCATGCACGAGCGCTACGGCAAGGACTTTGTGGGCCGCAGTCTCACCATTCAAGACTGGGGCGTGACGTACGACGAATTGGAACCTTACTTCGACAAGTTTGAACGCCTTCTAGGCACAGGCGGGAAAGCTGGGAATCTCAACGGCAAGATTCAGCCCGGAGGAAACCCCTTCGAGTCCTGGCGGTCGCGGGAATATCCCAATCCGCCGATGAAGGAGCAGTACGGCGGTGTGTTGTTCCGCAAGGCAGCCACCGAGATGGGGTATCACCCGTTTGTTCAACCCTCGTCAAACATGACTCGGCCTTATACGAACACTGAAGGACTGCAGCTGAACGCCTGCAACTATTGTGGTTTCTGTGAGCGCTATGCATGCGAGCATTTCGCGAAGGCAACACCGCAGACGGTCATTCTCCCGGTATTGTTGAGCAACCCTCATTTTGAGCTGCGCACAGAAGCCCAAGTGCTGCGCGTCAATCTCGACAAAAATAAGAAGCGAGCTACCGGGGTTACGTACGCGGACGCGACAGGGCGTGAGTTTGAACAGCCAGCGGACCTGGTCATTGTAACGACCTACGCATTAAACAACGCTCGGATGATGTTGCTCTCCGGAATCGGAAAACCCTACGACCCAAAAATCGGAGAGGGCGTAATCGGCAGAAATTACGCCTACCAAACTACTGGGGACGTTTACGTCTTCTACGACGAAAGCATCAACATCAATCCCTTCATGGCGGCGGGTGCGAGCGGAACGTTGATCGATGACTTCAACGACGACAACTTTGATCATGGCCCACACGGATTCATAGGCGGCTCCTACATCATGTCGGCGCTCACCAATGGTCGACCGATCGAATTCCATCCGACACCGCCCGGGACACCCGAGTGGGGTAAGGAATGGAAGGCTGCCGTTCGTCGTCACTACAACCACACCGCACACATGCTCCTTCACGGCAGCTCAATGCCAACCCGAACGAATTACCTCGATCTCGACCCGACCTATAAGGATGCGTGGGGACAACCGCTCCTTCGTATGACGTTCGAGCTTCCGGATAACGACGTGAAGATGACGCAGTTCTGCATGGACCGCGCAGTAGAGATCGGGAGAAGGATGGGCGGGAAGACAGTCGCCGGATACCCGAGGAAACCGCCGTTCACGACACAGAAGTATCAAACGACGCACAACACGGGCGGCGTTATTATGGGCAGTGACCCGAGCACCAGTGCCCTCAATCGCTATCTCCAGAGCTGGGATGCGCACAATGTGTTCGTCGTCGGAGCCTCCGCCTACCCGCAGAATCCAGGTTACAACCCGACGGATACTCTGGGAGCACTCGCGTACTGGAGTGCCGATGCGATCAAGAAACAGTATCTGAAAAAACCTGGTCCACTGGTGCCAGCATGAAACTCAATCGCTCGATTACAATTGCAGCACTCTCCGTCGTGGCGGCAGGTTTGCTTCTCACGCGAGCCTTCGCGGCGGGTTCGCCGAAGGCGGACGTACAGCGCGGGGCCGGGATCGTTGCGAACGGAACCGGGTACGGAGTCGTGGCTTGCGCACGATGCCACGCGTTTGACGGCGCCGCTGACGGCAGCGGTGCATTTCCGAAGCTGTCGGGCATTCCAGCTTACTATCTAGCGAAACAGCTGCGCGATTTTGCAACCGGCGAACGGTCCGATGCCATCATGTCCGCGATCGCTCGCAAGATGAAGCCGGAGGACATCGCGGACGTTTCGGAATACTACTCCGGCATCCGCGCTACGCCTACTCCTCCACCTGTGGCGGAGCCGGACCTGCTGGCCCTGGGTACGCGATTGGCGACCCTGGGCGACCAAAAGAAGGAAGTCCAAGCGTGCGAGAGCTGTCACGGTCCAGGCGGCCGTGGCGAGGCGCCTGCGATTCCTCCGCTTGCCGGACAATATGCGCACTACGTCGCGTTTCAAATGAGAATGTGGCGGGAGGGATACCGAAAGAACGACGCCAATCAACAGATGGCGAACATTGCCAAAAGGCTGAGTCCTGAGGACATTCAGGCCGTAGGACTCTACTTCGAACGTCTTTCTCCGACGGATCCTGCGAAGAAAAGTAGGTAGCCGTGACCGTTTCGCGCGCCATCATCGCTATCGGAATCAACATCGTCATCGGCTGCTTTGCCCAGGCGTGGCTGATGACGGCACCGAACGCCGCCCGCGCTCAAAACTCCGACGCGCCTAGACCTGCGGGTGATCCGGTCCGAGGTGAGAAGATCGCACTTTCCTGCGGCACGTGTCACGGCGACGCCGGAATGAGCAACGCCGCGTGGATCCCAAGTTTAGCCGGAATGAACGAAGACGCGATTTACAAACAACTCGCCGATTACCGATCGCATCGACGCCGGCCGGAATGGTACATGGCAAGCATCGCGGAGGCCCTCTCGCTCCAGGACTTGGCAGATGTCTCTACCTACTATGCGAGACAGGCCCCAGGATTCGCAACGCGTGCCCCAAACCGCGATTCGCCGGCTGCTGCGTCGTGCCGCAGCTGTCATAACGCACAGAGCAAGGACGCCGCGGAGATCGCAGGGCAACAAACGCAGTATCTGGAAATTCAACTAAGCCTTTTTGCTCAGGGAATTCGCACCAACGATCGCAATGAGCAGATGCGTAAGATTGCCCGCGAACTCACAATCGACCAGATCCGCCAGATAAGCGAGTCTCTCGGAGCGAAGACTCGGTAACCCCCGAGCTTTCGAGATTTCCCGGAATTTCGTTACTCGCCCACCTTCGCATCGTTTGTTTCTAATGCCTTGGCAATGGCCGTCGTCTTGCAGTGCTTGATGTGCGTGGTGGAAGTGAAGCGTGAATCAAGACGAGTGATTGTCGCGATTCGCCACTCGCTGCGCCGCAGAAAATCGGTCGAGGACCAGACATGAAAACTATCTTGCTTTGCCTCTTCAGTTCTCACGGCAGCGTTTTTTCCGCGGTCAGTTGTGTCAGTCTATGGTTCCTCGGAGTCGCGGTTCCCTTGGCCGGCGCTCAATCATTTGACCAGCAGCCCACTCGCGACATCGAAGTCACGGATGTCGAAAAAGGGCAAAGCAACACACACGTCATCAGTGTTCCGTCCACGGTAAGTTCAGAGATCTTGCCGTTGGTCGCGACGGCGCTTCCGCAGTGGAACGTGCACCCTCAATCCCTCGCCGATTGGCAAAATTTCAGAACCAATTCCGCAATCCCCACGCTGGCTGCGCTGCCGGGAATACGTACCCAACTCGGCGTCACCTTGGAGCACGCGGTCATCGGCGGGGTAAAAGTCAACATTCTGACTCCGCAGGTCATCGCGAAAGAAAATGCTCATAGGGTTTTCTTGCACTTTCACGGAGGCGGATACGTTCTGAATACCGGCGACGCAGGCACGCGCGAAGCGACATACATGGCCGCGTTCGGTCAGGTGAAGGTCATATCAGTCGACTATCGGCTTGCGCCCGAGAGCCCTTATCCCGCCGCGCTCGACGACTGTATGGCGGTTTACCGTGAGCTCATCACGACCAATCCTCCCGAGCGAATAGGAGTCTTCGGCACATCTGCTGGCGGCGCGCTGACCTTAGCCTTGGTGTTGCGCGCCAAGGCAGAAGGGATTCCGCTCCCGGGTGCAATTGCACCGGGGTCTCCACAATCCGACATGACCAAGACTGGGGACACTTACTCGACGTTGGAATTCATCGACAACTTTCAGGTGTCGTACGACGGCTGGCTTAAGGACGCCTTGGCTGTTTATGCCAACGGACATGACGTGATGGACCCGCTGTTGTCGCCGGTGTACGGCGATCTGAGCGGTCTTCCTCCGGCGATTCTGACCTCCGGGACACGAGACCTGTTTTTGAGCAACACCGTCCGCGTGCACAGGAAGTTGCGGCAGTCGGGAGTGATCGCGGAGCTTCAGGTGTTCGAAGGCTTGTCGCACAACGAATACGCCATGGTTCCGACCGCTCCCGAAACGAAGGAAGCCTTCACGGAGATCGCCCGTTTTTTCGACCGATACCTTAAGCGTTGAAGTCGAAGGAGCTGGTCACCAAACGCAATCGCTCAATTCTCGGATTCGAAGGAAATTCCTCATGCTGAAATATCTTCGCTGCGTCGTTTTTCTCCCGCTGTTCGTTCCGTCGTTGGGCGCACAAACTCCTCAACTGGTAATCCGCGGCCAAGTCAAGTTAACCGCCGCGGGGGCAGAGCGGGTCGTTCAGGCGGCGAAGGAACGCGCTGCGGCTCTGAAAGTCGCCGAGAACATCGCCGTGGTGGATGACGGCGGCCACCTGCTGGCGTTTCTGAGAATGGACGGAGCCCGTCCCGCGAGCGCTGATACCGCAATCAGCAAAGCCATCTCCGCTGCCACAATGCGAAGAGAAACCGGTCCCGTGTTCAAAGGCGGGACTCAAGAAGATGCCAGTTTGAATTTGGCGATCGAGCACGCGGCCGCAGCCAATGGAGGAAAACTCACGATTCTCTACGGTGGCATTCCCATCGTCGTAGAGGGACAAGTCATCGGGGCGGTGGGCGTCGGCGGCGGAACCGAAGAACAAGACGTGAGTGTCGCCAAGACAGCAGCGGCAGCGCTGGAAATTGCGGTCTCCGCAACGTATTACCGTGGACGTCGCAGCGATTCGCTCGACCCGAACAAGAGTATTCCAAATTCCAATCCACCGAACAGTCGGGAGTGCTCGAAATCTCGTGACTCAGTTTCCCTCCTGATCGTTTGTTTCCAATGTGCCGCCAATGGCCGCCCGCTTGCAAATGCTATTGGCTGAGTGTTGACCGAAGGGCTGCGAGAGATGGCCTTTACTATAAGAGTTAATGGAACCGCTCACCGCGTCGACGTCGATGGCGATACGCCGCTGCTCTGGGTTCTGCGGGATGTTCTCGGCATGTGCGGTACGAAATTCGGCTGCGGCATCGGACTTTGTGGAGCCTGCACCGTTCATCTAGACGGCAGGCCAACGCGATCCTGTGTCACACCAGTTGGCAGCATTGGCGACAAAGCCCTTACCACCGTCGAGGCGATTGGCAACACGCCACAGGGCAAAGCGCTACAACAGGCTTGGCTGGATTTCGAGGTGGGTCAATGCGGTTATTGTCAATACGGCCAGATCATGTCGGCTGCTGCCCTGCTCGCCAACACGCCTAAACCGAACGATGCGGATATCGACGCAGCCATGTCTGGCAACGTCTGTCGCTGCGGCACATATCAGCGTATCCGCGCTGCAATCCATCGTGCCGCTCGGATGAGGGAGCATTGACGATGCCTGACCATTTACCTGTGCCACGCGTCGACCGCCGCGGTTTCCTTAAGGTGGGTGCAGCGATAAGCGGTGGGCTAGTCATCCATGTTGTGGTGCCCATCGCCTTCCGTCCGCCTTGGGCAGCGGAGGTGGGGCCAAGCTTCGATCCAAACGCGTTCATGCGAATCGATCGCCAAGGCGTCGTGACCCTCGTGATCCCGATGGTCGAGATGGGCCAAGGTACGTATACCGCCTTGCCCATGCTGCTGGCAGAAGAGCTAGAGGTCCCTCTTGAGCACGTCCGACTGGAGCACGCCCCGCCCAATGATGTGTTGTATGGCAACGCGATGGTCGGCTTTCAAGCAACTGGCATGTCATCCTCAATCCGCGCCTTCTGGACGCCGCTGCGCCAGGCTGGGGCCGTGGCCCGCGTCCTATTAATTACGGCTGCAGCCAACCACTGGGGCGTTGACCAAGGAACCTGCCGTGCGGAGCAAGGAGTGGTCTGGCACTCCACCAGCGCACGACGCCTGTCCTATGGTGAACTGGCAGATGCCGCCGCTATCCTGCCAGTGCCACCACCCGATAGTGTGGCGCTCAAGGATCCGAAAGACTTCACGCTCATCGGCACATCGCTCAAGCGCCTAGATACACCATACAAGCTCAGCGGCCGTATGGAATACGGCATCGACGTCAGATTACCGAACATGAAGATCGCCGCGATAGCGATCTCGCCCGTGTTCGGCGGCAGGCCGAAATCGCTAAACGAAGCTGCAGCGCGCTCAATCAAGGGCGTACGCCAGATCGTCCGGATCGATAACGCAGTGGCCGTAATCGCGGACCACACGTGGGCCGCGAAGAAGGGACTCCTTGCGGCCAACATCCAATGGGACGACGGCCCCCACGTGACGGTCAACAGCAGCGACATCATCCGTCAGCTTGAGGAGGCGTCCAAGCAACCGGGCGTCGTGGCGCGCAACGAGGGCGACGCCCAAAAAGCACTCGCCGGGGCAACGCAACGAATCGACGCCATCTACCAAGTCCCTTTTCTCGCCCACGCCCCTATGGAGCCGATGAACTGCACAGTCCATGTCCGTAAGGACGGGTGCGACCTTTGGGTCGGCACCCAGGTGCCGACGCGAACTCAATCTCTCACTGCCGAGATCACGGGACTGCCGAAGCAGTCAGTCAAGCTCCACAACCAGTTGTTGGGTGGCAGCTTCGGCCGTCGGCTCGAAGCTGACGGCAGCGTCCTTGCCGTCAAGGTCGCTCAGCAAGTTGACGGACCAGTGAAGGTCGTGTGGAGCCGTGAGGAAGATATCCAGCATGATATGTACCGGCCCTATTACTACGATCGGCTCTCGGCTGGACTCGACGCAAACGGCAAACCAGTGGCTTGGACTCACCGCATCGCCGGCTCTTCGATTTACGCACGTTACCTCCCGCAGATTTTCACGAATGGCCTCGACCGCGACGCGGTGGAGGGAGCGGCAGAACCGCCGTACGAACTTCCGAACATCCATGTCGACTATGTGCGCGTCGAGCCGCCAGGAATTCCCACTGCTTTCTGGCGCGGTGTCGGTCCGACTCACAACGTCTTCGTTGTGGAGAGCTTTATCGACGAGTTGGCGGCCGCGGCGAAGCAAGATCCCGTTGCGTACCGCAAGGCGTTGCTCGGTCACAATCCGCGCGCCATTGGTGTGCTGGACTTGGCTGCTCAGAAGGCAGGCTGGGGGGAGCCTCTGCCGCCGGGATGGGGCCGCGGCGTCTCCGTTCAATTCGCGTTCGACACCTACCTCTCAATGGTGGCGGAGGTCGAGGTGACGGCCGAAAGCCTCGTCAAAGTCCATCGAATCGTCTGCGCCGTCGACTGTGGCATTGTGGTCAATCCGGACATAATCGCAGCCCAAGTCGAAGGCGGCGCACTCTTCGGATTGACTGCCGCACTGTATGGCAACATCACGCTGAAGAACGGTCGGGTAGAACAAAGTAATTTCCACGACTACCAGCCGATGCGGATCAACGAAGCCCCGCGGATCGAGACGCATTTGGTGAAGAGCACCGTATCCCCCGGTGGTTTCGGCGAGGCGCCGACCGCCGCCACCGCCCCCGCCGTAACCAATGCCATTTTCGCTGCCACTGGTAATCGGATCCGGTCGCTGCCGATCAACACAGCCCTGTTGAAATCCACCGCCTAACAGAGGAAATCATCGCGGAATTCAGAAAGCCAGGCTGGTCATCCTGATCGCGTCACCCTTGTCGTGCAGCATGTGCCATGGAAATTTGAACACCGCAAGGCTGGCGGGATCGTTTCGACAAATCAAGCAGTTCGGAATTAACAAACACAAGTTCGCAGCTTCAACCCGGCGACCTCCACACGTCAACTCCCGCGAAATCGGGGCTTCTCGAAATTTCGAGATTCGCGCTTTCCCCTGATCGTTTGTTTCCAATGAATTGCCAATGGCTGCGCTGTTGCACTCAGTGTGGGTTCATGGGGAAGCACTCCTCAACGCTCCGGGACCGGAGTTTTCAACGCTTGCCCGGGAAAGCTATGCCAACAACACAACTCACACGAATAGTTCGCGCCGCGGCAATCGGCACTCTGTGCGCGTTACTTATCGACGGGAGTGGATGTGTATTTGGGCAGTCTGGAGCGGAAACGCAAAACGCAAAGGAGGCTAAGAGCGCCGGCCAGTGCCCGGAGACGCCGCCCGGCTATCAACAACTGGCGTACGAAGAAAATTACGCCTACTTGCGAGACAGGAATTGCCGAAGAGATTTATGGGATCCGATCAAATATGTAGAGTTGGAACCATCCGGAGAAACCTACCTCTCACTGGGTGGCTACATCCGGGAGAGATACGAGTACTTCAGCAACGACAACTGGGGCAAGGGGCCGCAAACCGATAATGGATATTCACTGCAACGGTACATGTTTCACGCGGATTTGCACCTGGGAGAGCGTTTCCGTTTGTTTGGCGACGTAAAGAGTGGACTGGAGAACGGTCGCAACGGCGGTCCGCGGCCCCCGGACGAAGACAAACTGGATATTGAACAGGCGTTTCTGGAGGTTCAACTCGCCGGTTGGTCGAACGGATCGTTGGCGCTGCGCGCCGGACGACAAGAGATATCACTAGGCTCCTCGCGTCTAGTTTCCATCCGCGAAAGCCCGAACGTCCGGCAGACGTTTGACGGCTTCCGACTGATTATCCGTTCAGGCAAATGGCATACGGATATTTTCGCTACCAAGCCTGCGGAGACCGATGTTGGTTTCTTTGACGATTCGCCGGACCACCGGCGTTCCTTTTGGGGAGTGTACGCGACCCGACCATTCAACGTACTACCGAATGGAAACATTGATCTCTATTACCTCGGGTTAGACCGAAAGCAGGCGACATTCGATCAGGGAAGCGGACGCGAGCAGAGACACTCGATCGGAGCCAGACTCTGGGGTTCTCCGAAACCGTGGGACTACAATTTTGAGTCTTTGTTTCAGTGGGGCCGCTTCGGCTCCGGTAATATCCGAGCTTGGACTGTGTCTTCCGATACGGGCTATACGTTTCTCTCGTGGCAATTCAAGCCACGCCTCGGCCTTAAGGCCGACGTCGCGAGTGGCGACGGGAACCCAAACGATCGAAGTTTGGGCACCTTCAACGCGCTCTTCCCGAAGGGCGCGTACTTCAGTGAAGCCGACCTGATCGGACCAGCGAACTTCATGGACCTGCACCCTTCGGTAGCTCTTGCGTTGACGAAGCGCCTTTCCTTGACCACCGAAGTGGATACTTTTTGGCGGGAGAGTCTCAATGACGGCATCTACGGGATCGCTGGAAACCTTGTGCGTACGGGGCGTTTGAGCCGGGCCCGCTATATCGGAACTCAGGCATCAGCAAAGGTAGAGTTTCAGGCAGACCGCCACACAAGCTTCTTGCTGGAATATCTGCATTTCTTCCCAGGACCGTTTCTGCAACAGACTCCGCCTGCAAGGAATGTGAACTTCGTTACAGCCTGGGTCGCCTACAAGTTCTAGCGCGAAGACCCTACATAACAGATCAGTTGGTACAGGAGCTATCGAAACACTTATAAGAATATGTCCTTGCGCTCGGACGGGTTTTCACGGCAAGCATGGCAGGGAACATAGTCTCCTTTGGATCTGCCACCGTGGGCACATCCGAGTTCTCGATCGCCCAATCGTCAATTGCTCCGATTGCACTTCTTGCCCGCGCGGTGGTCGGTGCTTTCATTCGCTCGCGCTTTGGCATTGTCTGCTTTAAGTCGTCTTAATTCCTAAAGTCCAAGCTTTCGAATATAGGCAACCAGCTCCAGAGTCGAAAATCGAACAATTCGGATCAATAAGCATAAGTTCGCCGAATCTCCGGCAATCACGAAGAATCGGGACTTTTTGAAATTTCGTTGCTCATTTTGCCTGCCGACTGTTTGTTTTCACCATGATACCAACGGCCCCAGGCTTGCGTTACTTCGGTGCGTTGCTGTCGCCGGATGATGTTAACGAATCGTGATTGCCTGGAGAACGTGATGAGACAGAGAGAGAGTGACGAAGACAAACTCGTGGCAGCGGCCAGGATCGGCGATCGGGATGCCTTCGTCGAGTTGATCCGACCGCACACCAACCGCGTGCGTTACACCGCGCGTCGGATTACGAGACATCGCGAAGACGCGGAAGACGCAGTTCAGGAATCCCTCGCGAACGCATTCTCACGTCTCGCGAGCTTTACCGGAGCATCTCGTTTTTCGACCTGGCTCACGCGAATTGCAATCAACGCTGCGCTGATGAGGTTGCGGAAGAAACGCCTGTCGCGGGAGGTGCCTATGGAGGAACCGCCAGAACAAGCGGACGCACTTCCCCTCTACGCGCCGATTGATCCCGCCCTGAATCCCGAGGAGTGGTATGCCGTGCGCGAGCGCAACAGGATTCTGAGGGACACCGTCGCCAAACTACGGCCAAAGCTCCGCGAGATAGTGGAAGTTCATGGCCTGAGCGACAACTCCATCCAGAGAACGGCAGAGATACTCGGCATTTCGATAGGTGCCGCAAAGGCGCGCATGTTTCACGCCAGAACGGCATTGCGCAGGGAACCCGCGCTTAGAGCCCTTGTTGAGCGAACCAGAGCAGCTACCGGATCTTTTCGTCTCGGAGCCAGGCGCTAAACGCGCGTTGCCCGCAATTCCAAAGAGACGATTCCTCCGAAGCGAACGAAGGGAGTGTAATGATGACGCCGCCTTCTTTTTTCGGTTGGTATCACATCTTGAGAACTCGCCATAGGTGGACGATGGTCCGAGCGTTTCGGTATGCCTTGTGGCTGGCACGTTCGCCCAGCCCCCGAAACAGATCAACGAAGTAAACGACCGTTTACGACTCGCCGTTCTCAATGCTTGGAAGAGGAATCGTTAGCGCAGGTCATTTCTCCGCTGCTCCGGCGCCAGTAACCAATACCGCGCGGAGCCGTGCTTTGCCTTCCATCATTCGGGCGTAGGCCTCAGAAGCCTTTTCCAGCGGAAATGTCTCGATCATCGGGCGGATGTTCTCAAGCACACTGAACGCGAGAGCGTCCTCCGTCTCAATCGGTGTTCCGGTGAGTGAGCCGTAAACCATACGCCCACCGAAGACGAGTGGAAAAGCATTCAATTGTAGGGGGTCATTCGGTACACCAATCACGATAAGCTTGCCGCGAGCGGCAAGACCGGCGACAAGGGGTCCCATCGCATCCCCGCTCGGAGCTGTCGCGAGAATCGCCCTCGCCCCTCCCAAGCGTTGCAGCGCCGACCCGGCATCCTCGACGCCGACGTCAATGTAAACGTGAGCGCCCAAATCTTTGGCCAGCTTTTCTTTGTCCCGCCCTCGCCCGATCGCGACGGTGTGGAATCCCATGTGCCGGGCGTACTGCACACCAAGATGTCCCAGACCGCCAATACCTTGCACCGCTACCAAATCTCCCCCGCTCAAGCCAGCATTATGCAATGCGTTGTAGGTCGTGATGCCCGCGCACATGAGAGGGGCGGCCTCAACAGAGCTCAACTCGTGGGGGATAGACGCAATGCCCCGCGCTTCGGCGATCATCACTTCCGCATAGCCTCCATCCGAGTTGACGCCCGACACCACCGGGTTCTGACAATTCACGGTGTCCCCACGGCGGCATGGTACGCACTCTCCGTCTTCACCGGCGATCAGGCCTACCCCGACGCGTTGACCGATTTTCCATCGCGTCACCCCGCTGCCTACTGCGTCGATGCGGCCGACTACTTCATGACCAGGCACGCGCGGCAGAGTCAGGCCCGGATAAATCCCCATAACCGTGGCCGCATCGGTGTGACAGATCCCGCATGCCTCCACTCGAATTCGGACTTGGCCCGTTCCGGGCTGCGGGATCGTCCGCTCTACAACCCGAAGCTTGCCCGGTTCGTACACTTCTACCGCTTTGTATGTGTTCGCCATTTGCGCTCTCCTCGCGCATGATACGGATGCCTCCCCCGCCCACGCCACGACGTAAATGCCTCGTTTTCGGCCATGATGACCTTGCGCGGCCACACCCGAATGTTGTAAGCGTGGGCTATGACAGCCATCATCGAAACCAAGCCCCAGCGGCGTATTGGTCTTTTGCTCCTGCCTGGTTTTCAAGTGATGTGCTTTTCCGCACTTTCGGTCTTCGAAGTCGCAAACAAGAAAGCTGGGAAAGCACTCTACGATCTCCACGTGCTGTCCGAAAAGGGAGGCCAGGTGGCCAGCTCCTTCGGAATGGAGGTGTCGACCGAACCAATGGCAGCTCGCGACTTCGACACCCTATTGATTGGCGTTGGCATGGAAATACCGTCGGCGTCGCGTGCGATCATCGCGTACTTGAAAGAATCGGCTAGAACAACGAGACGGCTTGGCTCGATCTGCCTTGGTTCCTTTGTTCTGGGCGAGGCTGGTCTTCTTCAAAAACGCCGTTCTACGACGCATTGGCGCTTCGCCCAGGAATTTCAACGGCGGTTTCCGGAAACCCGAGTGGAGGTCGATCGAATCTTTATTGCCGATGGACCGATTTGGACTTCCGCCGGCATGTCGGCAGGTATAGACCTGGCGCTCAGCCTGGTTGAAAACGATCATGGACGGGATTTGGCGAAGAAGACTGCTCGCGGATTGGTTATCCATCACCGGCGGGCCGGCGGACAATCGCAGCATTCCGCTCTGTTGGAATTGGATGCCAAGTCCGATCGGGTCCAAACGGCGCTTGCATATGCCAAGCGCAACCTTCGGTCGTGTCTGGGCATCGAGGAACTCGCGGCGGTTGCTTGCCTGAGCCCGAGGCAGTTTACGCGAGTCTTCCGTGCCGAGACCGGAATATCACCGTCCAAGGCTGTCGAAGCCCTGCGGATCGAAGCTGCCAGGCAGCTGCTTGAACAGAGCAGACTCTCTCTCGAGGAAATCGCGACGGAGACGGGCTTCGGGGCTCGTGAACGGATGCGGCGAGCCTTTGTTCGCACCTGTGGCGAAGCTCCTCAAGCAATTCGCAGCGATGCGGGGCCGATCGCGTCCATCTGACCTACGGACTTCGCGCCACTAACGCAATCCGGAAGTTATGCTAGACGCAGACTCAGCGCATTCTTCGTTTGATTTGGACCTCCCACCACAACGGTTGCCCAGACCGTTGTATACCACCACAACGGTTTCGAACACCGTTGCGGCCTAAGTGGAGCTCCAGCGCGGCTACTTGGCAGGCAGCGGTGCTATTCATCCGCTCGTTCGACTTTCTTGCGAGGCGACTTGGCCTGGCGAAATTCCCTTCCTTTGAGCAACAGGAGGTCCAAGAACCACGTCTGGTCCACTTTGCCTAAGTTGATCTCCTGTGGATGGTTCCTAATGAGTTCAACGACGTCTTCCTCAAGGATCCGATGGATATCGTTGCCGCTTCCGCCGTGTCGGCGCGTTCCCTGAAGGCGATCCTGAAGCCATCCGTTCTGTATCCATTTTCGAATTTTGCGATGATCCTCTCCGAGGCACAATTCAAGCTCACGCATCGTATATCCGTCGCGTACGCGCCGGGAAGTGCCGAGGCGCTTCAGTTTGTTCACAACTGAACTTTCTGGACGGCCCAATCGCTTCGCAATTGTTGCGGTCGAAACTTGGCCGACCATGTTCTCCAACCGATCCAACTCGGTGCGGGTCCACGGCCGCCGATCCATGTGCATCGTCAATCCCAGGCGGGCGGCCTGCCGCTTGATGTACCAGCGCGGCAAACCTGTCATGCGGGTCATGCGATTGAGAACCTGAAATCGACGATTCAGTCCGCCGAAGTAGTGATCTTTGAGATAAGCGTCGTATTCTAGGCGCCATGCATATTTCGACTTGCGGGCACTATGCTCAGCCGTGCCCCTAGAGCACTCTTTTCTCTCGGCCGGCGCAGAGTTCTGGGTCGATGTCGCCTCGATGTCATGGCCGCCGCAAATCGCTGAAGTCATTTTCGGTTCTCCTCGGCAGGCTTTGCTTGGAAAGCGAAATCGGGCGCGTGGGTCGGACAAAAACAGCAGGGTTCTACTCGGACGCGCATGCGGGCGAACGAGACAACGAAGGGAAGCGATTCGAACGAGCCGCCTCCCTTCCTGTCTCCGTTGTGGTCTT
>DATLKM010000063.1:0-1789 GCA_035538435.1 Binatia bacterium
TGATTCACATCAAGTCGAAAATGCTTTTGCCGCGCGATCCCTCGGCCAAAGCGGAAGAACTGGAAGATCCGCGCACGGAGCTGGTAAACCGCCTGCTCGAGCACGAAAAATTCAAGTCTGCCGCGCAAATGCTTCTCCAGAAACAGCAGATTGAAGACGCCGTATTTTCCAATCCGGCGCTGAAGGAATTCATCGACGCCGAAGGGACGGAGCCTGAGATGGCCGCCGACGTCATCGATCTGGTGAAAACTTTTCAGCAGATTCTCGAGCGCGTGCGCACCCGTCCTATTCTGAGCGTGAACGAAGAGAGCGTAACTGTCGGCCAGATGATTGACTATCTGCGTCAACGGCTGGCTCTGGAGTCGCGCCCGATCCGCCTGAAGGGCCTGCTCATGCGCATGGAATCACGCCAGGCGCTGGTCTGCATGTTTCTTGCGCTGCTGGAGCTGGTGCGCTTGCAGGCGATTCAAGTGCGGCAGGACCGCATGTTCGGAGAAATCGCCGTGCGCAAGCACACGCATTTTGAAGAGATCATGAACGAGCGCGCGGCTGTAAGAGACGACTGGAGATGACAAGTTCACAATGCCATTTGCCGATTGCGTCGTAATGTTGCGTGAACTGAGAACCGGCAACTGAGAACTGATTCATGAGCCTTAAAGCCCAAATCGAAGCCATCGTTTACGCCGCCGAAACGCCGGTCACCGCGGACCAGATCACGCAACTCGTCAAGCCCACGGTCACGGCCGAAGGCGCCGCCGACGACAACGAAATCAAATCGCGGGTCCGCGCCGCGCTCGAAGAACTGGTTGCCGACTACAGCGGTCCGAGTCACGGCATCGAAATCCGCCAGGTCGCCGGCGGCTATCGCATGTCGACCAAGCCCGAGCAACACGAAATCGTGCGCGGCTTTGCCAAAAGCCTCAAGCCGCCGGTCCGGCTTTCTTTGCAGGCGCTCGAAACCCTGGCCGTCATCGCCTACAAGCAGCCCGTCACCGTTCCCGAGATCAACGAAATTCGCGGCGTCGATTCCGGCGGCGTCATCGCGACCCTGCTCGACCGCAAGCTGATCACGACCTCCGGGCGCAAACAGGTCATCGGCCGCCCCATTCTTTATAAGACCACCAAAGAATTTCTCCTCCGCTTCGGCCTGAAGGACGTCAACGAACTTCCCAGCATGGAAGAATTCGAAAAGCTCGTCGCAGAATCGTTCCAGTCGGAGTTAGGCATAGCCGAAACGCCCGCCGCCGAATCGCCAGCGGAAAATCCCCATCAACCTTCCGAGGAACAAGTGGCCGAAACGGAAGTTACTGACTTAAAATCCAGCGCTTAGCCATCAGTACAACCCCGCCGTCCTGCTGTGGATTTCTTTTTACATAACACGCCTTGACAAGCCCCCCCGCGAGTGTAACCTGCCGACTCCTTCCCCCAAATCTGCTTTACAAGGAGAAAGTATGGCAAAAAACGCTCGCTCGATATCACCGGCCACTTCGGGACGCTTGCCTTTAACGCTCGCGTGTTTGGTTTTCTTCGGTCTTCTGCTCGTTGCTCGTGCTCACGGGCAATACGGTTCGCTGCCGATCGGCTCGGTCACGAGCGTTACTCCACTTACTTCGTGCCCGGGAGGAGGATGGTATTCTTACAAGAGCTCGTCCGGGACGACCTACCCGATGAACTGTTCGACGGCCACGGTCACCAACTGCTCAGGCGCACAGGATATCAGCCTCACATTTGGCTACTTGAACCCGGCCGCGATCATATCGACGCAGGCGAACGGCGTGGTTGTCTTCTT
>DATLKM010000064.1:0-53324 GCA_035538435.1 Binatia bacterium
AAGGCATCTCCAGCCGCAGCACGCCTTTGGCTTCGTGCGTCAGATTGCCGGTGATGCCGACAGTGACGGTTGAACTTGATCCGTTGTGCGTGGAAATCACCTGCGTTCCCGGTTCCAGCGCAACGGAAAACGCCGGAACAACGGCCAGGGGGCGGGCTGCGAGTTTGCCGGCCTCATCTTCAAATTCGCTCACCACCGTCGCACCGATGGGATTCTGCGGCGAATTCGCAGGCTCGGCAATTGAATACCGCGCTTCGGCGCGCAAGAGCGGCGGGGGGAAGGGAAGGGTTGCGTCTTTTTCCTGGTCGACGTGGTTAATGCTTTCGGTGTCGGGGTCGTCGCGGTGCCAGTAGGGCCGCGTATAAGCCGCGTTCTTCGGGGCTTTCAAACGAAATATCGCGCTCTCGCTGTCACCGGGCTTAATCGCAACCCGGCGCACGCGATCGGAGATCGTGCCCCAGCCTTCGGGGACTTCTAATTTCAGGGCATCGAGGAAAATCGAATTCTTCGATCCGTTATGCAGGTCCACCTGCACCAGGAATTCCTGCCCGGGAGAAACCGTGGTCGTCGCGACAGCTTCCTTCTCAATCTTGTTGGAATCCGCGCGAGTCACCACCACAGCCGAAAGGCTGATATTCAGCGCATCGTTTACAGCCGTCGCGGCCTGGGCTTGCTTGTTTTGCAGACGCTGGAGCAGGTCCGACTTGGCGGGGTTCGATAGCGAGCTTTTTTCCACCTCGTCGATGGCCCGGTGAATCTCAGATTCCGCCTGAAGTAAGGGCGCCGCGGCCAAAGCATCATCCGTTTTAGACTTGTCGGCGGCCTGAACGATGAGATTGGCGATCCGGTTCAACTGCTCGCGCAATCTCGGCAGCTTCGATTCGTCTGCGCCAAGCCGAGATGACAGCGCCGGCAAACTTGTGTCAATGCCGTCGAAGAAATCTTTTTCGTGTCCATCTTTGTCGAGCTTGGGCGGATCGATCGAATCGACCAGCTTGTAAAACGTGAACCGGTCGCCGGGATCGACATTCCAATTAGCCGCGCCTTGCGACAACTGGTGGCGCAGGCCATCCATGGCGAACTGGACGTAGGATCCGCCGAGGTCAGCGCTGGGTTGGCCGGTGTTGAGCTTCACCGTCCAATTCGCGTCGGGGCAGGTCATTGCGCCAAATCCGCAGACGTTGCCGATGTAGACTTTCTTCGCCTGCCACGGCTGCAAGCCCTCCGCGATCTGCTCGGGAAACCGCTTGGGATCGGCGGCGGCGCGAAACGCCTCCTGGGTGAGAATGCTGGAGGCCTGATGGTGACCGTGGCCGTCGCGCGGCGTTCCGGAAAATCGCGCCACCAACACATCGGGACGAAAGGTACGGATCACGCGGACCATGTCGCCGAGCGCGACATCGTGGCCGCCCCATTTGTTGAAAGTTTCCTCGGCGCTCTTGGAAAATCCAAAATCGGCGACGCGTGAGAACCTTTCCTGCACCCCGTAGTATTCGTCCGCCGCCAGTAATTCCAAAGTGCGCAGCACGCCAAGCACGTCCGATAAATTGCTGCCGACTTTATTCTGGCCGCCTTCGCCGCGATTCAGAGTCATGAGCAGCACGCTATCGCCGTGGCCGCGCGACTCGAGTGTCAGCATGCCGCCGTCTTCATCGTCGGGATGCGCGACGGTCTGCATCAGGCGCGCCGTGGTGGCAAGCTTGCGCAACTCCAGATGCAGGCCCGCCTTACCCGCGTCCTGGGGAATTTCCGCAGGCGAGCCTTGATAGGGAAGCTGGGGGAAGTTTGTCGGCGACATCTGCGAGCGCTCTTTGGATTGAGTTTTGTCGTCTGCAAACGGGCGCGGTGAGGCGGCGAGCAGCAGAATCAAGACTGAACACATGAAGGAGAGGTTTCGAAAAAGCGTGGCGATCAGGGATTTACGAGCGAGCCGGTCATGCCGGCTCCGAGTCTGTTTCCATTTCAAGAAGTTCACCCTACAAGGATGGGGCCTGCCCACAATTTGACGCAAATTGTTTACGTGCTGCAAGCAGATTAGACCACAGTTGGCGGGAAATGTAATCCGGGTCGATTACTGTTGCGGCCTCTGTTTCAACGCGGCCTGGCAATCGCTGGCTGCGGTCAGGACCTGATTGAATGCCGTGTCCTTGCGCAGACCTTTCAGCAGCGGATCTTCCAGCAGTGGGGAATAGGCACAGTAATTCTGCTGCACGGAGGCTTTCAACAAACGCAGCGCCGCGTCTTTTTGCCCGCAATAGGCCATGATCGCACCGACCTGATACCACTGTTCGGGATCGAGTTCAGTCATGACCGATGCCTCGGTTTCCTGAACAATGCGGGTCAGTTCAGCCGGCCTGGGAGATTGCGAGCAGGCGGCCAGCAGATCGCGGTGATAATAAGGAGTCCTGGCCACGTCTTTTACGGCCTCATGCGCCCTGGCTTCGTTGCCTTCAGCCAGGTAAATGTACGGCATGACCCATGCCGCCCACTCCGATCCGGAATCGAGGCGGACGAAATCGAGAGCCCGCTCCGGTTGACCAATCTCAAGGAAGGCCCAGGCGCACGAGCGGAAGGCGAAGTTGCCGGGATCAACCGAGCGCGCGGTGTTGCACTCTTGCGTGGCCTGCTCGGTCATTCCCGCATAGCGCAGAACGTAACTCAAGGCGAAATGCGCGTCGGCGCTTTGCGGACGTCGTTTCACCAGATCAACCGCAGCTTCATAAGCCGGGCCCAGTTCGCCGCGTTCCACGCGCAGGTTGATGAGTTGGCTGGCCGCGGAAACGCGATTCGGATCGAGCGCCAACGCCTTCTCGTAAGCGGTACGGGAGCGCTGGAACATCTGCTCACCGCCGCCGCCATAGGAAGAATCGTAATAATAACGCTGGCCCAGGGCCTCCCACGCTGGGGCGTAGTTAGGATCAACTTCGACGACGTGCTCGAGTACGGCGATCGCGTCTTTATTGGGAGCGGGATCGTGCGGCAAGGCGAGGCTGTGAAGATAAAGATCGTAAGCTTCCTGGCTGGTGGGCCGCGATGCCCCGCCAAGCGAACCTCCGGCCACGCCCAGGGCGGTTAACAAACCCTGCTGCACCTGCGCGGTGAGCTTGCTTTGCAGAGAGATGAGATCGTTCACCTGCGCACCCACGGTTGCCTGCCAGAGCAGCCGGTCGCTGGCCACGTCAACCGCTTCCAGCGTTACCGTCAGCTGATCGCCCTGGCGCAAGAAGTGGCCGGTCAGGACGCGGCCGACGTGCAACTCCTGGCCCACTTTATGAATGTTGATGTCCGATCCGACGAACTTGCGCGTGGCCGATGATGGCCGCACATCGAGGGAGCGGGAATAAGTGAGCACGCTGGTCAGTTCGTCGGCGAGAGCGAAGCGGAGGTAGTCGACGGCCACATCGCCATTCATGTTTTGCAGCGGCAGCACAGCGATGGCATTCTGCAATTCGGCGCTGGCGGCTGAACGATGCTTGTACCAGTAGGCCCCAACTGCCGCCAGTACAGTGACCAGGATGGCCGACATGCCAATCAACAGCCACAGTTGCCAGCGGCTGGTTTTGCGGTCGAAAGTCTGGCTGGCCACGCGCAGGCGCGGCGCGCGCAGGACGCTCTTGGTCTGTCCGGATTCGGTTTCGCGCTTCAGTTGCAGCAGGTCGGCCTTCATCTGCGTGGCGCTCTGGTACCGCTGCCTGCGGTCCTTTTCCATCGCCTTGCCGATGATGGCTTCCAACTCGGCCGGAACTTTCGGATTCAGTTCGACCGGGGGTACGGGCTTGTCGTGCAAGACGGCATCGAGCGTCATCAGCGAATTTTTGCCGCTGAATGGCTTCTTGCCCGTAGCCATCTCGTACATGACCACGCCGAACGAAAACAAATCGCTGCGGAAGTCGATTTCCTCGCTGCGCGCCTGTTCCGGCGACATGTAAACGGCAGTGCCGGGAATTACGCCGACGGCGGTGAGCGAATTTTCAGCGACGCCGCTGTCGCTGTCGGTGCCCACGTTGTGGACCAATTTGGCCAGGCCAAAATCCAGCACCTTGACCTGGCCGGTAGGAGACAGGTGAATATTTGCAGGCTTGATATCGCGATGAACAATGCCTTTGGCGTGCGAGGCCGCCAGCGCGTCGGCGACCTGGACGCTGATATCCAGCAGCTTGTCGATGTCCATGGGATGGCCGCCGATGCATTGCTTCAGGCTGTCACCCTCCACTTTTTCCATCACGATGAAGGGATGGCCGTTGTTATCTTCAATCCCGTGAATGGTGCAGATGTTGGGGTGGTTCAGGAGGGAAGCGGCGCGGGCCTCGCGAGTGAACCGCTCCATCGACTTGGGGTCGCCGATAAGGTTTTCGGGAATGAACTTGAGGGCGACGTGCCGCCCCAGCTTAAGATCCTCGGCCTCAAACACCACGCCCATGCCGCCCCCGCCGAGCTTACCCAGGATGCGATAATGCGACACGGTCTGGCCGATCATGCAGGAAAAACACTCCGTCGGCGCTAATGTTAGGCCCGCGCGGGACTTCGGTCAACTGGAGAAGCTGCTGACTGCGATAGGAATGCCAGGGTGGTGGTTCAGCCGCGCCTTCTAAATGGCTGCATCGAGTTTGCAGTTACTTAGCCAGCGTAAAGGTCAGGGTTACCTGCGTCAGGAATCTGACTCCCTGAGGCCTGAATTGCCACTGCTTCACCGCTGCGATGGCGGGATCGGCCAGGATCGGCGGGCCGCTGATAAACTCAACATTTTCCACGCGGCCGTCGGGTGCCCCGAATACATTCAGGACCACCGGGCCTTGAATTTGCCGCTGGCGTGCCTCGCCCGGATAATCCGGTTCTACGCGGCGCAGCAAATTTGCTTCGGCCTCGCGCTGCGACAGTTCGAGGGGTTCGCGCCGTGATGGAGGAAGGTGAAAGATTTCTTTTCCATTTTCGTAGACGGACAAGCTGCCGGCGGCGGGGGCGTTCGCAATTGATGCCGGTTGCGAATCTTTATTTTTTCCCGTCGAGGCGGTCGGCGGAGAGGTACCCGCAGGAGCCGCTTCAAGGTTGGCCGCAGGCGCTGTAGCCACCGACGGACCGTTTTTTGAGGAATGGCGAACGTTAGGCCTGCCCATGAATCGCAGCAGGAATAAAACCACGAGTAACACTGCCGCCGACATCACACCTGCGGCAAGCGAGTAAGTAATAAAAACTACTCGGCGTGTTGACGGTCGGGAAGCGTTTTCGTCTGGATCGAACTCCGCCTCGGCTGATAGATCAGAAGAAGAAACGTTTACTTCAGGATCCGGTCCCGGGCGGATGTTCGCGGGCGCCGAGATGTCGAACGACTTGTCGGCCCGTCGCAGGTTAGCGACGATAAACGCGGCCACTTCGTTTAGCGCCGATTGTTCGCGATCGCCAAAGGCGCGAATTCGAGAAGAAAAAACTTCCAGCACCCCGGCCAGCGTACCGCCGTTCCACAAAGGCAGAACCATGACTGAGCGAACCCCAAGACTTCTGCAAGCCTCGGCGTCGGCTTGTGCCTCAAGTGCGGCATCGTCGCAGTGCTGCGGCCGCCCGGTTCGAAGGCACTCAACGGTCAGCCCGCCGCCGGCCGCCAGGCGCGTTCCCAGTTCCGGCGCCGATCCGGTGCTGGCCCGGCAGATCATTTCGCCGCCTCGCTCCAGGATTACGGCTGCACCGTTTGCACCGGTCGCGTTGCACGCCTGCTCGGCTGCCTGGTGAAGCACAACTTCCAACGCCAAATCGACGGCGGCATCAATTGGCAACCCTCCGTCTTTCGCGAAGCGGGCTACGAGTTCGTCTAATTCATCTGGGGCCGGGCTGCGATGCGGCGCAGAATGATCCTGCCACTCGCGCTCCGGCTCGGGAATGGGAAGATGAGCCACAGATCTTGGGAACTGGGAAACCGGACGTACGGAGGAGGGCACCAAACAGGCCGCCGCCATGCGAATCGGTTGTAGCGGAGTTTCGTCCGAAATCGTCCGATTGTCAACCCGACGATGGATAAAAAAAGGCGCCTCACCGGGCCTTGCGGAGCGGTGAGGCAATCATCAATCGGGACTAGAGAACCCGGCTAATCGCCGGAAGGCAACAACATCTCCTCCTGGCGGAGTTCAACATCGCCAGGCGCACTTTTCCTGACGGGTGTTTTTGTGTATATCCCGGTCGCGGCATCGGCTTGACCATCGTGGAACTGCTCAGCTTCGGTCGAGCCCGTCAGCGCGGTGGTTGAAGCCATGCCTCCGGTAATCACCTGCTGCACTTGATCGAAATATCCGGTGCCGACAAAACGCTGGTGCTTGACCGCCTCGTAGCCATATTCGGCTTCGCTGGTAAATTCCTTTTCCTGCAATTGCGAATAGGCCGCCATTCCGCTCGCCTTATAGCCCCGCGCCAATTCGAACATGCTCAGATTAAGCGCGTGGAATCCGGCGAGGGTGACGAACTGGAATTTATATCCCATGCGCGCGAGTTCGGGCTGGAAGCGCGCAATGGTGGCTTCGTCGAGCTTCTTGCGCCAGTTGAAGCTGGGTGAGCAATTGTAGGCCAGCATCTTGTTGGGATATTTCGCATGGATGGCATCGGCGAATTGCCGGGCTTCATCGAGATCGGGATGCGAGGTTTCGCACCAGATAAGATCTGCGTAAGGAGCGTAAGCCAGGCCCCGGGCAATGGCCGATTCGATTCCGCCGCGAATGCGGAAGAAGCCCTCGCCGGTGCGTTCGCCGGTGCAGAACTGGCGGTCGCGCGGGTCGACATCGCTGGTCAAAAGCGTAGCGCTGTCGGCGTCGGTGCGCGCCATGACCAGTGTGGGAACGCCGAGCACATCGGCTGCCAGCCGCGCTGCCACTAATTTCTGGATCGCTTCTGTCGTCGGGACCAGCACTTTGCCGCCGAGGTGGCCGCATTTCTTCGCCGATGAAAGTTGATCTTCAAAGTGGACGCAGGCCGCTCCGCCTTCGATCATCGCCTTCATGAGTTCGAAAGCATTCAGAGTTCCGCCGAAGCCGGCTTCGGCGTCGGCGACCAGCGGCACGAACCAGCTCTTGCCGGGAGCCACTTTGCCTTCCGCGTAATGCAGTTGATCGGCACGCTGTAGCGCCTGATTGATGCGCCGGCAAAGATTGGGCACGCTGTCGGCGGGGTAGAGGCTCTGGTCGGGATACATCTGCCCGGCATTGTTGGCGTCGGCGGCGACTTGCCAGCCGCTCACGTAAATCGCTTTCAACCCAGCCTGCACCTGCTGCACGGCCTGGTTGCCGGTGAGCGCTCCCAGTGCGTTTACGTACGGGTCGTTCTCCAGCATCTCCCAGAGGTGCTCCGCGCCCAGGCGGGCCAGCGTGTGTTCAATGTGAATAGAGCCGCGCAGGCGAAGCACGTCTTCAGCCGTGTACGGGCGTTCAACCCCTCTCCAGCGTCGATTGTTCGCCCACTCGTAGTTCAGGCAGTCCTCGGCCAGCGCCTGCTGCGCTATTGCGTCTTCGGAAGCGGCGGCGGGGAGGTGCGGACGATTATTCGCCGGGGAGGAATGGTTCGGCTTGTGGTTTCCGTTGTCGGCCATGCGGAAAATCTCCTTTTTCATGTGTTCAATACATTGAACAGTTATTCATCATACTGGCCGAGAGTATGCCGGCGGCCATTTGCCGTCAAGATCTGTGTTCAATATAATGAACATACATTCAAATTAGTGGACAGATACAGAATTTCAACTACATGGCGACACCCAGCAAAGCCTTAGCCGATTCCCCTTCCATAGCCGTGGAGCGGGCGCTGACCATTCTGGAAGCGGCGGCGCAGGCGGCCGACGGCCTGAGCAACGCCGAAATCAGCCGGCGGCTGGAGATTCCCAAAAGTTCAGCCAGCTATATCCTGCGCACGCTGGAATCGCGCGGCTATCTGGCGCGCGATCCGGAAACCGGAAAATATCGTGTCGGCCTGAAGATTTTGAGCCTGAGCCGCGGGGCGCTGGGCGGCCGCGACGTGCGCGGAGTCGCCTTGCCGATTATGCGCCGGCTGATGCAGGAAACCGGGCTGACCTGCCACCTCGCGGTGCTGGATGGACCGGAAGCCGTCTATATCGAAAAAGTCGAGCCGGACGGGTTTATCCGCATGGATACCTGGATCGGGCGGCGCATGGTGGTGCACGCCACCAGCGTAGGCAAGGCGCTGATTGCATACATTCCACAAGGGCAGTTGGAAGAAATCGTGACCAAGCGCGGCATGGAAAAGCGGACGGCGAAGACGATTACGACTTTGCCGCGGTTGCTGAAGGAACTGGAAAAAGTGCGCGCGCAGGGTTATGCCGTCGATGATGAAGAAAACAACATGGGTGCGCGCTGCGTGGCCGCGTCGATCTTTGACGACCGCGGCGTGATTGAAGCCAGCCTGGGCCTGAGCGGCACTACGCAGCAGGTGAGCGAGCAAACCATGCCGCGCATTCTGGAAGCGTTGAAAGCCGCGGCGCGCCATATCTCCATGGGCCTGGGATACAGTCCGCGTTCGGGAGTGGCAGCGGCGAGAGCGAAATAACCCGAGCTGGACTGCCGGTCAGGTAGCGTAGGGACAGCCGCCCTCGGCTGTCCGGCGGAGCGAAGCTCCGCAGGGAGAAGGCCAACCGCAAAGGTGAGCAGCGCTGAAATAAGAAGGGCACATCTCATGAGTCGCCTCGCGCCCACAAAGCCTAGCATTGGATCGGCGACTTATAAACCAGTT
This sequence comes from Binatia bacterium, assembly GCA_035538435.1. Lineage (GTDB taxonomy): Bacteria > Acidobacteriota > Terriglobia > Terriglobales > Acidobacteriaceae > Sulfotelmatobacter. Next base: position 8,716 of record DATLKM010000064.1, read on the forward strand.
TCATTCGCATTCGCCGCGTGTCTGGGCGAGGGCCGCGCCGGGCCGACAGCCGAGGGCGGCTGTCCCTACATGATTTTTGGGCGGCTCTGGCGTCAGTAGATCAAATATTTCTTTCTGGTCGCTTCAAACTTCTCCAACCCCTCCTGCCAATCCTGGGCGATGCGGCGCGGGTCCTGGCTAGCGATCAAGGCATCAAACGCCGCCTGATTTACCAACAATTCGCTCATGCGGTCGATTTTGTAATCGTTGGGATATAACTTGCGCAGACCGGCAGCCAACTCAATGCCCAACTCGGAGGCATCGAGAGCGTTGCGGTCGGTCAGCAGGATGTTTACTCCATGGCAAAGCTGGCCGCTGTAATTTGACGACAGAGGCGAAAACGTGGCGGGAACGAAGCGCACGCCGGAAATTTCGCGAGCATTTAAATAAGCTGCGAATTCGCGGCTGTTGATCCAGGGAGCCCCGACCACTTCAAAAGGAGTGTCGGTGCCGCGCCCGACCGAAACATTCGTGCCTTCAACCAGCGCCACGCCCGGATAGAGCGCCGCCGCGGTCACGCTGCGCAGGTTGGGCGACGGATTGACCCATTCGAGTCCAGTCGAATCGAACCAGTCGCCGCGCTGCCAGCCTTCCATGGGAACCACGGTCAGCCTGGCGTTAATGCCGCGCTCGGCATTGAACATCTTAGCCAGTTCGCCCATGGTCATGCCGTGGCGCACGGGTGTGGTCCAGTAATCGGTGAAGCTTTCGCGGCCGGCGTCGGCGACGGGGCCCTGCACGAACGAACCAGTGATCGGATTCGGCCGGTCGAGCACAATCATTTCAAATCCGGCTTTCGCGGCGGCTTCGAGAAAATATCCCAGCGTGGTTTCGTAAGTATAGAAGCGCACGCCGGCGTCCTGAATGTCGAAGACGATGGCGTCAAGGTTCTTCAACACCTGAGGATCGGGGCGGCGGGCGGCATCGCTTGCGCCGTAGACGCTGTAGACGGGCACGCCGGTCGCGGCGTCTTTTGTATTGCGGACATCGGTTGTGTCGAGCGTGCCGGTCACGCCGTGCTCGGGGCTGAAGATGGCGTCCAGTGAAATGCCGGGCGCGTGGGCGAAAACGTCGATGGTGCGCTGGTTAGTCAGATCAACGCCCGTTTGATTCGTCACCAGGCCAATTCTTTTCTTCCGGCCCTGTGAGGCCGATGATTTCAAGGCGTCGAAATCATGCTCTTCCAGCACGTCGATTCCAGTTTTCACGCTGCCGTTGCGCACGCTCATGCGGCGTGAAGCGTTCAAAGCTTCGTTGTATCCCGTGATGCTTTTCAAACGCAGCGCTTCTTTTTCATTCGGGGTGAGCGGCAAGGCCGCGGCTACGGCGGTCGCGACTTCGGCCCTCAATTCGATTGCATTATTTTTGCCGCGGGGATGGACCGCATTGGTAAGCAGAATGATGTAACTCTGAGTGGTGGGGTCGATCCACAGAGATGTACCGGTAAAACCCGTGTGTCCGAAACTGCCCACAGGGAAAAAATCGCCGCGGGGCGAAGAGTAGGGCGAGTCGATGTCCCAGCCAAAGCCACGCAGCACGGGTGCCTGCGGCGGCTGCTCGGGCAAGGTCATTTTTTCGACAGAGAGCGGCGAGAGAATGCCATCGCCGCCATTGAGTAAGGCTTGGGCGAATTTCGAGAGATCGTCGGCGGTGGAAAATAATCCCGCGTGGCCGGCCACTCCGCCCATGCGCCGCGCGGTCGGATCATGCACCACGCCCCAGAGCATGTGCTCGTTTTCGTCGTATTGCGTAGGCGCGATCGTGGGCCGCCAGGCCGCGGGAGGAAGAAAACGCGTGTGGGTCATTTTCAGGGGCGCGAAAATGTGGCGTTCACAATAGGCCTCCAACGTCTCGCCGGAGATTTTTTCCACCAGCGCCCCCAGCGCAATAAAGTTGATGTCGCTGTAAGAAAATCTTGCGCCGGGAGGGTCGATTGGAGTCTCCGCGAACGCCATCGCGTAGCCGGTTTCTTTTCCGGACCAAGGCATTTTCAGATCGAGGCTGGGTTCGAGTCCGGAAAAATGCGTGAGCAACTGGCGGATGGTGATGTCCTGTTTGCCGTTCTGAGCGAATTCGGGCAAATATTTGGCGACGGGGTCGTTCACGCGAAGCTGACCCTGCTCCACCAGTTGCATCACGGCGGTCGTGGTGGCAACCACTTTTGTCAGCGAGGCGAGATCGAAGATGGTATCGACCGACATGGGTTCGCGCCGCGGTTCGAGCGAGCGTTCGCCGTAAGCCTTGCGATCAATCACGTGGCCGTCGTGGCCGACGACGAGCACCGCGCCGGGAATCGTCCCGGCAGAGATTGCTTTCTGGATGACGGAATCGACAGCGGAGAATGAGCCCGCCGATGGGTCTTGCGCGGCCTGCGCAACGGGACAAAAAAACAACGCACCCGTTACGAGGGCTGCCAGGGAGCGGCGGCGAAGCAAGGTACTCCACCCCGCGGGCGAATTTGGGAAATTGAGACGGATGTCCTGAATTTACACAAGGCAGCGAGGAGACTCAAGAAACTCAAGTAAGCGCCGTGTTGGTCTGAACCCCGCGACGCGAGAGGCCCTGATTATTCCGACGCCTTGATCGTTCGCCGGCGTGCGGCCAAGCCGCGCAATCGACCGATCACGCCAGAAATGCTGTCGCGAGCTGAGCGCCGCTTAAGTTCGACGCTGCAAACACCATTACGCGGCGTTCGAACTTTTCTCGCCCGAGTGCTCGGGATTTTCGCCCGGTTCGGGGAAATCGGTGTCGGCGCCTTTAATCAGCGGGTTTTGATCGCGGTGACCCAGTTGTTCGGAAAGGGCGGCATTGCCGTCATGCTCGTGAGGTTCGGGTTCGGTTGCGCCTTTGTGGCGGTCGGGATCGGGTTTGGAAATTGTCATATTCATCCTCTTGCGGCGAAATTCGTATTCAGGAAGCCGGCTTCTTTTCCGGCGGCTACTCGCCTGACCGCGACGAAACCCCGAGTTTGCGCAGACGCTCGCGGGCCTGCAAGGCTTCGTTCGACTTGGGATAGCGTTGAATCACGTGGCGCAGTTCGGCCACGCCGTCCTGCTGTTTGCCCAGTTCGATCAGGGAGAATCCCTTCTTCAACTCTGCTGAAGCGGCTTTGTTGCCGTTGGGATAGTTCTGGATTACCTGATCGTAGTTCTGCGCCGCCTGCTGATAATTCCCGGCGCGGAATTGAATCTCGCCCAGATAGAAGTAGCAATTTCCAGCGAGGTCGGTGTTGGGATAGAACTTGAGATAGTCGGAGAATTCCTGTGTAGCGACGTCATTATTGTTGCCGTTGTAGTCGCGCAGAGCGTTCTGGTAGAGAACGTCCGGCGGGGGAGCGGAGGCCGCGGCCTGTTGTTGAGCCTGTTGCTGAGCGGTCGCGGCGGCGGCGCTTTGCTGCACTGACTGCATGTCTTCGAGTTGCTTGGTGACTTTCGCCAGCCGCGCTTTCAGTTCGTCAAGCGAATCGTTCAGCGCCTGAATCTGGCTGGATAGCTGGTCAACCTTGCCCGAGGCATCGCCCTGCTCTTTTTGCAGCGAGTTCTGCAACGCAGTAAGTGCATTCACGACTTTGTTGACGGCGTCGGTGTCCTGCTCGACCAGGTTTTTCATCACGCCCATGCGTTCATCGAACGAGCGCTGCATGGCCGTCATCTGCTCCTGAAGCTGCTGCACCTGGGTCTGCAACTGAACCATGTCTTTGTTGACGGCAAAAGCAGGGGACAGCAGAACGCAGATCAGGAAAACGCTGGTGAAGATGCGGGTTGGCTTCATGACGATATCCTTAAGCGGAAGACTCCGGCGATGGAGTTCATTTTAGACGGAATCGGGAGCGCGCGGGTTGGGAAATCAATTACACAGGGAACACAAAAAGATATGGGTCACGGCGCCGACGGGAAGTGTCGCGACGCACTAAGCCTTTAGAAACAGAGGGGCGGATTGCTCCGCCCCTAATGTTGTTTGCGGCTACTTCTGATAAACGAAGTGGCCGCGGCGGTTCTGCTGCCAGCACGACTCGTTCTCTTCCAGGCAGAACGGCTTTTCCTTGCCGTAGCTGATGGTCTTGATGCGGCTGGCGTTTACGCCCGCAGAAACCAACGCATTCTTGACCGAGTTGGCACGCTGGTCGCCGAGCGCCAGGTTGTATTCGGTCGATCCGCGCGAGTCGCAGTGGCCTTCAATCACGAAACTGATGTTCGTGTGCTGGGCCAGGAATTGAGCGTCGGCCTGAATGGCGGCCTGCTGGTCAGCGCGAATGTCGGACTTATCGTAATCGAAATAAATGTCCTTTACGTTCTGACCGAACAGGTCTTCGTCGCTCGGTCCGGGCGTTGCAGCCGGAGGCGGCGGAGGCGGCTGTGTGACCGTGAGCCGCGTGGTGGCTTCCTGCGTTCCGCCCGCGCCCTTGGCCGTCAGGTGATAAGTGGTGGAATTGCTGGGCGTGACCGACTGCGATCCGCCGGCCTGTACGGCGCCGATGCCATCAATGGAAACGTCGGTCGCATTAGAGGTCTGCCAGCTTAACGTGGCCGACTGCCCTTGCTGAATCGTATCGGGGCTTACGGAGATCGAGGCCGTGGGTGACGGCGGCGGTGGTGGCGGTGGTGGCGGGGCCGGAGCGGCTTTCTTTTTGCATGCGCCGAGCATCATCACGGCGGCCAGAGATACGACGAGAGCGAGGGTCTTGCACGTTTGCTTCATATTCCTCTCCACGGTTGTCCTCCTGCGGAAACCCGAAATCAACTTCGAGCGACGAAGTGTTTTATTTCCAACTCCAGTTCGGTTGTGAATTACGTCCGGTAAAAGTCAACTGATGCAGCTTGGTGCCATCGGCCAGCATCATCCAGATTTCTTCTTTACCCGACCGGCCCGACTGAAACACAATATGCCGGCCATCCGGCGACCAGCAGGGAAAGTCATTGTGGCCGCCGTCGTGCGTCAACTGCACCCATTGTTTGCTGGCAATGTCCATCAAATATATATCGGAAGAGCCGGGTTCGCCGGGGCCATATTTGCGGGTCCAGGCGAAGGTCAGAAATTGGCCGTTGGGCGCCCAGTTGGGCGAAACCGCGTAGCCCTGGTCGGTCATGCGCTGCTGATTGGTGGCGTCGCCTTCCATGGTGTAAATCTGGGGCAAGCCGGTGCTGCCGCTCACAAATGCCATCTGCGCGCCGGTCTTTCGGTTCCATGTGGGAGACACGTCAGGGCCTTTGCCGGTGGTCAAAGCGCGCGCGTTATTGCCGGCGCCGTCGGCCACGTAAATTTCCGAATGCCCGTTGCGGGAAGAGCTAAAGGCGAGACGCGAGCCGTCGGGCGACCAGGCGGGCGAAAAATTATCTCCCCCCAGGTGAGGAAAGCTGACCACCCGGTTGAGATCGGTGGAATACATCATGATCTGCCAGCCGGACTTGGTGATGGAACTGAAGGCCAGCCGCGAACCGTCGGGCGAAATTCGAGGCGAAAGAGAAATGGAATTCTGGTGGGTAAGCTGGCGCTGATTGGAGCCGTCGTAGTCCATCACCCAGATTTCTTTGTGCCCGGTACGGTCACTGACGAAAAAAATCTTGCTTTCCGCAATGCCGGGAATGCCGCCGCCCAGACGAAAGATGATGTCGTCGGCAAAGCGATGAGCGATGAGCCGCGCGCCCTCGTCGGTGGCAACATCGGTGTACTGTTTGCCCAGCACCTGCGGCGACCCGGAGTTCTTCAGGTCGTAGAGCCAGCCCAGCACAGTGGCCCGCCCATTCGCCACAGCAAGATTGCCGAACGCGATCATGGCGGCGTTGGGCGGCGGTGCGTTCCAGGTTTGAAACGTCAGTTCCGCCGGCTGCCCGGGCTGCTGCAAGGGATAGAAGCTTTTCGAGACGAGCTCCACTACTCCGGAATTATCGAGGTCATTCCAGAAAGTATCGTTAAAAGTCTTGAGTAAGGCGGTATTTTGCGGGTCGCCGTTGCCGGATTTAAAATCGGGCACCGCGAGGCGGACTTTCTCCACGCCGAGGCCGGAACCGGTGCGCACCCAGTCCTGCGCACGACATATCCCAGCGGCTAACACCAGCCCCAAGAGTGCGGCGCAAATAAGAGCGCCTGGAACAGCTCTGCGCCGCGGAAAGCGCGAAGACTGCTGTCTGTGAACGTCCATCAATTGGCGGCGGTTACGGGAAAACGGAAAAATAGATACGGCAAACGAGAATATCGTACTCCGATACTTTATCATCTTCAAGCTGCGATAGGCCATAGTCTCCAGGTCGAACCGGGAAGATCAACAAAAGCTCTTACGGCACTCGTCCTCGTGGCGATTCTGCTCTGGAAAATAAAATTGATGCCGCAAAACCGGCACGAGGTCGCATTTATTTCTTGCTGTAATCGAACCAATACTCCACCGATATTTTGCCGCCCGCGTAATCGGAGGGCAACGGGCCGAAGGTGTCGATGCGCTGCAACGCGCGCGTGGCGGAAATATCGAGCGAGGGAATTCCGCTCGACTGCTCCACGCGCACATCGTAGGGGTGGCCGTCGCGCGCCACATCGAAGGTAATGTAGACGCGCTGCGCGCTGGTGATGCGCGGGTCCACTTCATACTTCAGCCAGTTCTCGGAGATCTTCCGCTGAATGATCTGCACGTACCAGCCATAACGCGTGCCAAAATCGCCGCCGCTGCCGGAGATGCCGAAGCCACCCTTGGCTCCGCCGGCGGTGAACGAACCGTACGGGCCGCTGACCGGGCCGCCTTCGCCGTAGGCGACCTGATTGCTTTCCTGTTCCGGCACGGGTTTGGTTTCTTTCGTCGGGGCCGGAGGTTTATTGGGCTTGATCTTGGTGTTCTTGCCCTGAATTTCGATCGCGTCCGGTTCTTTTTCCTCGACCTTGGGCTGGGACTTCGTCAGGCCCTTGGATTCGTTGGCCAGCACATTTTGGGTCTGGGTTGGAGTGGCGGGCAAGGGAACGGAACTCACTAGAGTTACGCCGATTGCCGAACCGCCGCCACCGCCGCCCCAGCCCTCACCGCGCGGGCCGCTGAAAACAAATGCCGAAATCAAAATGAGGGCGGCGACTCCAAGGTGGAATCCCGCCGACCAGCCGAGCGCGCGCGGCCAGTTCTCGTGTTCGAAAAAGATTTCAGCGTTTTGCGCCATTCGATTCCAGGGGCTGAGTGACGATGCTGATATTAGTAATGCCCGCCTGCTTGATCGCGTCCATGACGGTGGCGAACGCCCCGAAGGGAACGTCCTGATCGGCGCGGAGAAAGATGAACTGGTTGCGGGGATCGCGAATTTTCTGTTTCAGTTTTGCGCCGATTTCGTTGATATTGATGGCATCGTTGCCCAGAAATACGCGCTGATCTTTGTTTATGGAGATCACGAGCCGCTCTTCCGTGATTTCCTTAACAGTGCGGGTCTTGGGTACGTTCACCTCAATTCCCGATTGAAGAATGGGCGCGGTCACCATGAAGATGATCAACAGAACCAGGACCACGTCGACCAGCGGGGTGATATTGATGTCGGCGAGGGCGGTCTGAGTACGCCCGTTGCTGGTGGTGAAGGCCATCAGCGCCTCGCTTCCACGGGCGCGGCCTGGGGCTGAAGATTTTCCATCAGGTTCAGCACTTCAAGCGAGAAATCGTCGCTGAGCGCGGCGAAAACCCGGATCGAGTTGCCGATCAGGTTGTAAGCGATGACGGCGGGAATGGCCGCAGCCAGGCCGGCGGCGGTGGTGATGAGAGCCTCGGAGATTCCGGGAGCGACGGCGCGCAGGGTAGCGGCGCCGGATGTGCCGAGCCCGTGAAAAGCGTCGATAATGCCCCAGACCGTGCCGAACAGGCCAATAAAAGGCGTGACCGCGGCGGTGATGGCGAGCCAGGGAACGTTGCGTTCCAGGCGCGTCACTTCCTCGGAGGCGCCGATCTGCATGCCGCGCTGCACAGCCGTAAGGCTGCGCAACGCGCCCGCGCTCGCCACCTGCCGCTTGTATTCGGCGAATCCGCCCTCAAAAACCCCCACCAGAGGGCTGGGCCGGAACTGATCGGCGACGGTGGCGATATCCTGAAGTCGCTGCGCTTTGCGGAAGGCGCGGAGAAATCTCCCACTCTGCGTGCGGGCGCGGCGCAGCAGGCTCCACTTGGTGAGAATGATGCCCCAAGAGATCAGGCTGAAGGCCAGCAGCGTGAGCAGCACGAATTTGGCCACCGGCCCGGTGGTGGAAATGAGGTCGACGATTTCGCCGCCGATGAAAAATGCCACATAACAGGGAAATTGCATGAAGGTTGAGAAATCCTTTCCGGATTATAGATGATGCGGTTGAGGATATCGCCGCTATGTACCTGCGGGATTACCTGCCAAATCACCCAGTTTGCGTTTCTGCCACTGGTGTCCTTTGCCTGAGCTGCCGGAAATTGTTTTTGGAGTTTACCTGGTTACCCAAATCGGCGAAGCGGCATCCAAAGGGCGCGGCAATTTTCGCTTCAACGGTGGCAGGAGGAAAAATCTATGGCGCAGTATGGAATGTTGCGGGAATACAAATTCGTTGACGTAACTGAAGATATTCGCGGATCGCACCTGTATGGCCGGGATGACGAGAAACTGGGCAAGATCAAAGATGTCATCTTCGACCACGCCACGGCGCAGATCATGTACGTGATTGTCGACACGGGGGGCTGGCTTTCGACCAAGGAATTTGTGGTCCCGGCGAACCGGCTGAGGGCCTCGGCCAAACATCAGGACGACTTTGAAGCCGACCTCACCAAGGCGCAGGTCGAGAGCTTTCCGCCATATAAAGAAACCGATCTGGAATCGGATCAGCAGTGGGCGGATTACGAAAACCGCTATCGCGCGAAGTGGGTGGCCGATCCGGTGATGCACCGCGCAGGAACCGACCGGGACATCACTCCGACGACGCAGCAACTCGAAGGCAACCGCAATTCCGAACTGGCGGCGGAACGGGCCTCGGGTTCGAACGTGGCTTCGGCCAGGCCGGTAAGTGGACTGGGCGAAGTGGACACCGGCGCGTTTGAGCAAGGCGGCTATGCCGCCAGCACCGATACTGTGCATATCGACGTAAGCGCCACCGGCATTGGGCCGCGTTGGGACACGTTTCAGGACCGGCTGCGCGAGCGGCGCAAGGAAGTGATTGCGCCAGTTTCGGACGGCGACCAGTTGCGTAAAGCCAGCTAGTTTAGTTGAGAGTGAGAGCCACGGCTGCGGCCGTGGCTTTTTTTCATTTGAAGCGCAGGAAGGATGCGCGAAGTTCTGCTTACGTCCCCGTGCCCAGTAGCTCAATCACCATGGGCTTGGTTGAGGCACTGTCGACAATTGAGATTGTGCCCTGAGCTGCGCCTTTTTTTGTGGGAGAAAATGTCGCGGAGATTGTGCAGCTTGCGCCCGAGGCTACGTTCGAGCCGCAGGTTGAGGTCACCGCAAATTGGAGACTGGCTTTCATTGAAGCGATGTTCAGTGCGGTCGTCCCTGTATTGGTAAGGGTAACCGTCTGAGCGGCGCTGGTCGTGCCCACGGTCTGGTTCTTGAAATTCAGCGGCGTGGTGGGAGAGAAACTGACCACGCCGGTGTTGAGCAGCGTGAAAATGGACGACGAACCGCGGTCCACCAACGCCAGGTCGGGTTTGCGGTCGCCGTTGAGATCGGCAGCCACAATGTAGCCGGCTTCTCTTCCTGCCGGATAGAAAACTCCGCTCTGGAATGTGCCGTCGCCATTGCCCTTGAGAACGCTCACACCTGACGGCGCAATGTTTGTCACGGCTAAATCGGTTTTCCCGCCGCCGCTGAAATCGGCCGCCACAACCCAATTCAGGAATCCCGTCAAGTAGAGCGTCCGGAGGCGAAAGGGAGAAAAACTCGTCGTTCCTTAGTGAGAGCCACGGCTGCGGCCGTGGCTTTTTTCGTGGTATGCTGCGCACAATTCCCGACCCAATCGAGGACTCTGTGCTGACGGAACTGCGGCTGGAAAATTATGCGGTCATCGATAACGCGGCGGTGGAGTTCGGTCCCGGCCTGAATCTGCTGACCGGCGAAACCGGCGCGGGCAAGTCGATTCTAATCGACGCGCTGGCGCTGCTGCTGGGCGAAAAAGCCTCGAGTGACGTGATTCGCACGGGAGCGGAACGCGCTGTGGTTGCAGCGGTGTTTGCATACGAGGGCAAGGCGCTGGCGGCGATTGAGGAAATTCTCGAACGCCATGGGTTGGACGAACCGGAAAGCGGGTCGCTGATCGTTCGCCGGGAAATTGCCGCGGGCGGCAAGGGACGAGTGTTCGTCAACAATCAGGCCGCGACGGTTTCGGTCTTGAAACAACTCGCGCCGCATCTGGCGGCAATCCACGCGCAGAATGAATCGCTTTTGTCGTTCGACGGGCCGGCGCGGCTGGCGCTTCTCGATACCTTCGCCGAAAGCCCGCTGGAAGGGGTAAAGGCGGCGTATGAAACGTGGAAGGGTGTCCGCGACCGGATTATCGAGCTGGAGCAGGGCGAGCAGGACCGGCTGCGGCTGGTAGATTTGTGGATTTTTCAGAAGCGCGAGATTGAAGAAGCCAGGCTCCAGCCGGGTGAAGACGAGAAGCTGGAAACCGAGAAGCGCGTGCTGGCCAACGCGGAAAAAATTTATAACGCCGCCATGCACGCCTTCGATCTTCTCTATGAGGGCGACGCTTCGACTTCGGCGTCGTTGCGGGCGGCGCAGAAACAGGTGGAAGAACTAGCCCGCTACGAGCCGAAATTTCAGGAAGCGTTGGCGGCGCTGGAGACGGCGCGCATCAGCGTGGAGGATGTTGGCGCGACGGTGCGCGACTACGCCGGCGGGATTCATGCTTCGCCCGAACATCTCGTGGAAGTGGAAGACCGGCTGGCTGCGCTCGACCGGCTGAAGCGCAAGTACGGCCCTGCGTTGGATGATGTGATTGCGTTCGGCGCGGATGTGGCCCGCAAGCTTTCGGAAGTCGAGAACAAGGACGAAATCCTGCGCGAATTGCGCGCCGAGCTTGCCCAGGCGGCCGAGAAATACTTGCAGACGGCACGCCAGCTTTCGAAAAAGCGGGAGAGCGCTGCGCGAAAACTGGAACAGATGGTGGAAGGCGAGACCAACGATCTCGCCATGCGTTCGGCATTTCGCATTGAAATGACTTCCAGCGTCGAGGAAGGGAACTGGACGGCATCGGGAATCGATCAGGTGGCGTACATGATCGCGACTAATCCCGGCGAGCCGATGCGGCCGCTGGAGCAGATTGCCTCGGGCGGGGAAATGTCGCGCGTCATGCTGGCGTTGAAGGTGAGCGTGGAAGCAGGTGCGACGCGCGCGCGGACCAAGGCCGAAGCGCAGCGGACGATGGTGTTCGACGAAATCGATACCGGCATTGGTGGCCGCGCGGCTGAGGCCGTGGGAAAAAAATTAAAGGCGCTGGCGCGGGCGCATCAGGTGTTGTGCGTTACGCACCTGCCGCAGATTGCCACGTTTGCGGACCAGCATTTTGTGATCGAAAAGAAAGTGGCGGCGGGAAGAACGAAAACGAGCGTTCGCATGATTACGGGCGACGAACGGACGGAAGAAGTGGCCAGAATGCTGAGCGGCGCAAAGTTGACCGAAACTTCGCGCAAACATGCCGAGCAGATGATTAAGGCAAACGGGTAGGCAAAAGTCCTGATGGACTTTGTGGGTCGGCAGGAGGGCGCGACTCAAAGCCGCCATGACTCTGTTATCCCGGATAGCGGCCGGTGATGTATCCCTCTAATTGATGTATCGTCTGGGCCTGGTCGGAGACGATCCACTTGACCAGGTCGCCCAGCGAAACCACTCCGACTACTTTTTCCTGATGGTCCAGCACCGGAAGGTGACGGAAGCGGTGTTTGGTCATGATCGACATGCAATCGTCGACCGTGTGCTTGACGGTGACGAAAACCACCGGCGAAGTCATGATGTCGCTGACGGGGGTATCTTTCGAAGAATGGCCTTTAAGAATGACTTTGCGGGCATAATCGCGTTCGGAAATGATGCCAACGAGCTTGCCTTCAGACATCACGAGCAGGGCGCCGATGCCTTCCTGCGCCATTTTTTCTACCGCTTCGTACACGGTTTGCTCGGGCGTTACGGATACGGCCCGGCTGTTATCTTTGCCCCGCAGCACCAAAGAAATCGTATCCGTAAGTTTCATGGAAGCCTCCGAACGGGCAGAATTATACGCCTCAGACCGTGGTGTGAAAGGCAAATCATTCAATCCCGTGAACCGGGAAGAAGATGATGTTTTGGGTGAAATCGTTGGCTGGAGGAGTTGGGCTGGATCCGGAATGGTGACTTCGGTACCCGAACGCGCCCCGAACCGCCGCTGAAATGGCGGAAAAGTCGATGAAGTGTGCAATCCCTTTCGTAACTCGCATGCAAGACAAACGCGAAACTAAACTCTGCCTCGGGGGTTTAGATTCGCATGATCAACAAACTTACAAAATCGCTGTTCGTAGTGGCCGTGGGCGCTGCGATGACTATCGGCACCGCCTATGCTCAGAGTCAAGACAATACGTCCGGCGCGGGCCCGGGACAGGTGGACCCCGGCCATCCTCGCGTGAATGAAGTGAACACGCGCGAGCAGAACCAGCAGGACCGCATTGCCAACGGTGTTAAGAACGGCACCATGACGCCCGGCCAGGCCGCGCACGTGGAGCGCCAGGAGCAGCACATCGAGAACCAGGAAAAGGCCGACATGGCAGCCCACAATGGCCACCTGACCAAGGGCGAGCAGCGGCAACTGAACCGCGAGCAGAACCACACCAGCAGGGAGATTTACAAAGACAAGCACAACTAGTCAGAACCCAGCCGTTCAACCGAAGCCGCGAACAGTCGCGGCTTTCGTTTTTGCGGCGTTCCGTAAAACACCGTTACTCAACTACGATCTTGGCCGTCATTTTGGGATGAATCGAACAGTAGTACTTGTAGATGCCCGGTTTGGTCGGGCTGAAAGTGAACTGTTCGCCCGTATCGAGAACTTTCGACTTGAACAGCTTGTCGTCTTCTACCACCGTGTGAGGAATGTCGTCACGGTTCGTCCAGGTAATGCGGGTTCCAGACTTGACGACGAGGTCCGTCGGAGCAAAGCTGAAATTGTCGATCTTGATCTCGACGTTTGAGGCCTGGACTGCGCGAGGCTTCCAGACCCGGTAGCCGAGCGCAGTGAGCGCGAACGCCAGGCAAAGTGAGAGGACTACGAGTTGAGTGCGATTTTTCTTCGGAAACATAAGTACTTCCTTTGAGTGATTTCTGTTTTTTAGAACGTTAGGCGAGCGTTGAATCGATCACGGCCAGCGCGTGCGTGCCGCGCTTGTAGTTCACGTCCGTAACGCCGAGGACGGATCGCAATTGATCGGCAGGCACCTTCATGGGGCCCGCGGAATCGGCCGCGCCGGGCTTGGGCTGCGGGAAGGCGGTGGAAGCCGCGGTGTGGAAGGTGATATTGCCCTCGACCTTCTGCATGGTTTGATGAATGTGACCGTTTAATACCGTGACCGACCCGAAGCCCTTCAAGTAAGCGAGAGCCTGCGCGCTGTCGTCGGTGCCCCATCCCCACTCGGGGTAAATGTTCCACAGCGGCATGTGCGCGAAGACCACGATGGGCGTGCTTTTCGAGAGATGGCGGACGTCATCCTGCAGCCAGGCCAGTTGCTCGGGGCCGAGCGATCCCATGCCGCCAGCCTTCAGGTTCATCACATTGACCAGGCCGACGAAATGCACACCTTTCTTGTCGAAGCTGTACCAGCCGCTGCCTTTGGCGTCTTTGCCGAAACGCTCGCGGTATTGCTGCCCGTCATCTTCGAGAACATCGTGCTCGCCGGGAACGAAGAAAATATCCTTTGGCTTGGCGGATTTAAGAATCTGCTGCACCTGATCGAACTCCGAGGACTTGGAGAGATGGGTGATGTCGCCGGTGTGCAGCATGAATTCAGGCGCGGCGGGCAGGGCATTGATTTTGGCGATGGCGGCCTGCAGGGTCGCAATTACATCCGTGTTGGCGGGCTTGTTGAAGCCCATGTGGCTGTCGCTGATCTGCACAAAACTGAAATCGCCTTTGGCGTGCTGGTAAGAAGCATCGCTTAAGCTGAACGACTTGAGCACGCCGCCTTGAAGCACGCACAGCGCCCCGGTCCCGGCCCAGGCCATGCATTTGAGAAAGCCGCGGCGATTCACGCCATCGTGGTTGTGGTCGAATAAAAGCTGGTCATTCTTGGTGTTGATCAGGTCTGCGCTCATGGTGGCCTCCGTTGCCTGTGAAGCAGTCATGGTGCAGAACACAAAGCGCCGGCCTTTATTCCAGGCTCGGCAAGAAAAGCCGGTTTTTACGAATCGAGGAATAAATTTGGCGCTCGGTGGTTTAACCTTGTGTGCGTGCCGGCGAACCGTTTGCCATCGGAGTCGTTCGAGCAGTTGGCCATGCCGCTTTTCGAGCGGCTGTACAACTTTGCCTGCTGGCTCACGCAAGACCGCCACGAAGCCGAAGACCTGGTGCAGGAAACCTATGCCAAGGCCCTGAAAGGATTCGGCTCGTTTCAGCCGGGGACCAATTTCCGCGCCTGGATTTACCGCATTCTGCGCAACGCCTTTCTCACTTCGCGCACCGGTTTGAAAGCGACCGCCACCGTCGAGCTCGATGCGGAAGAAAATACGGTAGAGCCCGTAGCGGCGGAAAATCCCGAGAGCATTCTGTTGCAACGCTCCGAGTGGCGGCTGGTAGAACGCGCGTTAGAGGATCTGCCCGTGAATTATCGCGAAGTGTTGCTGCTTTGCGAGGTGGAAGAAATGTCGTATCAGGAAATCGCTGCGGCGCTGGGTATTCCGATGGGAACGGTCATGTCGCGATTGTCGCGCGGACGACAGGCCTTGCGTGCAGCCGTAAAGAAGCTAGAGCAGCCGGGTGAAGTGAAGAGCTGATATGGATTGCCATTCCAGCAGGGAAAAACTTGACGCTTACCTTGACGGGGAACTGACCGAGGCGGAAGCGCGCGCGGTGGGCGAGCATCTGCGGAGTTGCGCGGCCTGCGCCGCCGAGAGTGCAGAGCGCGTGCAACTGAAACGGGCGATCCACGTGGTTGGGCAGAAGTATGCGCCCGACGCCGCATTTCGCGAGAGAATTCAGGCAAGTCTTGCGCCGCGACGCACGAGCCGGTGGAGAGTTCTGTGGCGTCCAGTTCTGGCGCTTGCTGTGGTCGCGGTGATCGTTGGGGCGGGGTTCTTTTTTGTGAATCGGCAGCGGGCCGCCGAGCGGCAATTGCTGGGCGAACTCACTGATCTGCACGTGACTACGCTGGCCAGCTCGAACCCCGTCGATGTTGTTTCCACCGACAGGCACACGGTCAAGCCGTGGTTTGAAGGCAAAATTGCTTTTACCTTCAACTTGCCCGAATTGCAGGACTCGCCATTTACATTAGTGGGCGGGAAAGTGGCGTATCTGAGCCAATCGCCCGGCGCGGAACTGATTTATCGAATCCGGCAGCATCAGTTGACTGTTTTCATTTTCGCGGAGCAGGCTTTCGCAAACTCCTCGCCCTCGAATGGAATCGA
The DNA here is from genome assembly GCA_035538435.1 of Binatia bacterium. Lineage (GTDB taxonomy): Bacteria > Acidobacteriota > Terriglobia > Terriglobales > Acidobacteriaceae > Sulfotelmatobacter. The sequence goes on from DATLKM010000064.1 coordinate 24,297, forward strand.
GATCGCGCAATCGTTCACGGTGCGGAGCTGGGAGCGGAATGGGTTGCGTTATTTCATCGTCGGGGACGTCGGGCAGCAGGACGTGGACAAGCTCTATGAACTGCTGAAGTCAGTGCAGTAAGACAAGGGCAGGATTTACTGGCCTTCGCTCGATCCCGGAATCTTGAAGTCTACGCCGCGCTGATCGTTGGCCGATTGCGTGGCAGCAAGATCGAGATCGGAAAGCGGAACTTTCTGCGTGCGCTGCGGCGAGAATATCCAAATGGTTTGGCCGACGATCGCGTAGTTCTGCACTTCCTGTTTATGCTGATCGCGGAAGACCAGAACCGTAGCTGGAGCGGGATCGGTTGTTTCAGTATGGCGGGACGGCCGCGGGGCAGGGCGCGCGTAAGCCTGTTGGTCCTGCTGGCTGCGCATCTGCTGCTCTTCCAGGCTCTGCTCGTTCATCTGCTCGGCCAGGCCGACCTGGTTGTCATAGTCCTGATCGTTCGAACCGGAATCCCACCACCAATAAGGATCGACACCGCCCCACAAGTAGGGATAGCCAGAGCCCCAGCCGCAGTTGTAACCCCAGCAGTTGCGATACCCGTTGCCGTAGCCGTAGGTACGCAGCCGAAGTCCTGCACCCGAGCGGCCGCGATTTCCGAAGGAACGAGAAAAACTGCGTGGTCGTGAGAAGGAACGAGGAGCGAAACCGCGGGAACCGCCGCCGGAGAAAGAATGTCCGCCGCCAAACGAGTGCCCGCCGCTGAATGCGTGTCCGCCGCCAAAACCGCCACCGGCGTGACCACCTCCACCGCCATGACCTCCGCCGTGTTGCGCAGAGAGCGAAACTGAAACGAGAAGGACGAGCGTCGCGATGAGAATCGGGCGACCCATGACCACATTATATTCCTGTTTCCTGAGCCGGGATTAGACAAAATTGAGAAGCTGAATTTCCTACCGCTTCTTGGGTTTGCGGCCCTTCTTTTCCGGCTTCTTTGGCTTGGCGGCAGGCTTCGATGGCTTTTTTGGCTCAGGTTTTGCCGGCTTTTGTTTGGGCTTTTCGGCTGACTTCGCCTTCGTAGGCGGAGGCGGAGCCTTGGCTGAGGCGGGAGGAACGGGAGGCGCAGCCACGGGGGCGACAGCGGGCTTCCCCTTACCTTTTCCGGCTTTCTTATCGGGCACGACCGCGGGCGGCGGCTCAGGCAGCGCGCCTTTAGCGCCCCGTTTGCGGCGAGGAGGTGGTGGTGGAGGTGGAGGTGGCGGCGCAAAGGGCTTGAGAAATTTCAGCGTTTCGGTTCGCGAGCGCAGCTTGCCATCGAGTAACAGCATGAATACGTCGTTCGCGATTTTGGGATATTCAGGAATCGCGGGCGTGATCAGCAGTTCCGTCATTTCCGGCAGAGGAATGCGCTTCTGCACGTCGCGCCATTTGGTCAGGAAATTCTTGATTTTCTGCTCAACCGCCTGCTGGCGGGAGGTTACAGCCAGGAACAAAATCATCTCCGGCCGCGCGGACGACAACAGGTTCCACGTGCGTGAGGGCGTCGCCGCCTCCTTGCCGGTGAGGCGCTTGGCCAATTCCTTGGCGTGAATTTCAATATCGCGCCAGGCCTCGATCAGGTCCTTGCGCGGCATCAGGCGGCGCAAATCCGCGATATCTTTATCGGAAAGGCGGGCAGTCAGGAAATACATGACCGCGGCCGAAGCATCAACCAGATAGCCGAGGTCCGCCATCTGCTGGCGGGTTTTCATCAGGGCGGAAAGGCCGTTGGTGTCGACCTTGGCGGAGGTCCAATGCGGATGCAGCACTTTCAGCCAATCTTCATGCTCGAGGGCGCGAATGACGCTGAGCGGATCGTCTTCATGGGCCAATTGGGCGATTTCGTGCCCAATGGCCGACCGGGAGATGTGCTCGATGTACTTATTTTCTTTGGCGACGTCATAGCGCTGCTGGGTGCGCTCCTCCAGCGGCCAGTGGAAACGCGCGGCAAAGCGGGTGGCCCGGATCAGGCGCGAGGGGTCTTCGATGAAGGCGTAGTTATGCAGGATGCGCAGCAGTTTCGCTTCGATGTCGGCGACGCCGTTGAAGGGGTCAAGCAGCAGCCCGCGAGAGCCCTCATTCAACGACAGGGCCATGGCGTTGATGGTGAAATCGCGGCGGCGAAGATCCTCTTGAATACTTGCCGGCGTAATAACCGGCGGGCGGCCGATCTTTTCGTATTGCTCGGTGCGCGCCATGCCGATTTCGGCGCGAACATTGCCCGGCAAGAGCAAGAACAGGGTGCGGACCTCATCATCTTGCCCGACAATTCTGGCGCCTGCGCGTTCGAAATCTTTTTGCAGTTTGAGCGGATTGCCCTGAATGGTGAAGTCAAGATCGCGGATGGTGAATCCGCTGATGATGTCGCGGATGGCGCCGCCGGTCAGATACAACGTCATTCCCGCATTGCGGGCCACATCCTGCACCAGATTGACGCCTTTCATCTGGTCCGGCGTCAACCGGATTTCCATGGTGTAAATGTAATCGGCCATTCGTCGTCAGGCGAACTACAATCAGAGCCGAAAACAGGTTCAACGGCTCAATCTTCAGCACCGCCGAACCAATTCCACAGCTTTTCCACAGGGCTTTCCCGCCAACTCTCGGGATGCTGGCTCCAAAGCCTGCACAAGCTGCTCAATACAATACACTTAGGGCTTAGCTAGCAGCGGCGAGGCAACTTAAAGGAATAACACAACGTTAACAGTTTGGCTACTGGCAACGTGGATTCCAGCGAAAATTCGGCAAACGATGCGAGAATGAGGGGGAATTCGGTCGTCGGTCTTCGGCTGCCGGTTATCGGTCTGCCGCCTCGGCTTCGGATGCAGGCTGTCACCTGGGTCGCTTGAAATGGATCGCTTGAAAGAGGACTCCCTTAGGCCCTCCTTGAGCACAGGTTCCGCCGACGACCGCCGACGACGAAAAACCTAGCCGCACCAGCGCCCAAACATGCCTTCAACCCACAAAAAAGTGATCGTGCGCAAGATGGACCGGGATTCCGTCTCCGGATACGTTGCGCCGTCGCAATTCGTAAACGAGGGCAAAATTGAAGTGCTCAATACCGCGGGCACGGTGATCGCCATTGACCTGCGCGAGATCAAGGGCGTTTATTTTGTCAGGGAATTTGGGGACTCGGAATCTTTGACCCGAAAAACTTTTGCTTCGCGTCCGCGTTCGGAGGGACTATGGGTACGGCTGCGCTTTAAGGATAGTGAAATCCTCGAAGGCCTGATGCCGTCGGACCTGACCCAGAACCTGCCCGAAGGATATTTGGTGAACCCTCCCGACCAGCGGTCGAACACGCAGCGCATTTTTGTGCCGCGCACGGCATTGGAATCGTTGACGGTGCTCGCAGTGATTGGCGCGGGGCGCCGCCCACGCCGCGGCCCGGCCGAAGATCAGCGGCAGGTTCCTATGTTCGAGAGATAGACGCCGTGCGTCTAGCGGCAGGGCGGGGCGCTTACGAAATGTTCTCAAATATTCCGGCTGCGCCCATGCCGCCACCCACGCACATGGTGACCATGCCGTAGCGGGCATTGCGGCGCTTCAATTCGCGGATCACCGTTGCCGTCAGTTTCGCTCCCGTGCAGCCGAGCGGGTGGCCTAACGCGATCGCGCCGCCGTTGGGATTTACTTTTTCAGGATTCAGTCCCGCTTCTTTTATTACAGCGAGCGACTGCGCCGCGAATGCTTCATTCAATTCGATCACATCGATGTCCGCCAGCTTCAGCCCGGCCATCTTCAACGCTTTCGGAATTGCGAATACCGGGCCCAAGCCCATCTCTTCCGGCTTATACCCTGCCGTAGCGAAGGAAACGAAGCGAGCCAGCGGCTTGACCCCCAGCGCCTTCGCGCGTTCGGCCGACATTACCACAGCCGCCGCGGCGCCATCCGACATCTGAGAAGAATTTCCCGCAGTTACCGTGCCATTCGCGTGAAACGCCGGCTTCAACGCGAGCAATGCTTCGAGAGATGTGTCGGCACGCGGGCCTTCGTCGATCTTGAAAACGATTTCCTGCTTTTTCGGCTTGGAACCATTCGGCGTGGAGAAGCTCACCGGCACCGGTACGATCTCGTCATCGAACTTGCCCGCCTGAATTGCGGCCAGCGCCTTCTGATGGCTGCGAAAAGAGAACTCGTCGGCCTGTTCGCGCGTAATCCCGAAGCGCTGCGCCAGCCGCTCCGCGGTCAATCCCATATTCAGGTACGCATCGGGATAATGATCGACCAGCCACGGATTGGGCGAAATTTTATGTCCGCCCATGGGAATCATGGTCATTGATTCCGTTCCGCCCGCCACAATCGCATCCGCGCCTCCGGCCATGATTCTCTCCGCGGCCATGGCAATCGATTGCAAGCCTGACGAGCAGAATCGGTTAATGGTGAGCGCCGACGCTTCCACCGGCAGCCCCGCGCGTAACGACGCGATGCGGGCGACGTTCATGCCCTGCTCGGCCTCAGGCATGGCGCAGCCGAGAATCACGTCTTCGATTTCCTTTGCGTCGAGCTGTGGCACCCGCTCGAGCGCGCCTTTAATGGCCACCGCAGCCAGTTCATCGGGACGCGTGGCCCGCAGCGTGCCTTTATACGCGCGCCCTACCGGAGTTCGAACAGACGATGCAATGACGACTTCTCGCATAAGAACCCACTCTTGATTGGTTCCGACAACCTGTAATTGGATGCCTGTCAGGTCGAACGGCTTCAGCCACTGGGAAGCTGCATTCCTCCCGCGGATTACTTTGCCGGAGCGTAAAAATAATAATCGGCTGTGTAGGCGACCTTACTTTCTGCCCCCTTATGCGCCTCATCGCAACCCTCGGCCGAAGGCTGCCCGCCATGCGTGTGCACGCGCTGAATGGTCGTCGCTTTCGCCAGGGCGCCTTTGCCGGAATTGGTAGCGACATTTACCAGCAGCCAGGGAATCGACTCCGGATCAAGCGAGTCGACCTTTGCCGCCATCTTGCCTGTGACCTCGCTGCCGTCTTTCAACTTCCAGGTTGGTCCGGCTGAGTGTTCGCCGATCACTTTGTCCTTACGGTCATACAGCTCCGCCTCGGGGGCTTTCAACGTCCAGTTGAGTTTCCCATCCGCGCCAGCCTGGCAGGTATAGATCTGCGAGCCCTTAGCGTGCGCCCACAACACGACTTCTTCGCCGGCGGGAGCCTGAATACGATCGGGAACGTCGGCCGGTGTTTCTTTGGCCGGCGTGGACTGTGCAGCCACGCTGACCGTGATCGCGAACACCAGGAAAGCGGCGAGAGAGATTTTCATGAGCTTCCATTGTAGCTGCCGCCGGCAATGGTTCGTTACGAAATCTCTTTCATTTTGTTTGCCCGCCAACTTCTTTAAGTCTTGCGAGTCACAACCTGTCGGCGCTTTTTCCCCGCGGAATCTGTTGGTTGGTCACGCCCCTGGCTATGGCAAAGCAGTATCGGCGACGAGGGCAGTAATCTGATTTGAAAAGAACTCAGATTAACCGGGCCTGCATCATGCACTTTCGCATCCGTTAGAATTCTTTCATGCCCGCGAAAGTGCATGGCCACGAAACCCGCTACTTGAAACTTCAGAAAAATCGCTGCTTCGTCTGCGGAAAAGACAATCCAGACGGGATGAAGTTGAAATTTGCCCTCGATGAACAACGCCAGACCTTCGTTTGCCGCTTCCGTTTGTCCAAGCGCTACACTGGCCCTCCCGGCCATTGTCATGGAGGTATCATTGCGTCGATTCTCGATGACGCCATGGGCAAGGTGAACAAGCTGCATCAGGTGGTCGCGCTCACCCGTGAAATGACGGTGGAGTACCTGAAGCCCGTGCCGTTGCACAAACCGCTCACGGTGGAGGGCCGCGAGATCAAAAAGCGCGGCCGGACTCACGTAAACGCCGCCGAAATCCTGAATGAGAAAGGCGAAGTGCTGGCCCGCAGTAAAGGGATTTTCATCGCCATCGATCCGGACAAGATGTTCGCCAAATTCGCCCGGAAGTAGGGGTAGCTGCTGCGCCGGCCTCCACAGCTCGGAAGAGAAGAACTCGCTTCTAGCGCAGCCGGAACAGGATCGTAATTTCCCGTTGCATGGCTGTCGGCGTGCCGTTAAGCAGGGTGGGCGAGTAGCGCCACTGGCGTACGGCTGCGGCGGCCGATTCGGCCAGTGCGCGATCACCGCTGAGGATTTTGACTTCCCCGACCGAACCGCTCGCATCGATTGCAGCCAGCAACGTCACTGGTCCCTCCACTCGGGTTGCCAGCGCCTGCGCCGGATACACAGGTTCAACTCTGTGAATCAGTGTCGCCGCGGTCACGCCCTGCGAAACGCGAACGTCGAGAGCTGGCGTGGCAGGGGTTGCGGAGACGATTTGCCCTACTGACGCATTGGCTGTCCCGTCTGCAACGGCGATCGTGGGAGGAGATTCTAAACTTGGGGTTGCCAGAGGTTGCGGCGCAGATCCGGCCGCGGGCTTGATGGCGCCAACGATCTCTGAGGTGACGGGCGAAGACCTATGGCCCAAATCCGCGATGATTTCGATTCTCGCCGCTTTCCGCACAAGCCCCTTGTCTGGCGAATCAAGGCGGTTGCCGGAGTAAAATGGCGACGGTTTGGGCTGCGGAGACGATGGCGGTTCCGGCATCGTCGATGCTTTTGCCGCTTGCTGGGGGGAAGATTCGTCGACGGTTTCGCGCCAACTGGACCACACCACCCCCGAGACAAGTACCAGAGCGGCAACTGCCGCCGCGATCCAGTAAAGACTTGTGCGCCTTTTCGGGGACGGAGTTGCGGCCGGAGCGGTCTTGACCGATGAGGCAGATTGCAGGGCGGAAGATGTTGTCGTTTCCGCTGCGGGAGATGCAACTGCTATCGCTGTTGATGGCGAAGCCCCAACCGGCACTGACGAGCTTTTCGCTGCGTTTTTAAGTTCCCGTGCGTAGACGGCTTCGACGAGCAAAGCCAATTTCTGGAGAAGATCAATTTGCTCAGATCCAAAAGCGTTTGCGACGGCCGAGAACGCTTCGAGAATACCGACGGTAGTTCCGGCATGGCGCAGGGGAACGGCAGCTACCGAGCGGATGCCGAGACGCCGGCACACTTCGGCTTCGGCGCGGGCATCGGTGAAGGCGTCATCGCAGCGGACGGGAAGGGAGCTGCGCAGGCAATGGCCCGAGAGTCCGGAACTGGCGCTCAGCACAACGCCGAGGTCGGGCGCCATCTCGCCGCTGCGGGCGCGGCAAACCACCAGCCCGTTGCTGCGCAATGCAATGGCAACCCCGTGCGCCCCGGTCAGAATACGTGCCGTATCCGCGGCGGCACCCAGAACCGCCTCGGGTGTGTGGGCGTCGCCGGCCAGCGTTTCCCTCAGATTTTGCAGAAGGCCCTCGGAGTTGGTCTGCCGCGCCGTCCGCGAGGACCCGTGCGGAAGCACACGAGTGCGGTTGGGCGGGCTCGATCCCGGGGAGGGTAGGAGCGGAGAATGACCCATTGACAAAACTCTCAACGATAAATTGGAGAACAAACGCGCCGGCCAGTGACAAAGTAGCGGACTGCAATTGGGAAAAAGTCTGACGCAAAGGGAGTGCCCTGTCAACGCCAAAATCGATTTCCGGGCCACCTTCCGAGGCCGAAGTGAAACATATAATGGGTGCGGCATCAGATTTGCTGGTTTGTTCCGGGGCCGCTGGACGTATAATTAGGGCGGCGGCTGGGGTGGTTCATGAAACGAAGTGACCTTGGGGTGCCCGTCGTTCTCCTGCCAGTTTTCGTGGTCGTGAGTTGCTTTGCTTTCGCGCAGGTCTCCGCTTCAAGTCCGCAAGCGTCTCCACCGACTACCGAAGACCCAAGCAATGTTCCTACCGCTCCTCCTCTTGCCACCAATGCTCCCCGCATGGAGAGGCAAACCCGGCTGCAAATTATCCGCGACTTCGAAACGCAGCTGGTTTATTCGCGGACCCCATTTCCCATGGGGACCAAGGGCCTGCAACTGAAGCAGGGCGTGATCACGCCCAACGGCGAGGACTTGAAGCAAGCGCTGGCGCTGTTCGGTCCGGCCCTCAAACCGGGTGATCCGGCGCACATTTCCCTGGTGCAGATTAAAGACGGATACATTCATTTCGAGATCAATGGCGGGCCGATCCGGCACAAAAAATGGTATCAGCGCATTCAGGTTTCGGGGGCGCAGGGGCCGGTCAACAACACGCAAAGACCTGACGATCCGGAAAACAATCCGCATGGGTCGTTTGTGAATCTTTATTTCGATAAATACGTACCCGAGCTGACGCCGGCGCAACTGCGGACCATGCTGTATCCGGTGCTGGATTTTAATGCGCGCAATCCTGAGCAGGCGTATCTGGACACTATGCCGCCTAAAGTGAAGCAAGCGATCCAGGCGCACCATGTGCTGGTGGGCATGAATACGGAAATGGTGATTCACGCGAAGGGCAAGCCTCCCAAGAAAGTGCGCGAGCGCGAAGGCGAAGTGAGCTACGAAGAATGGATCTATGGCGAGCCGCCGGCGGACGTGGATTTTGTTCGTGTCGTGAATAGCGAAGTCGTGCGTGTCGAAACCATGCGGATGAGCGGCGAGAAGATTGTTCGCACGGAAAAAGAGGTGATTCTCGAACCGGCGGAAGACAAGGAAAAAGAAGCCAAGCGGGAAGAGGGCGACCGGCCGGCAAATGCTCCCAGCCTGCGGCGCCCGGGAGAAGACGCTGGAGATGCTCCCCAGCCTGCGAAGGGCGCTGCGCCGCCACCGCCATATATACCACCGCCTCCACCACACCCGGGCAGCGGACCGGGGCAGTTGATCGCGTTAGCTGAGTAAGTCTTACCTCCCCGACCTTTCGAACGGAATAGTTTGACAACTGAGGGTGATGGAAGCACAATTGACCTCGCGCTCACCTGGGCTGTATCAGACGAGCTTAATAGGGATGCAGGAGGAGCCATGTCGAGGGGAGCACGAGCTAGTCGGTTATCGCCTGCCCTGCATCGAGATCTTTCCCTGTACGCCCTTGCCGCAACTGCCGCCGGCGTTAGTGCACTTGCCCTGACCCCAGCTGCGGATGCGGAAATCGTGTACACCAAAATTCATCACACGATCTATTCCGGAGAAAAGTTTCCTCTTGATCTGACTCATGATGGACATACTAACTTCATCCTTGCGAACCTGGTTTTTCCCGGATCGCAGGCGATAATGCTCCGGGTCGTGCCCTTGTCCGCCAGCGGTTACGCCATGGTCGGAGCGAGTATCTGGGACGCAGCGGCGCTGCCGTACGGAGCCAAAATTGGAGTCTTTGGTGAACCTAGCCGCGAACTCAAACGTGCTCCGTTGCAGCAATTCTCTTCCGTCATGTTCGCCTATGGGTATCCGCGGTTCTACTACACCTATGGATCGTGGAGGAATACTTCGGAGCGTTACCTCGGGCTTGGCTTCAAGGTAAACGGAGAACGCTATTACGGATGGGCGCGCCTGAGCACAACATTCAAGGACGGAAAAATCACCGCTCTGTTGACCGGTTTCGCCTACGAGACCGAGCCGAATCATCCCATACGGGCCGGGGCCACCGGCCAGGGCGATGACGCGAGCCTTGGACCGGAGCCGGAATCGGGTTGGCCCGCCAGACACGACCACCAAGTCAGCATCGGTGCCCTTGCTTTGGGGGCGCCCGGTCTGCCACTCTGGCGGCCCGAGGACTAGGCCGCTATTCGGCAGAAGTCATTCACCCAAGCGGGTTTGACCCCGCTCCCCTCCGCCTGCTACGTTCATATGTTTCGCTGCCCATCCGGGAGAATCTCTTATGCCTGCCATCAAATTTCGCGGTGTGGATTTCATCCAGTTCGATTCCTTGCTGACCGAAGAAGAGCGGCTGGTGCGCGGCACTACGCGCCAGTTTATTGAAGACAATCTCATTCCCATCATCGAGCAGTGCAATCGCGATGGCCGTCTTCCCCGTGAACTGGTCAAGCCCATGGCCGAACTGGGATTTTTCGGCGCGTCGCTCAAGGGCTACGGCTGTGCCGGCATGGGAAATGTGGAATACGGCTTAATGACGCAGGAACTGGAGCGCGGGGATTCCGGCGTGCGCAGCTTTGTCAGCGTGCAGTCGGGACTTTGCATGTACCCGATTTACGAATTCGGCAGTGAAGAGCAGAAGCAGACCTGGCTGCCTCCCATGCAGAAAGGCGAGAAGCTCGGCTGTTTTGGATTGACCGAACCCGGGTTCGGATCGAACCCCGGAGGCATGAAAACGCGTGCCAAGAAAGTGGGCAAGGAATATGTTCTGAACGGCGAGAAGATGTGGATTACGTCGGGAAGCATCGCCGATGTGGCGGTGATCTGGGCGAAAGTGGAAAACGAGAGCGACAAAATTCGCGGATTCCTGGTGGAAGCCGACAGGCCCGGATTCAAGGCCGACGACGTTCACGGCAAGTGGTCGCTGCGGGCCTCGGTGACTTCGGGACTATCGATGCAGGATGTGCATATCCCGGAAGCGAATCTGCTGCCGAAAAGCGACGGGCTGAAATCCCCGCTGATGTGTTTGAATCAAGCGCGCTATGGCATTGCATGGGGAGCGATTGGCGCGGCCATGTCGTGTTATGACACCGCGCTGCAATATTCGCTCTTGCGCAAGCAGTGGCGCGACCAGCCGATCGCATCGCACCAACTGGTGCAGGACAAGCTTACGTGGATGATCAGCGAGATCACTAAGGCGCAGTTGCTGGTGCTGCAAGTGGGAAGGCTGAAGGACGCGGGCAAGGCCGAGCATCAGCACATCTCAATGGCGAAGCGAAATAACGTGTGGATGGCGCTGGAGTGTGCGCGGCTTTCCCGCGACATTCTCGGCGCCAACGGTATTGCCGATGATTATCCGGTCATGCGGCACATGATGAACCTGGAATCGGTGAAAACCTATGAAGGGACGCACGACGTACACTCGCTGATTATTGGGCAGAGTGTGACCGGGGTGGACGCGTTCTAGGCATTCCGCCCACAGGGCGGAGGTCAGCCGGCTACTCCCGATACGCCGCCTTGATATACAAACGCGCTTTGTCGGCCGGCGGCGAGGTGCCGTTCTCCGCTACTACAGTCTGGTACTTTTTCATGGCCAGATCGCGTTTTTGCAGCATGTCATACATCTCGCCGGCGGCGAGGTTGGCCTTCTGCTGGGTTTCGGGATCGGGGCTGGAAACCTGGTTCACCATTTCATAAGCCGAAGCCGCGCCCGCATAATCTTTTTCTGAACGCAGGAGTTCGCCCAGGCCCCATGCCGCCACTTCGTAGTGAAGACCGTCATACTTTCCGGCGCGGCCATTGCGCCAGACCTGACGGTAGGTTTCAGCCGCCTCCGGCAGACGGCCGGCAGCCCGGAAGAGATTGGCTTCTTCGACCGGGAAAAGATAGTTTCGCGGATAGCGCGCGGCCAGATCGTGCATGAGCACTCGCGACTCGTCGTAACGATGCTCGCGGCGCAGAAACAGGCTTAACACGACTTTGGCGTCAATGGCATTGTCACCGCCGCCATTGGCGACGTCGTTGAGATAGTTGAGGCCTTTTTCCTTGCTCCCGCCCAGTCCGGTGATGGAAGCCGCCATTTTTACGCCCCAAGGCAGGCTGCCGACCACATAATTATGGGCGCCGACGACGAGCTTGGCATCCAGGTATTTGGGATCAAGCTCCAGCACGCGTTCATGATCGTGGCGGGCGCCTACCGCGTTGCGCAAAGCCGAAAACCAGGCCCGCTCCACCAGTGCCGTATACAGGGCAAACTCCGCGCGCGTGACCCCGCGCGCATAAAGCGCGTTTACATTGTTGGCGTTGGCCTTGAGTTCCTGTTCCTCAAGTCCTTCCGCCCGCCAGACCAACTGCTTGATCTGATCTTTTACTTTCGGGTCGGCAGGGCGGTGGGCCTGCCCAATGAAGCTGTCGTTGGCGTATTCGCCGGAATTCATCGCGCCCATCCGGTACAGTTCACGCATCAGCACGCTGCTGAGCAAATGGTTCACGGCCGAGGGGTCATTAGGATGACGGTCGAGGAACTTCTGGAAATCCTGCACTGAACGCTCATAGTCCATGTTGTAGAAGCTGTCGAAGCCGGCTTCCACCAGAGAATCGCGACCATCGGGTGCAGCGGGAACCGCGTTAGCGCCAGAAGCGCTGATCTCCACAATGCGCTGCGCCGAGGCGGACGCGGCAAGCGCCAGAACCAGCAGCGCGGGAATGAGCCTAGAATGAAAAGCTGACGGCCGCGCCGGCAGGTTTTTTTCCGCGGTCCAACCTGGAATCATCCGTTCTCCCAACCCACGCTCTTCAGCTTGGGGATAGTCTAGCCTAAACTTGCACAAGCACGAGACGAACCAAAGGCGTCATGACATGGTCATAACAATTTTTCGATAGTAGATGCTCCAAACCGTATAATCGGCGCTGTTTGACATGTCCGGTGCCATGACATCGGGCGTTTTTTCGCCCTCCCTTCTTTACCCGCCGCGCTGCGTAATTATTTCGCGGAGGTGTATGAAAGTAGATGCGAGGGAGGCTGCAAGTGTTTGAGTAAAAAACGACTTAATCGTTGACAGGCTTTGGCGCTTGGCTTGCCCTGCAGGAGGCAAGCGTTCCTATCTATGGCTGAAGTAGCGCAAGACACGCAGCAGGAATTCTGGCGGCCCGCGACCATGCCGCAAACCGTGGTCGAGGCTGCGCCCGCTGCGGAAAGTTCAACTCAAGAGCAAGCTGTCGAGTTTGCCGAAACCTGTGGCGAATGCGGCAGCGAGTATATGATCGGTGCCCGGTTCTGCCACACCTGCGGTTTGCGCCGGCCGAAAATCCATGAAGCCGACGCCAGGCATTTTGCGTCTTTGTGGACCGAAGCCGTGGACCGCGCCGGCAAGTGGATCGGTGCGGGAATATCGCAAGCACGCAAGCTTTCTCCGCCGGCATGGCTGAGATATTTGCACTTCCACGAAATCCAGCGTGGAATCGGTCTGCCGACCGCCCCGCTCGTGGCCTTTATTGTGGGATTAGGTTGTGTGGCCGGGGCCGTGGGTGTAAGCCTCTTTTATAAAGCGTCGAATCTGGCTGAGTTTCAAGCGATCCAGATGTGGCGCATCGAGTCGTTGCTGGGCGCAACCGCATCCTTCCTGGCCGGTATTCTGCTGAAGAAGCCAACTGGCAGCGACCCGGAGTAGATCGGCTGAAATCAGCCTTCGCCGCCGTTTCCCGCGGCACGCCTCTGCTGGTTCAACCGATAAAGATGATGAACCGGCCCGATTCCGCGGCCGAGCGGATGGCCGGCGGAGATTGCTGCCGTCACGTATGTCTTGGCAAGAAGGGCGGCCTCGGCTAGCCCTCGATCCATGGCGAGATGGCAAGCCATAGCCGTGGCGAAGGCGCAGCCGGTGCCGTGGGTCGAATTGGAACGCTGGCGTTCGGCCTTGAAAACTTCCTCCTGTGTCCCATCTTTTGTCTTGAAGCTCAACAAATCAGTGGCTTTTTCGAGGTGGCCGCCGGTGATCACCACGGCGGAAGCGCCCATTTCATGAAGTCTTGCGGCAGCCACCTTCATGTCTTCCAGTTCGCCAATCTTAATTCCGGTCAATACGGCGGCTTCGTCTACATTTGGGGTGACGACGTCCGCCAAGGGAAGCAGCTTTTCTATCAGGACTTTGCATCCGGAAGAATCAAGCAACTCTGCGCCCGACGAGGATCTGATGATCGGGTCGAGGACGATCTGTGCGGCCTTCGCCTTCGGGGGACGCTGCTCCAGGAATTCGGCGACGGCCTTTGCCACTTTGCCGGTGGCCAGCATGCCAATGTGCATGGCGGCAATCGGTATGTCGGATGCAAGTTCTTGCAGAGTCTCCTGGATCAGTGCCGGGTCGGTTGGTTCGACCCGCGTGACCCTCGACGTTGATTGGACCGTCATCGCCGTAATGCAGGCTACTCCATAGCATCCATGGGCGGCGATGGTCTTGATGTCCGCAGTGATGCCGGCACCAGAGGAGGGATCGAAGCCGGCGATCGTAAGCACAACCGGCGGGCGGTCAAGGTTTTCAGCAGCCAAAATGTCTATTGCCCTGCTTCCTGTCGGAGTTGCGGCGAAAGCCCAAGCACTTTTGGGTGGAACGATTCGTCCCCGCTTTCGCTACCTTACAACTAAATCCTTTACAAAGCACAACATAGGGCGGATAAATCCAACCCATTGAATATAAAGGAGTTGTAAATTTTTCCCGTAATCGGCGATCTGGCGCGTTTGCATTTCTATAAACAGTTAACATGCTTCCTTTAAAGGAGATACGGGAAATTACTTAGGAAATGGAACAGGTTACGTAAGACATCGGTCACTCCCCCATGCCCCAAGTGCAGGGACTTCCGGGTTGACAAGGCTCAACCCCCTCTCTACCATTTACAGAACGTTAACCAAAACAGCCTAGCTAGGACGACTTTTGAGTATGCGAGGAGAACTGAATGCACAGACGTATAGCTCATGGACTGGTGATCGCTTTTCTGATCGCCGGCCTGGGAGCGGCTCAGGGCCCAAACAACTCGGAGGCCAAGTCACTGCCAACTAGCCCCGTTCAGAGCAAGCCTGAAAACCGTAAACAGTCCGGGAAGAATGCACCGTACCAGATAGGGACGGCTTCGTGGTATGGCGAGTTTTTCGAGGGCAAGCCCACCGCCAGCGGCGAGGATTACGACATGTATGACATGACCGCGGCGCACCCGACCCTTCCGTTGGGGACCTACGTGAAGGTCACGAACCTGCACAATGGCCGGGCGGTTGTGGTCAAAGTCAACGACCGGGGCCCAATCGTTCCCGGGCGCATTATCGACCTGTCTTTTGGCGCGGCCCAGGCTTTGCAGTTCGAGCACAAGGGGATACAGCGAGTGCGCCTGGATCTGGTCAAGCCGAGGATCCAGCACCGCCAGATTTATGAGACAGTAGCGGAGAATTATCCGGTAGCGCAATTCCGCTAAGAACTCTACACTGGGAGGGATGACGGCAGCGCTGCCCGACCGCATCCCTTCTTTCTCCGACAAAACCAGCCGTGATAAAACCGGCGTTCGCGATCCGCGGGAGAAGCTGATCGTGGCTCTGGATGTGTCGACCGCCGACGCCGCGAGGAGAATTGTCGCCGCCACAGGGGATTCGGTCCTGACCTATAAAGTCGGGATGCAGCTCTACACCGCCGAAGGCCCCAGCGTGGTGCGGGATCTGGTGGGCTCCGGGCGGCACGTATTCTTGGACCTCAAGTACCACGACATTCCCAATACCGCGGCTGCGGCGGTGCGGGAAGCGGCCAGGCTCGGGGTCAGTATGTTGACTGTACATGCTGCCGGCAGCGGCGCGATGCTGCGCGCAGCAGTCGAAGCCGCGCGAGAAGTAAACCCCTCGGCGATGGTCCTTGCGGTGACCGTGCTTACCAGTCTGGACGACAGCGATCTCGAAAAGATCGGGGTGCGGGGAAACGTGCTCGACGAGGCTCTCCGGCTTTCCGCTCTGGCCTTGGCCAATGGATGCCAGGGGATTGTAGCTTCGGCGCGCGAAGCTTCAGCCCTCAGGGCGGAACTGGGCGACGACTTTGTGATTGTGACGCCGGGGGTTCGTCCCGCCGGGACCGGGCATGGCGATCAGGTGCGTGTGGTCACGCCGGGCGAAGCCATCGCCTCCGGAGCGAGTTACATCGTCGTAGGCAGGCCGATTACAGCAGCCGCGGATCCGGCCGCCGAGGCGCGGGCCATCCTTGGGCAAATTGCCGGCTAAACCGGCACCGGACTTCAGTAGCAAATTTCCGCGAAACGAAAATTCCTCCCGATTCACTATCTCCATGAAGCCGAGCTGGGTCTCGTGGCTCGGCTGACATCCTGCAAATTTTTTGATCCATGGAGGTTGCTATGTCACCCACGGAACGGCACGAAACCCAAAAGGCGCTGGAAACCCTGACGACCTGGGGGAAGAACCCGAACATCGACGGGGGCGAGAACATCAATTTCTCGGTGAGCCGGCAGGGCGCGCCCAGCGACGCTTTTCTGGCCTTTGGCGATTGCACGGCGTTCACGCCCGGCGGAAAGCGCGGAACGTTGAACGGCGCGCAGCCGGGTTATACGGGCGCGCCCGCGGCCTACTTCGATAATTTCGGCGGCAGCACGGCTGTGCTCCAGATCGTGCCCTGCCAATTCTCTTTCGACTTGAACAATGGAAGGGTTTCGCTGAGCGGGGCGTTTCCCGACCTGCCGAATAACCTCGACTTCAACGTCGCTTACCTTCGCGAGTTCGACGCGGCCGGCGGCAAGAACATCCTGTTCTACTCTGACCACGAGTCAGACAAAGCGGGATACATCATCGCCATGCAACTGGTTGGGGCCTCGTAACTGAATTCCGTTCTGCTCACCCTGCTTCTTCCGAAGAAAACCCACGTCGCGCGGATAAGCGAGGCGTGGGCGTCTTAACTCTCCCTCTATCGCGGGATGATGGCCTTTGGGCAAGCCGTTTATATCGGCGGGCCGCAATCTTTTCATCGATTATTAACAAAACCCGCGTGGAAATCCTTGAAAACCCCGCTTGCGGATTGATATAGAGGAGGGTTCCTAAAATCGTGGTTCTTGGATCGAGGAGACTGCCGTGAACCTACCGCGAAGGTCTTACAGTCATTTTTCTTCCGTTTTTTTCTTCCTGCTCTCGATATTGATTGGCTATTCCGCGATGGCGCAGGAGACTTTGGGCGGCATCAACGGCGAGATTACCGACCCAAGCGGTGCAGTGGTGCAGGGCGCAAGCGTGAAGGCGCGTGCCGTAGCGACGAACCTGATGGTTACGGCCAGGACGAATGGCGACGGATCGTTCAGCATCGCCGATCTGCCCATCGGGACATACGAAGTGACGCTGACCAAGGAAGGATTCAAGACGGCGGTCTATCCGCAGATCATCGTGCAGGGCAACCGCATCGCGACCTTGAACGTGCAGATGAAGCCGGGGGCCGTGTCGTCAACCGTGGAAGTGGAAGCGACGCCGCTGCTGAACGAGACAGACACGACGACCGGGTATGTGCTCAACAGTCAGATTATCGAGAACTCGCCCCTCGGCACCGGCAGTTTTACGCAACTCGCAACCTTGAGTCCGGGAGTGAACGCTGAGCTGTTGAATACCTCAGGAACCAATGCCGGGTTTGGCAACCAAGGCATCTGGGCTAACGGGCAGCGGGATACAAGCAACAGTTTTTCGTTTAACGGGATCAATGCGAACAATATCTTCAACGGAAAGTCCACCAGCCAGGTGGCCTCGAGCCGTGTAGCGGTAAATATCGGAGAGAGCAGCGCAGGGGGCGGCGAAATCCAGACGAGTACGTCGGTGTATGGAGCGATCGGGCAAGCCCTGCCGACGGCGCCCCCCGAAACGATTCAGGAACTGCACGTTAATTCGGCGATGTATGACGCGTCTCAAGGCGCCAACAGCGGCGCGCACATCGAGGTCATTACCAAGACGGGCACCAATGCTATTCACGGCGGCGCATGGGAGTATTACCAAACGGGGGGATGGAATGCCAACCCCTGGTTCAATGAAAATGCCGGTTTGCCGACTCCCGCGCTCCATCGGAATGTTTTTGGCGGAATGGTCGGAGGGCCGATTAAGAAAGACAAGCTGTTCTTTTTTGGCTCGTATCAGGGTCAGCGAGTCAGCGACCAGTTGCTGGGGAACTCGCTGGTGCCAGTACCCGCAGTCAATGCAAGTTTCCCGGGGACCGAGAGCCTCACCAGTGATCGCTCGGCGGCTACTCTCGCGAACCTGGTTAACGCGGACTTCGATGGAGGTACGCCGTGCGGAGGCTTCTCCCGCTCGTGCACCGCAGCAGATATGAACCCGATAGCCCTGAATATTATGAACATGAAGGCGCCCGACGGCAGCTACTTCATTCCCAATGCGGCTACGGACCCGACCCAACTGGCCAACTTGCAGAACCAGGGCGGAGACGCGGAGATTCAAGGTTCACCTTCACGCTTTACTGCAGACCAGGTCAACGCGAACCTCGATTATGTTTTCAACTCAAGCGATCGCCTGGCAGGAAAGTATTATTTTCAGCGGGATCCAAACGTCGACGAGTTTGCCAGCAGCTACTTTGCGGGCTTTCCGCAAACGATGCATGCGGGCAGCCAGGTATTGTCCCTTGATAACACCACGATCCTGAGGCCTACCCTGAGTTGGGAACAGAGACTGGGCTTTATCCGGGAAAAAGCCTACGCAAGCACAAACCAGTTTATGACTCCGTCCAGTGTTGGAATTACCATCCCGGGCACCAATCTGTTCCCGCAGATGAACATTGGCGACATGGACGGCAACTTCAATGGGACGATCATCGGTCCATCCAACTTCGCCAACAGCGGGATCTTCCAGAATGATTTCACCGGATCGACGAACCTGGCGTGGGTGCGTGGCCACCACACTATTCAGACCGGTTTGAATTTCGATTATGCCCAGCTCACCGTGGTAAACCGGGATTCCAATGTTGCGCGGGTAAACTTTGCCGATTTCGCGGGTTTCATGACCGGTTCCGTGTGTAGTTTCACAAATTCTTGCGGTTTTTCGGCCTCTCCGGCGGAACTGTTTTCTGGAGTTTCAAACCGGCATTTCCGATCGAAGCAGGCGGGAGCTTTCGTCCTGGACAACTGGCGGATCCGGCCGAACGTGACGCTGAACCTGGGGTTGCGTTGGGACTGGGATGGGCCGCTCGTGGAGAAGGATGGCCTGCTCACGAATTTTTACCCCAAAGATTATCAGTACGATGTGGCCAGTGATTCGTTCGGAAACGGCGGCCAGGCTGTCGGCCTGGTCGTCGCAGGGAATAATTCGGCTTTCGGCACGAAAGGCGTTAGCGATTCCACGCTCACTGGACGCCAGTGGGGATTCGCGCCGCGCTTTGGGATTGTTTACAGCCCATCGTTTGTCAAGAACCTTGTGGTGAGAGCTGGCTTTGGAATCTATTACGACCGCGGCGAATATTTCTCCGAGTTCTCTCAACCGGCAGGCGGCGGCACCAGCGGCCCGTTCGGAGTAACCATGTCGGAACCGTTTGTCGTCCCCAACTATGCCGGCCCAAACGCGACGTTCGCGCTGCCCTTCGGAACGACTGCACCGCCGCCTCCGCCGAGCAACCTTTCGGGCGTGACCGCGCTTATTCCCAACGCCAGTCAGATCATCAACCAAACAACCACGTATTGCACCAACACCGGGCAATTCGGCTGCGGCGGGCTCTTCTTTGCCGGGTACGATCCGGCGAACAAGTTACCCTATTCGGAAAACTGGACCGTCGACTTCCAGTGGCAGCCCCTTAACACCTGGGTTGTCACTTTGGGCTATGTGGGGAACCACGGAGTGCATGAGATCATTCCGTTGCCGTTCAACCAGGCACAAATCGCTACACCGCAGAACCCACTCCTGGCGGGTGGGCCGAACGAGCAGATTTATTCCTACGGCTGGCAGGTTCCCGGGGTGAACGCGGAGAACGTTCAAACTCTGGTCGATGGCTTCAACACAGGCAATGCGGCCTTGCGCGCCCCCTATATTGGGTACGATCCCAATTCCGTTTCCTACCAGGCGCGGGGAATCTCAAACTACGACGCATTGCAGGTTGGCCTTAACAAGCGGATGAGTCACGGCCTCCTCGTCACCGCCTCATACACTTACTCTCACACGCTGGACGAACAGAGCGGCCTGGGCCTTTTCTTTACCGGAAACGACCCGAACAACCTGAAGTCGAACTATGGCAGCTCTGATTACGACCGCACGCATGTGCTGTCGGTCAGCTATTTGTATCAAGTCCCGAATGTGCACGCGACGAACGCTTTTCTGAAACAGGCGGTGAACGGCTGGGGACTGAACGGCGTGACTACGTTGGAGAGTGGTCAGCCCTATAGCGTCAACGATTACAGCGGGAGTGTGGCCAGCATTTATTGGGGCGGCGGCAATGATGCGATCACGAACCCGATCGTGCCTGTTGGCGGCGTCGGGTCTACCAGCAGCAAGGCTATTCTGCAGGGCACAACCGGCATCAACGCTCTCAACCCGGTCCTAAACGCGGCCGCTTTTGGCCCACCGCCGCTCATCGCGCCGGGCGCCCAGGGGGTACCGCCTTGCGACGCCGTAACCGGGGCCTGCGATTATTTCGAGACGGGCTACACGACAGGCGGACGCAACATTTTCCGAGGCCCGTTTCAAGACCGATTCGATCTTGGACTCTTCAAAACCTTCAAAATCACGGAGCGTTTTACGCTAAGATACGACGCTCAGGCCTTCAATATTTTCAACCATCCCAGCTTCGATATTCCAAACAACAGCGTGCAATTCGTGACGAACTTTGAGAACCCTCCGATTTATGGTCCGAGTTCGAACACGACGCCGTGCGAAGTGCTGCCAACCGGGCCGAATATCGGCCCGGGCGATGGAGCCTACCTTTGCCCCCCCAAAGGGCATCTGGGGGTGATTCAGCACACCATCGGCAGTCCGCGTTTCCTGCAGATGGCGTTGCACTTGACTTTCTGACAGCGCGGGCTACCGCGCTGTCTTTAAATCCGGGATAAGCATGGGATCGGGCCGCAAATCTGCCGGGTTGGGCTTTGGCGGCGCGACCCTGGCTTGACCGTTCGGGTTCAGGTCGAAGGCGTAAAGATTATCGTCTTCGCACGTGATATAAAGCACTCCGTTGGCCACCACCGGAGTCGAGATCGAATTGCCGCCAAGATATCCCCACCAAATCGTGGAGGCGGTCACCAGTTGGTAGACGGCATAGACCGTGTTGCCCACTGTGGCGTAATCAATGCCGTTGGCTATCGCCGTTGAGGATGCCTCGGCTGCGGTGCCTTGCAGCGTCCAGTTGTTCGTGCCCTTCACGGCATTCACCGAGTAGACGTAACCGGCGTCCGTGCCGACGATGATCAGATTGTCGTAGGCCGAGGGCGATGACTCGAACTGGGTGCCCGTAGTCCCGGCATACTTCCAGAAGAGCAGGCCAGTGCGGGCGTTGATGGCGTAAAGATTGCCGTCGTCGGAACCAACGTAAACGTTATCGTCGATGATCGCGGGGGAAGAAAATATCTTGCCGCCGGTGGTGTACTTCCAGATCTGCGCTCCGGTTGTGGCGTTAATGGCGTAAAGATTGTCGTCGTAGGATCCGACGAAAACCACCCCCTGGGCCACGGCAGGCGAACTCAGCACCTGATTTGACGTGGCGAATTTCCAGACCTGGGCTCCGGTGCTGGCGTTGACGGCATAAACGCTGTCGTCGGTCGATCCAATGTAGACGGTGCCGTTTATTACCGCGGGCGACGAGTTGATTGCGGCGCCTGTCTTGAATTTCCAGACCTGCGCGCCGGTGGTTGCATTGACGGCGTAGAGATAGTCGTCGGTCGATCCCACATAAACCGTGCCACTCACCACCGCCGGGGAAGAATCGATGATGCTGTTGCCGGTTTTAAACTTCCATACCAGCGCGCCGGTCGTGGCGTTGACGGCGTAAAGATAATCGTCAGCCGAGCCAAAATAAACCGTTCCGCCCGAGACTGCGGGTGAGGAAGTGATGGCGCCGGTGGCGGCGAACATCCAGTCCAGATCGAGCGTGGGCACGGTTGAAGATGTCAGAACATTTTCATACGGGTTGCGGCCGTGATGAAGCGGCGAGTACCGATACTGAGCCCAGTTGGTTTGCACGGTGAAGGAGGCCTGGGCTGCGGTGCCGGTTGTGCCCTCGGCGACGGCGGTAATCCAGTGCGCTCCGGGAATGGCCGAGGTGGGCACCAGGAGAGTGATTCCGGAGAAGCTGCCCGTACTTCCGCTCACGGCAAGGGCCAGATCGGATGCGTCGAAATAAATGTCGACGGCCGTGTTGTCAGGAAACCCCGAACCGGAAACGCTGACGCTGGTGGTGGGCGGGCCGATGGTAGCCGAAAGCGTAACGGTGGCGGCCGCAATCGCATTCAGGGACGCCAAAAGTATCAAGAAAACCACTGCGAGAGAGACGACAAGCAGACGGAGCACGGGACGGTATTGCGTTTTACCCATAAAGCCTCCTCATGCGGTCAAAGGCAGATTTCGAGTTTCAGGTGGAAAATGCACTCCGCCGTGCCTCCAGAGGACGGCACGGCGGTGGTGCTTGCGAAAACTCTACCGGGACGACTCACCGACAGCGGGTCTGTTTCTTTTCCTGCTTCAGGGTTTCCCCGGCCCAAAAATCGTCAGCGCGAACTCTCAACCGGAACGGTCTGGGCGCCAGTCGACGGCATCGGTTTACCGCCATCGGGCGGCAGCAGGATTGCGCTGATTACCAGGGCGGCAGCGGTTAAGCCGGCAACAATGAGAATTCTCCGGCCCATACCTCCGCGCACTGTATTCCTGTAAGCCATTTTGAATGAGCCTTTTCCGGGAGGACGCAAGACCTCAAGCCGCCTGTATCCCCCACCATTTGGCCATTCGCAAACCTGCATTTAGCGTGACATACTGAAGCTTCCTGTTCTGGCTCGCAAGGGACAGAACCGGACGCGAACGGACATGATCGGGCATGTTGTTCGCGTATGCCTGTTCCTTCTTGAGGATTTTCATTGCCACAAGCTGCTGCTAATCATCCAGACCGCCGCCTGGACTCCTGGAAGGAGATCGCCGCCTTCTTCGGGCGCGACGAGCGGACCGTACGCCGCTGGGAGAAGGAAAACGCCCTGCCGGTTCACCGTGTTCCGGGAGCGGCCAAGGGTCGGGTGTTCGCCTACGAAAGCGAACTCCGGCAGTGGTTGAGCAAACCGCAGGCACTGGAAGGGGCATCTCCAACTTCCGAGCCAGTTGAATCTGGGCAAGCGCCCGTTCTGGTTCAGCCGATCCAGATTGTGGAAAGAACCGATGCGCGGCCGGAGCGGGCTCGATCCAGCTTTGGATTTGCGGCCAAATTAGCGGTTGTAGTCACGATGGGCGTAGCCGCGGTGGTGGGAGTTCTGCTTTATCGCAAGAACCACCGCTTTGCCGCTTACGCGTCGATGCCGCGGACTGGTAGCGGGTGGGGGCGCCATGCCACGCCCCAGGCGGAAGAGTTTTACCTGAAAGGCCGCTATTACTGGAACAAGCGCACGCCTGAAGACCTGACCAAAGCCCTGGATTACTTTATGCAGGCGGTGGTTCAGGACCCGAATTATGCCCAGGCCTACGTCGGCCTGGCCGACTGCTACAACCTGATGCGGGAATATACGGTTATGCCGTCGAACGAAGCCTATTCCCGGTCTTTCGCCGCGGCCAAGAAGGCGGTCGAACTGGACGATCAGTCGTCGGAGGCGCACGCGTCGCTGGCCTTCGTTTCGTTTTTCGGCATGTGGGAAGTCGCGAATGGCGAGCGCGAATTTCGCCGCGCCATTGAACTTAATCCCAATAATGCCACTGCCCATCATTGGTACGCGAACGCATTGATGACGTTGCGCCGCATTCCCGATGCTGAAGCGGAGATGGACCGCGCGCAGGCTCTCGATCCTTCGTCGAGCGCGATCCTGGCCGACAAGGGAAATCTGTTGCTCGATGCCGGCCGGCGTAAAGAAGCGTATGCGCTGTTGAAGCAGATGGAGGAACGCGAACCGACTTTTCTCTCTCCCCATCTCTATCTGAAATATCTTTATTTTCGCGAGCGGGATTATCCGAACTTTCTCGCCGAAATGCGCCAGAACGCTTTATTGATGCACGACGATGGCGCTGCGGCCATGGCGAATGCGGCTGAGAAAGGATATGCCACCGGCGGGGCAAAAGGAATGTTTGAGGAGATTTTGCAGGTACAGAAAAAGCTCTACGCACAGCATTTGCTTTCACCCACCGAGCTGGCAAAAACTCTGGCTGTTCTGGGGCAGAACAAGGAGGCAATGCATTATCTGAACCTTGCTTACGAACAGCACGACTCCTCTTTAATTTTTGTCGATGACCTTGCGGATTTTGATAATTTGCGCGGTGATGCCGATTACCGCGATTTGCTCGCTCGCCTGAATCTGCCGCTTCCCGGCGGCGCTCACGATCCAAACACAAAATAAAGCGTCTTCGCGGTAAGTTCGCCCGGTCATTTTTTCCCACAACGCAAGAAAAAGTTTTTCTAAGGCAAATTACACTGGTTGCGCCCCCCGCCCGCGGGTGTACAATTTTTTTAAGAAGGCACTGGTTCAGCCGCTTCGCCTGGCGAGCCTGAGGTGCTCATGAACGTCCACATCAGTTACCGGTTTCACAAAACTCCCGCCGTAGAAAAAGACATTCAACATCACATTGAAAAACTGCAAAAGCGCCTGCAGGTTTTTCGTCCCGAGTTGATTCATTTGAAGGGGATGATTGAAGAAACCACGCCCCGCGAAGGCACCAGCGTCTCGCTCAATCTGCGGCTGCCCTCGGGGCAGTTGGCGGCGGAACGAAAAGCGCCGACCGCGGCGTCAGCAGTCAAAGCGGCGTTTGAAGATTTACTGTTGCAGGTCAACAAGCACAAGGACCTGCTGCGTTCCTCGCACAAATGGACGCGGCGGCAAAAGGACGTGACCAAGCGCCGGAATGCTTCCGTGCCGTTTGAAGATACGGTGGCAGCCGTTTTCCCGCCAATAATTTCCGCGGAAGACGTGCGCTCCTATGTGAACGCGAATCTGGCGCGGCTGGAGCGCTACATCGAGAGGGAAATTTATTTTCGCGAAACCCTGGACATGATGCAGCCGGATTCCGTCAGCACCGCGGAAGTGATCGATGAAACCATCGCCGCCGCTCTCGCCGAGGGGCAGGAAAAACCCGAACGGCTCGCGCTGGAGCCGTGGCTTTACAAACTGGCTACAACCGCCCTGGATGAACTGTCGCGACCGGACGGGATGAACGGCGGCGCCATCCATCTGGAGGATTCTGCGCGCAAGCGCAACGTGCGCGGCAGCGACGAGCCGGAATTGCAGTTCCATCAACCGGACGAGGCGATAACCGAAGAGATGATCATCGCCGACGGGCGGATCTCGACTCCCGAACAGATTGTTGGTTCGGACGAAATGATGAGATTGATCGCTTCGGCCCTGCGCGATGTGCAGCCCGCGTACCGCGAGGCGTTCATTTTGCACGCCATTGAGGGCTTCGGCGTGGACGAAATATCGGCCATTACCGGCGCCGAGCCGGAATATATTCAAACGTCCATTTCTGCCGCCCGCGAACACCTGCGCAAATCGCCCGCTTTCGCCCGCCAGTTCAAGGGCCGGTTCCCGGTCACCGGTACCGCTTAAAAACTTCTCCATATCAGACAAGGAGTGCGAACGAGAATGATTACTCGTGAGGAAGTCCATCAATTAGCGCAATTCGAAGAGCCGCAGGGATGCGCGCTCAGCTTTTATTTTCAGCCGGCAACCCCGCGCAACAAAGCCCATAGGGAAGAAGTCATCCTGACTAAAGATCTGGCGCGGGAAACCCTGCGGCGGCTGGAAAGCGACGGCCGCTGCGATTCTGCCCGTGCCGATCTCGACCGTATTGTGCGCCTTTCGCGCGAGTTGCGCGCAAACGGCACGCACGCCAAAGCTGTATTTGCCTGCTCGGCGCGGAACCTCTGGCGGGAGTACGATTTGCCTCCGCAGCTAAGCGGCACATCACTGACGTCGGACCGCCATTTCCACCTCAAGCCTTTAGCGCACCTGCTCGGTGCGTTTCCCAGCCTGGGCGTTGTTCTGCTCGATCGCCACCGCGCGCGGCTGTTTGACCTGCGCTTGGGAGAATTGAGCGAGCGGTCGGATTTCTTCCATGCGCTGCCCCATCGAGTTGGAAGCGACGGCTATCGGGGATATGACGCCGGTCACGCCGAACGCAGCGTGGCCAACGAAGCTCTCCGGCATTTTAAAAACGTGGCCGACGCGATCAAAGCCGGTTTGGAAAGAGGCGCATTCGAAAGCTGGATTCTGGCCTGCCAGGAGACATGCTGGCCCGTGTTCTCGCAGCAGTTGCATGCTTACGCCGCGCAGTCGCTGTTGGGGCGCTTTCCCGGGGAAGTGGCCTACATGAGCAACGACGACATCCGTACACAGGCTGAAAGGATCTTCCGCCAGGCGCAGGAAAAGCGGCGCGGCGAGGCCGTGCACGCGGCGCTCGATCAGGCTCGCGCCGGCGCACGCGGATCTACTGGATTGCGGCGCGTTCTGCGCTCGCTCGAAATGGGAGAGGTGCAGACTTTGCTCATCGGCGAGCGCTATGTCGCGCAGGCGGTCGAGTGCTCCAACTGCGGCCATCTTGACGCTCATCTGGTTAATTTCTGTCCCAGTTGCGGCCATGAGACGCGCAAACTGGTGGATGTAGGCGAAGCAATCCTGCCGCGCGTGATCGCCAACAACATCGAGTTGTTCTACATCAAAGACGACCCGGAGTTCGACAAAGTCGGCAACATTGCCGCTCTGTTGCGCTTCCGGGCGGAGCCGCGGACGGCGGGTGCGGAATCTTCCGCCAGTTGGCCGGCCAAGCGGGAAACGCGCAGCGTATCGCGGTATGGGACGGCAGCGACGGGGTAAGACGAAATGTGAACTCGATAGATTTTTCTGGCTCGTGACCGGGCGGGATAATATGTGCCGATTAATATTGGGAGCGGTCGCCCGGGGGCGCTTGTCCGTTAGCGCGTTATTGGACGCCGCTGTTACGTATCTCGCTAAGCGACTAACTCTTCCCATTACGGCAATTCCGCCGAGTAATCCACAGACTTAGTGTGATGCATAACCTTGATCTTCTATTCGAACCCACTCCATAATCCGCGCGTGCCCAGATCTTTTAATCCATGAGATGGGGCACGTTGCAGTTAGACCACGACCACCGGCCCATGTCCCGCGAATCGAATAGCGGGGCAGTTCCCAGTGTGTGTCCACCCTGAACTGATGCAACGCCACGGAGAGCGAGCTTATCTGCCGAATCCGGCGCTGGATCTCCAACCAGCTTTCAAGGAGGCTATCGATGAGCACCTGGACCAAAGAGGACCTGCCATTTCTGGTGGCGGCGATGGACCGCAGAGCGGCAGGCAACATTCACCTGCTGCGCAATGAAGCGCCTGCGCCCGCTCCGCTCAAAGCGGATAAAGTCGGCGGCGATATGAGCATACCGCAGCCGGTGACGGTCGACGTGCAAGGCACCATGTCGGTTGAGGACTACAAAGCCTGTTCCATGCTCATGGCGGTGTGCCAAAACATGGTGCAAAAGTCGCTGACCGACGCGGCCAGCAGGGCCGGGATTGAGCCCGCCGATGCGTTGAAGAACATGAACGCCTGGGTGAAAGCTTACCTGGACTTCCCCTTTCCTTTTTTCAACTTCAAAGACACCCAGAGCGATGTCTGCGTCAAAAGCAACTTTTCTGTGAACGCCGACCCGGAAGTGGTGGAAAACATCGTGACCATCAAAGGGGTGGCCGGCCTGAAAGACGCAGTTGTGGGCGCGCTGAAGAAGGCGGGGGGCAACCTGGCCAGCTATGCCGGCACCGACCGGAAGTTCAACTATTTCGGAATCGTCACCGCATACAACCAAACGGACATTGCGGTGCGAGTGGTTAAATTTCAGATGAACCTGAAGACGACGGACGTGAGTTCCCTGTGTGTGAAATTCACGCAAACCAATCTCGACACCGTGTATGACACCTACCAATTTGTGGCCGACAAGCAGTTGATGATCCTGATGCAGAAAAAAATGGGAGATCAGCTCATCGAGTTTATGGCAGACAAGCTGCTCAACTTCGCCAAGGCCTTTTACAACGAGCAACTGAAGGCCTACGAAAGCGGTTTGATCGGAATTTTCGAGAAAAAGAAGGCGGCCTGAACGGCCGCGTTCCGGCGGGAGAACTCAAGGAAATCTGAAAGGAGGCCGAAAATGTACGACATCGTGACTTTGGAGCCTGAAGATCGCAAAGTGATGACGGCGGTCAGCGCCATCATCAACGGGCAAGGGGCAATTCCCGGGCCGCCGGGCGGACATCACCGTTTCTTTGTGCCCGGCGACGTTAAGCAGGAGGGCGACGGCGGCCAGGCCGTACGAACACTGGTTATCGTTGGACATGGGAATGCCAATCGATTGAGCAGGAAAGAAACATGGGAGGCGTACCGCGAGGATCTGCCGGGAGACTGGGGCGGGAATCCGGATCGTGTGTACATCGCCTCGTGTCGCACGGTGGCGGATGGTGGGCGAGCCTTCGTATTTGGGAATATTGCAAGCCAGATAAAGGCAGCCTATCCCAATGCCAGAGTTTGGGCTTCAACTACCAATGTCGACGCCGGCGCACAATTTGGAAACTGGGAGGAGATTGTCCGGATGGCAGCGTAGCCGCTTGCATGGAGGCTGATGACCGGCCGCTACGCGTAACTCGTCGTTTTACAACCCGCCCAAGCGTGCTTGAGCGGGTTTTTTCTGAGTGCTCCCTGTACCTTTCACGCACCCTGAAGCTTCATCCCGTGATATTCTCTCCGGTTTGCGCATTTCTTTTTCCCGGAGAAACTCATGTCTTTTTCCCGCCGTGATTTCGTAAAAGCGTCAGTCCTTGGAGCGGTCGCCGCGGGTGTGGGCGCTGAGGCTGAAGGAAAGCCGGTCCAGATGCAGGAGCCGGCAAAGAACGACGGTAGCCCTCACAAGCGGCCCATCATCATCTGTGCGCACAACGGCTTCAATTACCTTGACGATGGATTTGCATTCTTAAAAGCGGGCGGCGATACGCTTGACGCCGCGTTGCGCGTGGTCCAGGGGCCGGAGAACGATCCCAATGACACCACCGTCGGCCTGGGCGGGCTGCCGAACGAAGAAGGCGTGGTCGAACTGGACGCCTGCTGCATGCACGGGCCGACGCGGCGGGCGGGGTCGGTGGGGGCTGTGCGCAACATAAAGAATGTTTCTTTGGTGTCGAAGGCGGTGTTCGAACATACCGGACACGTCATGCTGGTGGGCGAGGGCGCCGAACGATTCGCCGTCGCCGTGGGCTTTCCGCGCGAGAACCTGCTTACCGACCACTCGCGAAAAATCTGGCTGTTGTGGAAGGAATATCACTCGAACCAGGACTGGTGGG
>DATLKM010000065.1:0-2126 GCA_035538435.1 Binatia bacterium
AGTGCGAATCCGTCGCGGTCCCAGTACAGAATCTTCAGCCGGTCACCGCGTCGCGAATGAAAGACAAACCAATGTCCACTCAGAGGATCCTGGCCAATCACCGGAGCTATCTCCACGGACATTCTGCACTTTCCCGCGCGAGTTCCCGTCAATCAGGCGGCAAGGGTCTGCTGTCGGACACAACTCTGATCCCCGACAAGGTTCTGTCCATTTACTTGTGCGACGTGCGTCCCGCTTCTCGCGGCATCGCCTCCAGACGCATGGGCCTGTGGGGTCCCCGTCGTCGGAACCGCGGTCAGCACTCCATGGTCACGCGACCGCGTCGATGAAGGGACATGTCTCGCACGACGCCGATCGGTTCGCTTCAACGCGTGTCTGGCGCGCGGCGACTGCGCGTGACGTCAGGTCTGCCGGCACCGCGTCACCTGTTCCGAAGTACATCTCATCAGGCGTCTGTCCGTGAAACGCCGAATGCGGAAGTACGCGATTGTGTTCGTCGACGTAGAACGCTACCAGTCTACGGACGGTGGTGACGCTGTCCAATGAGTGGAGGAAGAGCCATTGATGTTTCAGGGAACGCCACCACGCTTCGATCATGGAGTTCGAGAACTTCAGCTCCGTGAAAGCCAGGAGCCGGCGCAGGACGCCCGTGTGGATCAATTCGTCGACCTGGGCATTCACGTTCTCCACGCCGGCATCCGCCAGCACGACCGGAGTCGTGTCTGAGGGCGCCGCCACCCGACTGGCGTCGAGCAGCACGGTCACGCTGTTGACCGGTGCGAACGTGTCGGCGACTCGCCACGCCAAGATACGTCGCGAGAAGTTGTCGATCACGGCATGGAGATAGGCGCGGGTCCCGTCGAGCAAGCGGATGACGGTGGTGTCGATGTGCCACATCTCGTCAGCTCGAGTCGTGCGAAGCCCTATCTTGGGCTTCGCCGGATGCACACGGAGCCGGGGGCGGCGCCAGCCGTTCTTCCGTACGAGGCGGTACCAGGTTGAGGGCGAGGCCCAGACCTTGCCGAGCCGCTGGGCGAGCACGGCGAGCGTGCCGGTCGGGACGTGACGGTATGCCGGCGAGGTGACCATGTCCTCGATGGCCCGGACCTCTGCGGACGTCAATCGATACGGTGATATGCGGGGACAAGAGGACTGATCGTTGAGCGCACACGCGCTCTGCCGCCGGCGCCAGGCATGGAAGCGACTCGGCGACATACGCAGGAACCGCAGGACCGCGCGCAACGGGAGGTACTCGCGGGCCCGATCCACGGCGCGCAGGATCCGCAATTTGGCGCGTCCGTCCGGCAGACGCCCTCCTCTAAGGCTAAACCCAGAGGTTCGGAGCAGGGCCAGCACGAGCCGGAGCAACGCCGCGAGTTTCTGGACGCGTCGCCGCAGCTTGGCGACCTCCTGTCGGAGTTCGGGCTCAGTCAGGTCCGCAACATCCAGACAGACCACGACCGTCGGTGCCGCGCCAAGCCACCCCCGCGCCGTCGAGCGAGGAACTCCGCGTTCCGTGGCGATGGTCACGTCCCTCGTGCGTTGGACGAGATTCCGAAGCCGGTGGTCGTAGCGCTGCTGAACGCGACCCGTGGTCGTCATGGGGATAATCATCGGCCGCTCGCTGACGCCGCTCAACTCCTCGAGGACGCTGCGGGCCGTCCGCGCCATCACCGTCAACAACGTTCAACCCGGACCTACACACACCGACATTGTGAGTTCGGCTCAATTCGAGATGGTGAAACCGTTCATTCCATTGAAGCGAATCGGTGATGTGTCGGAGGTCGCCAGCTTCGTCTCCTATCTAGCGTCGGAAGAAGCGGGCTTCATCACCGGAGCGAGTCTCACCATCGACGGGGGATTCGTCGCATAATCGGAGAGAACGTACAAAGAGAAGAGGCGCATGGCTCGACCGAAGGAGTTCGACGAGGAAAAAGCGCTTCGCAAGGCGATATGCCTCTTTTCTCAGCAGGGCTTTGCAGCCACATCCACCGATGATTTGATGCGCGTCATGGGCGTCGGGCGCCCGAGCATGTACAACACCTCCGGTGACAAGCGGGCGCTCTTCTTGAAAGCCCTGAAGATGTATGTCACACAGAGCGTTCGCTCCATCAACGTGGAGTTAG
>DATLKM010000066.1:0-2057 GCA_035538435.1 Binatia bacterium
CGGCCAACTGGACGATTACTATATCTTCGACGAGGTTACTGTCTACTTCGCCAACGGCAAGGTCGACGTTGATCCCAGCTATGGCCCCCAACTGCTCGCATTGGCGGAGAAGGCCAAGACCATTAATGGCTACGTTATCGAAGTCAAGGGTTACGCCTCCGCCGTTGGTAGCGTGGCCCTGAATCAGCAACTCAGCGAGGACCGTGCCAACCAGGTGGTCAATATCCTGATTCAGCAGGGGCATATTCCTCTTACCAGGATGCTTGCACCAGGTGCAATGGGAGAAAGCCATCAAGTCGGCAACGACACAACGGCAGAAGGGCAAAGGGAGAATCGTCGCGTGGTCGTGCGTGTTCTACAGAACAAAGCCATTGCTGGAGTTTGAGACTCCCCACGCCTTAAGGCGGGGGATTCTTTGGAGTTACTAAGCAGCATTGCTGCTCGTCTCCAACGATGTTTCCTGCTTCACAGACACATGCTTGAGTTCGCACCCAAGTCTTACTGTGCCTCCACAGGCGGATACCGAGCGTCCCTCGGCTAAGATTCTCAAACCCTCGACAAAGATATTGACGACGGCGTTTTCGTCTCGCTGGTGTTCCGTGCCGCAATGGGGGCACTTCCAACGGTCTTGGAGTTTGAGTTCGGCGTTCTTCTGATGGCAAACGCAGCACAACTTCGATGATGGGAAGAACCTGTCTACCTTAACGAGCGTCCTTCCATACCACTTGCATTTGTATTCCAGCATGCGGATAAAGTCACCGAAACCAGCGTCCGAGATGGCACGAGCTAAACGGCGACTCTTGCGCATGTTCTTGATCCGGAGCATCTCAGCGAATATCACTTGGTTCTCGCGAACAAGCTGAGTGCTCAACTTCTGAAGAAAATCTGTGCGGATGTCGACCACCCGTTGGTGAATCTTGGTGATTTTGATGCGAGCCTTCTCTCGATTCTTCGAGCCCTTGGTGCAGCGGCTCAAATGCTTCTGTGCTGTGCGGAGCCGACACAACGCAGCAAGCAATGGGCGAGGCAGTTCGACATGCGACCACACCCTGCCGTTGAAGAAATTGAATGTCCTCGTGTTGATATCCACGGAAACGTACGGATGGATTGCCAAGCCTACGATACGCAACGGCTGCTCTACTTGGAACGAAACATAGTATCTGCCTGACGGCGTCATGCTAAGGACGACAGAGGATGGCTCACCCTTCACGCGGCGGTACCACGGGA
Organism: Binatia bacterium; assembly: GCA_035538435.1. Taxonomy (GTDB): domain Bacteria; phylum Acidobacteriota; class Terriglobia; order Terriglobales; family Acidobacteriaceae; genus Sulfotelmatobacter. The sequence continues at coordinate 1,228 of DATLKM010000066.1, forward strand.
TAGGAATATCTCCGATTTTGGAAAGGTTGAGCATGCCGTTCTCAAATGAGAAAGAGCCCTTGGTGAATCGGGCAGACTGTCGCTGCGATTTCTTCTTGAACTTCGGCGGCTTTACTTTGTCTGGTCGCTTGCCGGTGATGGAATCAACCCAGTTCTTGTATGCGGTATCCAGGGCCCTGCCTGTTTGCTGCAACGACTGGGCATTCACCTCGCGCAGCCACGGCAACTCTGTTTTAAGCCGCGTGAGTTCCTTGCTGCGTTGTTTCTTGGAAGTCTTGGTCCTGTCAGCCGCATATCGCTTTTGCGAGAAGTCCAAAAGATAGTTGTATACAAAGCGAGCACAACCAAACTGACGCGCAACAGCCGGGGCTTGTTCGTCCGAGAGATATACACGCCCTTTGATGCCGCGCTTCTGGTCAGACATTCTTCTGGTTCTCCACATATTGTTTGATGACTTCTAGCGGCGCACCACCGCCAGTCGAACAGAAGTAACTATTCGTCCAGAGGCTACGCAACCTAGTTCGCAAAGAGTCGAACTCTTTTCTAAGTTCGAGTGACGTGACGACTTTGATGTACTTGACCAAACGGTGCATGCCAAATTGCGGGTCCACCTCCACTAACAGATGGACGTCGTCGGGCCTAATCTCCCAGGCTATGACTCGGCTCGATACCTCGCAGCAGCCTCATGTATCAACTCGAGCAATCGTTTCTCCACGCCGCCGGCGAGAACTTTGCGGCGGTACTTGGGGCACCAAACGACTTGGTATTTGCCGCTGTAAACGACATTGTTATTCGACTTGTATCCTCGCATCATTCGGAAAGTATACACA
>DATLKM010000067.1:0-3297 GCA_035538435.1 Binatia bacterium
ATTTCCTACTACAACAAAGGCGAGTTGCTGGGCATCATTCTCGATCTGGCCGTGCGCGAGGCCAGCCAGGGCCACGCATCTCTCCGCGAGGTTTTTGAATGGATGAACGAGAATTACGCCAAGAAGGGCGTCCCGCTCCCCGAAGGCGACGGCGTTCGCCGCGCCGCCGAAGCAGTCGCCCACGCTGATTTGGGATGGTTCTTCAGCAAGTACGTTTCCGGCACTGAAGAGATCCCGTGGAACGATTTTTTTCGCGGCGTCGGCCTGCGTGTGGTCAAGAACTCCATCACGGTTGCCGACCCCGGCTTCGTGGCGTCCCGTAACTTTGATGGGCCCATGACCGTGGGCGCGGTCACGCCCAACAGCGAAGCCGAACGCGCCGGCCTTCAAACAGGGGACACGCTGCTTGAGATCAACGGCGCGGCCGCTCCGCAGGATGCAGCCGAGATCACGCGCTTAAATCAGGGCGATACGATCACGGTGAAAGTACGAACCGCGCGCGGCGCGGAGCGCGAGTTGCAATGGAAAGTCGGCAACCGCGAGGAAGTCTCCTACGACGTTAAGGAGTTGGAAAGCGTGACCGCGGCCGAGCGCGCTCGGCGAACAGCGTGGCTGAAAGGCGAGGCAGAAAACCAGTCGGCGCGCCCGGAATAGCCCGTTGCTCATCCGTCCCGGCTGCCTTGCCGTCCGCTGGATAAAAAGGAAAGGCACGTTTGATCCACACCGTCATCATGCTGACGTTCTGGTCGCTGGCCGCCCCGCTTGCCGGGCTCATCGGCTTCCCCTGGACCTTCCTCAGCGGCGACGTCCGGCTGCTCTACCGCATGTTCATGTTCGGGGCATTCGCCGGCGTTCGCCTGGCCGGTGTTCGGGTGCGCACCGTCGGCCTTGACCAACTCGACGCCTCGCGCACTTACATCTTCATGTCGAATCACGTCTCCAATCTCGATCCGCCCATCACGATTCCGCTCATCCCGAGGCGCACTTCGGTGATGGTGAAAAAAGAACTGTTTCGCATGCCCATTCTCGGCCACGCCATGCGCCTCGGGTCGCTCGTGCCCGTCGATCGCGGCAATCGCGATGCCGGAATCGAGTCGGTGAAGGCCGCGAAGCAAGTGATCGATCAGGGAATCAACATGACGATTTACGTGGAAGGCAAACGCTCCTTCGACGGCAAGCTCCTGCCTTTCAAGAAGGGTCCATTTTATCTGGCCATGGAATGCGGCGTTCCCATCGTTCCGGTCACAATTGTCGGAACCCATGAAGTCATGCCCAAGGCGCGATTCTCCATCAAGCCCGGCCCGGTGACCGTGATTTTTCATTCTCCCATCGAGCCGCCGAACTTCGGCGACCGCGACTGCCTGATGGAAAAAGTCCGCGCCACGATTGAAAGCGGACTGCCGGAACAGTACAGAACGAAAACTTCGGCGGGAGTGTAGGAATTCTGCGCCGGAATCGCCGTGGTTATTCTTTCCTGTGCTTTGCTGACTTCGACCGTACCGCCCGCGCGATCTCGGGCAGCTTCGGCAACAGCGCAGAATACTTCAACCATGCTCTGTGATCGACGGCGGGGGCTCCGCTCACCAGGGCCCCGGCGGGAATGTCCGCGGCAACCCCGCTTTGCGGTGTGACGATGGCCGCTTCTCCCACTTTGCAATGCCCCACTACTCCCACCTGACCGGTGAGAATAACGCGTTTTCCAATCTCGGTTGAGCCCGCAAGTCCGACCTGCGAGCAAAGCAGCGCATCTTCGCCCACCTGCGAACCGTGGCCCACCTGGACGAGATTATCGATCTTGACCCCGCGCCGGATGCGCGTCTCGCCCACGCTCGCCCGGTCGATGCAGGAATTCGCCTGGACCTCCACGTCATCCTCAATGACAACCGGAGCGGGCTGGGGAATTTTGTACCAGCGGCCGTCTTTCGTCTTGGCAAAGCCGAAACCGTCGGAGCCGATGACCACGCCGTTGTGCAGCAGGACGTTATTGCCCAGGACGCAATTCTCCCGAACCGAGACGTGCGCATGGGCAAAAAAGCAGTCGCCGATTTTCGCCCCGCGATAAACCACTACGTGCGCCAGCAGCACCGCGTGGTCACCGATCTCGACATCTTCATCGATCACCACATAAGGTCCAATGTGCGCTTCGCGCCCAATCCGGGCCGAGGAATGGATGATCGCGGAAGGATGAATCCCGGGCGGATACTGCGGTGGCTGATGAAAAAGTTCCAGCGCACGGGCAAAGCTCAGATACGAATCTTCCACGCGAAGGGTTGCGGCAGGAATGGCCGGAAAATCAAACCCTACAATCACAGCCCCGGCCTTCGTCGTGCGAGCAGCGGCTGCATATTTCGGATTGGCCACAAAGCTCAGTTCGTGCGGACCGGCCTGCTCAATACCATTAAGCCCGCTGATTTCGGTGTCAGGTGAGCCGTTTTCCAGGCGCGCCTTGAGAGCGGAGGCGATGGCTGACAGTTTCATGGGAAGTGGACGATGCGATTTATCGTACACCACCACGGGGGGTGTCTTTTTCCGAAAGCAACGCGCTGCTGTTGGCTCCTGTGTAAGAGGCCATATCAGCGACTCTGCCCTGTGCTCGAGATCGTGACAGAAGGTGTTGCGAGACTTCTCGAGTTCGATCCACACTAGCCTTGAACAATACAGCGGAAACTCCCAAAAGGGCGACCTTGGGAGTCGTATGAATACTGCTCAGAAGTAGTGAGCGCGGAAGGAATCGAACCTTCAACCTAAGTGACAGGTTAAGAGACAAGAAAACCCACTAACGAAGTTAGGAAACAACTCACGATCATACTTACACAAGTCTTGCGCGCCAAGAACTACTCCAATGACGCTCGAAAGTTGGTCGTACATCGCAAGGTATAGCCACATCGACTTCCACAGAAATTGTACACTGGTTATTGTCTTGGTTTGCAGGCGCAAGGAATCTTGATGCGAGCACAGGCCGGCGGCATCGGCTTTCGGTGGCAGTGGCTTGGGAAAGTTTCTTATTCATCTCTTCAATGGCGGCGAGGTTCTGGGGTTCATATTCTATGCGGGAACCCAGCAGCCGGCACAACTGAGCGGAAGGGCCAGTCGCTACCGCGACAACTGATCGAGCAAGGTGCGCCCGTCGACAACGCATGGATCGCCGCAAGAGTGATCGATTGTCTTACCCGTAGAGCCGTCCTCAATTGCAACTTGAGACGGACCGGTACGGTGAACCGAAAACAGGCTTTGAGTTTCCTCCCCACCTTTTTGCAGAACCGACATGCCGGCTGGGATTCGCGCCTGAAACGAGCC
>DATLKM010000068.1:0-26257 GCA_035538435.1 Binatia bacterium
CTTACCACGCTGGGCAAGCCGGCGACCATATATTCCAGCACGGCGTTCGGCAAACCCTCCGCCCGCGAAGGCAGCACGGCGATATCGCAACAGCCCAGTATCTGGGGAACATCGCCGCGGCGGCCGAGAAACATAAAGCTCTCAGTCAGTCCGAGCTGATCGACCTGAAGCTCCAATTGAGGACGCAATGCACCGTCGCCGGCCAAAACGAAGCGCGTGGAGGGGAACTCACCTAGCACATCTGCGGCCGCGGTAATCAGCCACGGGTGCCCTTTTACGTCGGAGTGCATGTTGCCGACAAGAACGACCACCTTCCCTTCACCCATCCCGGGAAACAAGCGCCCGCGCTCAGAGCCGCGTTGCTGAAACCGCGCCACATCCACGCCGTTGTGAATCACCCGCACTTTTTCGCGGGCGAATCCATCTTCCGCAACAAGGGCGTCGCGTATCGGACTGGCATTGGCCAGAACGGCGCCGGATAAATTCTGGATTCGGCGCAGCCACTTCCGCCGCTTGCCTTGATACCAGTCAAGGTGCGCCAGATCGCGCCGGCTCGAAACGATCGCCGGCACACCCGCAAGCCGCGCCGCCGGCACGCCCAGCAGGTTCGACCACAAATCGTGCGTGTGCACGATTTCGAATTTCTCGCGCCGCAAGAACCAGCTCAGGCGCAGCAACTGGAAGACTCCCGACGGGGTGTCGATTCCTCCTGCGGGATGAAATTCGACCACCCTCACCTCGCTTTTCCGCAAGCGATCGAGCAGGGGGCCTTGCTGACGCAGGCACCCCATGGTCACTTCATATCCCGCCTCCGCCATGCGCAACGCCAGTTCCACGGCCTGCGATTCCGTCCCTCCCACATGGAACGAATCCAGCAGATAGAAGACGCGCCGGGGCTTATGGCGCGGCTCGAACCTCGGAGCAGGCGCCAAAATCTCTGTACCGGTCGCGGCTCGGTTACCCGCACTCACATCCTTCAGAATAATCGATTCAACCCCTCGTACCCGGTTACCAGCGTGCCTACCTTAAAATCCCGATAGAGGGCCCACATGTTTAAATGGTAAATGCATCTTAAGCGTTTCACGATCTTGGGAGATTCTCGTTCAGCATGAGTTCGTCAATCAGCGTGTTTGGGCTCGGTTACGTGGGCACGGTCACCGCCGCGTGCCTCGCTCACAAAGGGCACAGTCTTATCGGAGTCGATCTGAGCCCCGGCAAAGTGGAAGCCATGCAAGCCGGGCGTAGCCCCGTGGTCGAGCCGCGGGTCAGCGAATTGATCTCGACAAGCCACGCCGCCGGGCGGCTCACTGCAACTTCCAGCTCCGAAGACGCAGTGCTCAATACCCGGATTTCTTTTCTCTGCGTCGGAACTCCCAGCCTGCGCAACGGCAAACTCGATTTAGGCCACATTGAACCCGTCTGCCGCGAAATCGGCTATGCGCTCAAAAAGAAAACTTCGTTTCACCTGATTGTTCTGCGCAGTACAGTCTTGCCCGGCACGGCTGAATCGATCGTCGTGCCCGCGCTCGAAAGCTCCAGCGGAAAAAAGCTTGGCCAGGATTTTGGCGTGTGCGTAAACCCGGAATTCATGCGCGAAGGCACGGCGGTCGCCGATTTTCTGGAACCGGCGATGACCGTAATCGGCGCCGCCGATCCGGAACACAGTGCCATGCTGCGCGAGATTTATGCCTGGGCGCCGGGCGCGATCTTTGAAACGTCGTTCCGCTCCGCCGAAATGGTGAAGTACGCGTGCAACGCCTGGCACGCGGTGAAGGTTTCTTTCGCCAACGAGGTCGGCACGCTGGCAAAACAGCTGGGTGTCGATGCCGAAGCCCTGGTCAATATTTTCAGCGCCGACACTCGGCTCAATATTTCTCCCGCCTACTTGAAGCCGGGTTTCGCCTTCGGAGGGTCCTGTCTTCCCAAAGACGTCCGCGCCCTCAATTACCGCGCCAAAGAGCTCGATCTCAACCTGCCCCTGTTCCAGTCGATTCTCTCCAGCAATGATGAACATCTTGAGCGCGCCGTGGAAATGGTGCTGGAAACCGGCAAAAAGAAAATCGCCATGCTCGGCCTGAGCTTTAAAGCGGACACCGACGACCTGCGCGAAAGTCCGCAAGTGCAATTAGTAAAGAGCTTACTCGGCGAAGGCAGGCAGATTCGCATCTGGGATGACAATGTTTCCCTGGGCCGGCTGATCGGATCGAACCGCCAATATATTGAAGAAGTAATTCCGCACATCGGCTCGCTGCTGTCGGCCGACTTGCCTGAGGTAATCACAGGCGCCGAAGTCGTGGTCATCGCCACTCGAGGCGTGAAACCCGACCAACTGCTGCGCTGCTTGCGGCCCGAGCAGATTGTCATCGACCTGGTGAATCTTGATCGTAAATCGCGCCCCGCAACAGTCGGCGCTTATGAAGGGATTTGCTGGTAGCATTCGCCCATGAAGATTCTGTGGGTGAAAGCCGGCGGCCTGGTTCCCCCCGATACCGGCGGAAAAATCCGCAGCTACAACATTCTTCGCGAATTGGCCCGCAAGCATGCAGTGACTTTCTTTTCGTTTTACGCCGCACACGAAAACGATTCGCACCCCCAACTGAAGCAGCTTTTCGATCAGGTAGTGTCTGTTCCCCTCGATCTTCCCGCACCGAAGAGCCCGGCTGAATTTAAGGACTACGCCTTCCGCCTCTTTTCCCCCCAGCCCTACAACATCACAAAATATTGCCGGGCGCAGGTCAGGCGGGCGCTTGAGGATCTGCTGCGGAACAACACTTTCGACGTGCTCCTCTGCGATTTCATGGTCGCGGCGGGAGTCATTCCGTGGGATTGCCCGACACCCAAAGTTCTGTTCACTCATAACGTAGAAGCCACAATCTGGCGCAGGCATTATGAGGTCGCTGCCAATCCGGTGTGGAAGGCGATTTCCTGGCTGGAGTGGAAGCGGATGGAAGCCGCCGAACGCCGTTATCTACGGCTTGCCGATCACGTTCTCACGGTTTCGGAAAATGATCGCGAGGATTTTACCCATGTCGTTTCTGGCGACAAAATTACCGTAATCCCCACCGGCGTCGATGTCGACTTTTTTCAGCCCCTGTCTGTGCAGGAAAAACCCGATTCGCTGGTGTTCACCGGATCCATGGATTGGCTGCCCAACGAAGACGCCATGCATTATTTCGCGGAGCAAATCCTGCCGCTGCTCCGGCAACAGGCTCCTGATGTTTCTCTTGAAATCGTAGGCCGAAGCCCCTCCCGCAAACTGCAAATCCTGGCCGAGCGCGAAAAAAACATAAGCCTCACCGGATGGGTCGAGGATATTCGCCCGTTTCTCGCGCGCGGGGCGGTCTGCATCGTACCGCTGCGCATTGGCGGCGGAACGCGGCTGAAGATTTTCGAGGCCATGGCGATGGGAAAAGCGGTCGTTTCCACTTCCATCGGAGCCGAAGGCCTGCCGGTCCGTCCCGAAGAAAATATCCTGTTGGCCGACACTCCCGCCGAGTTTGCCACATCCGTAGTTGCGCTCTTTCGCGATTCTAAGAAGCGCAAGCGGCTGGGCGATGCCGCTCGAAAACTGGTGCAGGAAAATTACAGCTGGGCCAAAGTCGCGGATGATTTCGCGGGCACTTTGGAAAAAGTTGTGCGGCAGGGCGCGCTCGCTCACCGCTAAGCACACTTCACCTTCCCGAGCGGCTGCGAAACCACTGCGACAATCCCGCCAGGCCCGGCCGCAAATCGCTCAACCATACGTCGTCGTAGCACATGCCCGGATACCACGGCGCGGCAATCTTGATCATGGTCGGAAGCAATTTTGGATAATCGCCGGGCCAGCCCGCCGGTTTTCCATGGTAAACGTGTTCCAGGTGCGTAAGTTCGCTGACCATGCGGCGGCAAACGACTCCGGTTTTGTAGTCAATCTTTTTCCCCGGCAACTCACCCGCAAGCATCCAGCCGGCAAGATAGTTTGGATAATCGACGCCCGAAGAAATGGCCAGCTGCATCGACCCCCAGGGCCGCGCGTTGATCTCCATCAGCACCGGCGGGCCGCTGGGCGGCTGCTTGAATTCCACCATGCCGATGCCCTGCAATCCGATCCGCTTCAGCAATTCCGCGCTTGGCCCGCTGATCGCCGGCGCCAGTGGAATCGACTTGCGGGCGCTGCTGCCTGAGCCCCGGGGATCGGTTTCGCGAATTCGCAGCCACATGAACGGCGCGTAAATGCCGTCACCGGCAACCATGCAGGAATAGCCGACCCCGCTGCCGAAAACAAATTGCTGCACCAGAACATCGCCTGCGGCCCGCAGTCGCCGCTCAACTTTTTCCTTCAGATCTTCCGCCGAATAAGCATAGGCCACCGAGCCCAGCACCGCCCGGTTCCCTTCCCATCGCGCCGAGAAGCGGTCTTTCACCACTACCGGAAAACTCCGGACTGCCTCCTTCAGGTCTGAAACCGAACGCACCAGGGCAGTTTCCGGAACTGCAATTCCTAGCTCCCGCGCCAGTTCGACGGTTCTGAATTTGTCGGCGGCGAATTCGAGGGCGGAGTCCGGCCCGAGCGCCAGTTGGGAAACTCCCGCAAACTTTTCACGGTTGCGCGAAAGCGGCGCCACCGTCCAATCGGTGGCGGGAACAATCAGCTCGATTGCATTTTGCCTGACAAAATCGAGGACCGCGTCGATGAAGCCTGCGGCATCTTCCGACGGGACGGGATAACGAAAGCTGAGTTTGCAATACCGCGAAACTTCCGCGGGAGCGCCGATGCCGGTGTTCGACCCCACCGCGATCCAGTGTCCCGCGCGGCCGAGCGAGCGCGTGAAGGCAAGCGCCGCGGGGCTATGGCCGTCCAGCACCAGAATTCGCGCCGGCCCGGTTCCAACCGGCGCGCTCAATGCTCTACCTGCGATGCGCGCCCGGCAGCGGCCGGAACCACCTGCCGGCTCGCCCGGGTTCCGCGCAGGAGATACGGCAAACCCGCCAGCCGCGCTTCAAACTCAATTTCGCTCGCCGCCGACGTATCCACCAGCCGCGGCAGCAGAAGCGCTTGGCTCTGTCGCGAAGCGATTCCCGCGTCGCACGTTGTGGCCGAAACAATTTCCTCCGCCCGCAGCCAGGGCAAAAACTCCTTGCGGTAGATTCCGCTGGGATAGCAGAAATGAATGGCGCGCGGCCCCATATCACGCAACGAACGGCGATTGTCCTCGATCTCGCGCCGAAACTGATTTTCGTCAATGGGAGTTCTGTGCCGGTGGGTGTGCAATTGAAAGTCGACGCCCGCGGCCGCGAGTTCGGATATTTCTGATCCGTTCATCAGGTGAAACATGCGTCTGACGATGATCTCTTCGTAAGAAACATCCAGCTGGCGCGCCAACCCGGCCGCGAGTTTGTCCTTCTGCCAGCCCGTCAAATTTTCGCTTTCCGCCTTAAGCACCAGCGCGCGGACAATCTTCGCGCGGCTGCTTTCGGTCGTCAGGTCAAGGCGCTCATCCAGCCCAAATTCTCTTCCAATCTTCACGAAATCGCCCCGGCGCTTCCACAACATATACGAGCAGGCCAGGTTGAAGATGGGCCGCTGAAATTCGCTGTGATACGTGGTCTGGTAAACCGTAACCGGAAACTCGAATTTCCTGATTACGGGAAATGCCGACGTATAAAAATCGTAGCCGCCATCGTCAAAAGTAAGCGCCACCGCGCGCGGCGGCAGGTCGGCATTCTGCAATCGTTCAATCGCTTTCCCCAGCGGCAATACGTTGTAGCGGCCGCGTTTCAGAATTTCCAGCCGCCGGCGGAAAAGCTGCACCTGCATGTAGGAGAGCGGCCGCCACTGGTGCTCGTCGAAACGCGAAATCCCGTGATAGCAAAGAACCAGAAGACGCTGCCGCCGCCAGCCGCTGGCGGCCACAAGACGGAATGCTCCCGCGGCTCGCAGGCTTTTGAACGCCGCTCGACGAAGAGGTCTTAACATTTGCCGGCTTCTTTGCCTCGGTAATGCCTCATGTTTCCCGGTACACCTGCACCAGCTTCCCTTCTTTCGTTGCAGGAATTCGCTCCACCCATTGCAGGTCGACCGGAATCTCGCGCAGAAAATGTGCCAGCAAGGCCCGTACCTCAGCTTCCCGATCGGGCGAAAATCCGTCGCCCCGCAAGAGAATTTTCAGTCCGGCGCCTTTGCGCAAAATGATCTGGAACTGCGCCACTTCCTTGATCTCCTTGAAGAAATGGTTCCAGTAAATGTTGTTGATTTTACGGCCATCGGGCAGCTCCAGCAGCCCCGCGACCCGGCCATGCAGCGCGTCAATCGCGGTAATGCCCGATTCATTCGCATCGCTCGCGCAGAATGATCCCAGGTCTTCCACATCGTAGCGAAGAAACGGCGTGCCGCGGCAGATTGTGCTGGTCCACACCAGCCGCCCCACTTCGCCCGCCGCGGCGGGTTTTCCGCGATCATTCACGATTTCCAGATACAGCCAGGGACGCAGCACTTGCAGCGGCCGCCCGGCGCGGAACTGGCAGGCCATCACCGCCAGTTCGCGCCCGCCATAGCGATTGAGCAACGGCACGCCGAACGCCTGCTGAAATATCTCTGACTGTTCGGGAAATAGCATCTCGCCGCCGTTCCATGCCGCGCGCACCGCCCCGGGAGGAACGTGCCGGTTCGTTTCCCGCACGCGCCGCGCAAGGAACTCCAGCATGGAAGTGAATCCATACATCGCGACCGGGCCGTTTCCGAGATGAGAGCAAACTTTGTCGACGGTCTCATCGGAAAGATGGTAGCCGTCTACGAGAATCTGATTCCTCAGCACCGTGTGCCAGCGGTTGCGGAAACTGGTCTGCTTGTTGATGTCGCGTTCCGAACCCCAGATCACGATCACCGGCATCCCCGGCTGCCACCCCATTCCAATCGAACTGAAAGTCACGGCAGAGAGAATGCTCTTCACCATGTGCGCGTCGTGATAAAAATGGACCGGCTCGCCGGTAGAGCCGCCGGTGCTGTTGACTTGTCCGGGAATATTGAAGCGCTTGCCGATTTCCGCCGCCGGAAAGCGGTTGCGCAGATCGTTCTTGGTCAGAACCGGCAGATCGGCCCAGCCGCGCAGCAATTCTTCAGCATCGTTGATGCGCGCGGCCTCGCGCCATTCCGGCAGAGCATCGTCGCGGCGGCCGAAATACTGAATCTGCCGGAGTAACCGCTCGCCCAGTTCCTTCCGCTGTTCATTGGGCCGAAGCTCGGGAAAGTTTTCTAAATCGGTCCAGGGAACGGCGCTGCGCCGCAAATATCTTCGCCACCAGACGCTGCTGAGCGCGCGGGGAATCATTGAGGCTTGTGGGCCAACTCCACTTCCGAATGCGATTCGCTCGGTTGATCCAGTTCGCAGTGGCCCTGCCATCCATGGGGCGGGACGAAAGCCCGGCCGCCGAAAGGAAAAATCTCGTTCGCCGATTTCTCCGAATCTTCCAGCCACACGCGAACTTGTTCCGGCAAAAAATCCGTCAGCGGATATTCGAACTTTCCAAAAGCTTCGCGCAGAAGCGCAATCTTGCGCGGATCGAAGCCCATCAGCCGCGCATGCACCCATTCCGCCGCCGCGGTGCTCAGCGCGCCGGTAATAAAGCCGCTGGGAATCGGCGTGTTGGCCAGCGGCCCTTCGCCTTCGCCCCCGATAATCGCGTCGGTAATGGAAATCACCCTCCGCTGCGGCGTGCCGGCGATCGTTCCATCGACCCGGCCGTAGCGCAGTATTCTTTGCAAATCAAGGCAGGTCCGCCAGATCGTGTCGTTGCCATACCAGGACCCTTCCAGATTTTCATCCGCGCCCAGCTTGGCCGCGATTCGCTCGGCCGTGCTCGCCATCCAGGCATAGGTCGACTGCGTCGTGCCCGCGGCGCGGCGGTTGGCTTCGTCCAGCCAGTCTTCGGTCAGGCGCTTCCATCCCGCGCCGCCTTCGTAGCAATCGCCCCCGCTTTGCGATCCCCCTTTGCGATGATGCGGCAGATATTCTTTGTTCCCGTTGATGCCGATCAGGTTCTTCAGCGCTCCGGTGATGCACGACTTTTTGTGCGACTTGAGCTTCGGCAGGTTAATCACAACATTGGCGTCGACAATTTCTTTCGCCACCAGATACTGGTGCCGTCCCGGCGCGTGCGTGCGCTGTAGCAACTCGGGGTTGTACATGGTGACGCGAAATTTCTCGGCGTCGGCATTCAGCGGCTCAAGCAGACTGTGTTTTCCCAGATCGAAGAGAACGAAATTCCCCAGATCGCGCACGCCTTCGGTGCGCTGCCGGTTGTGGCCATTGTTGTGGAGAATCGTGCGGCGAAAATCGGCAATGCGCACCGGCAATCCACCATCGCGCAACCGCTGCTCCATCTCGTCAATCCCCATCAGCCTGCGCAACTGCGCGAAATCGCAGCCCTGAAGCGGCGCATCGCCCAGGATCAACTGCGCAGGTTTGGTCAAGCCCACATATTTCGCCACGCCCTCAATCACGCTGGTGTGGGTCAGCAGGCAGTCGAGGCCGGCGCCGCTTTGATTCTTGTGGAAAACCCAGTTGGGCTTGATCACGACCCTGGCCCCGGCGGGAATCAGCTCCGCCAGAGGGTTCCAATCCGCGGAGCCGTAACGCCCCGCGTCGAGCCCCCACGTCTGAAACAATCGGTGCAGCGCAACATCGGCCGTGCTGCCCGCTCCCCCTATCTCCGGGGCAGCTTCCCCGTTTTTGCACGCTTCATAGACAGGCTTGCTGCGGGCAACGGCGACTACGTTTTCCAGCGGATGAAACATCTCATTATGAGTATAAACTGAGCAACATAGGCGCCTGGCGAGGCAGTACTCGATGGTAACGTTACCCTCACTTCGCGCCCGCTGAGGCGACTACAGTTTCGATATGATGGAAGCAGGCCCCGCGAAATCCGTGCCCATGAAGCGCCCCAGGAAAATCCTCCAGATTGGAAACTACCTGCCCCCGATGTGCGGGTGGGCGATCCAGACGAAACTGGTCACCGACGAACTCCGCCGCCGCGGCCACGATTGCCGGGTGCTGAAAATCAACGAAGGCCGGACCATAAAAAGCCCCGAATACATCGATGTGCAGGGCGGCTTCGACTATCTGCTCAAAGTTCTGCGCTACGCTTTGGCCGGATATCGCCTGAATGTTCACGTAAACGGGCAGTCGAAAAAGGGCTACGTTCTTGCCCTGATCGCTACCATCGTCGGCCGACTAACCTTTCACCCCGCGCTGGTCACGTTTCACGGCGGTCTCTCGCAGGAATTCTTCCCCCGGCCTGGTAGCCCGAAGTTGCGCTTTCTCTTCGGATTGCTCTTTCGCCTCGCCGGCGGTATCGCCTGCGACGATCAGTTCGTAAAGCAGGCGATTATGGGCTATGGCATTCCCTCCGCCAAAATCGCGGCCATCGAGACTTTTTCCCAGCAGTACTTGAATTTCAAAGCCGTTGCCTTGCCCGCGGAGGTTGAAACTTTTCTCGCAGAACGCGCTCCGGTTTTCTTCTGCTACGTTGCCTTCCGCCCCGAATATCGGCTGGAAATGCTCCGCGAGGCGATGAATCTCTTTCGCGCGTACCGCCCTGACGCCGGGTTCATCTGGCTTGGCTTCCCCGAGAAAGAATTACCCGCGGCCCGCCAGTCGGTTCAAGACTGGCCCTCGGACGAGCGGCAAAGCCTGCTTCTGTTGGGCAATCAGACCCACGATCAATTCCTCACGCTCCTAAGCCGCTGTTTCGCCTGCATCCGTACTCCCGCTTGTGATGGCGTGGCCGCGTCCGTGCTCGAATCGCTGGCCCTTGGCATTCCCGTGATCGCCAGCGAGAACGGGCGGCGTCCAGCCGGAACCGTCAATTACCGCGAAACCGATGCTGCCGATCTCCTGGCAAAATTGCGCTATGTGGTCGAAAATCGCGCTGCCCTTCAGTCCCGGCTGCAAAATCTCCCGCCCGGGGACAACGTGGGCCGGATGGCCGACTGGCTGGCGGATGAGGCCCTGGCGGAAAAGCCGGCTACCGTGTCCGCGGTCGCCCAGCCATCCTAGCCACGGACCACGGCAAGTGCAGTTGTTGCAATAGCTTAGGGTCATTGACTAAGGTACTCGCCGCCCCCGTCCGCGCCTTGCAATTTGTTGAAAACACTGGCACTGTAGAAGTCATAGATGCGGTTCCTCCATGGCTCATTCGGTTCATGCAAGAAGGGTTTGACAGGTTACGCAACCCTTTTCGACTGAGCGGGCACAAACTACGGTTCGTAACGCTCCATCTCTATGAATGATGTCTTAGCCAAGGTTCTTTACTCGTTCAACTACGTTCTCGAACGGGACATTGCCGGACGCGCTTTTTACGTCGAACCCGACGACGTTTTCCTGGTTTCTTATCCCAAGTCAGGCAACACCTGGACCCGATTTCTGCTCGGCAACCTGACCAGTCCCGATGAACAAGTGACGTTTGCCAACGTCGAACGTAAAGTTCCCGATATTTATGCCAAGTCGCGCAAGGCGCTCAAGCGCATTCCCCGCCCTCGGCTGATCAAAAGCCACGAGTGCTTCGATCCCCGTTACCGCCGCGTGGTGTACATAGTGCGCGATCCCCGCGACGTGGCCGTTTCGGCTTACCACTACGACCGCAAGGGCAAAAACATCGCCGACGATTTTCCCGTCAACCAGTACGTCGAAGCCCGCTTTATGAAGACCGACGAATACTTCGGCACCTGGGGCGAGCACGCCGGCAGTTGGATGGTCAATTCCAAAAATATATTTCAGCTTGGCCGCTTGAAGAACAGCTTTCTTGGAACTCCCGCTTCCTGGGGTGAAAACGTGATGAGCTGGCTGGGCGCTGTCGGCCACGATCGCAAGTTTCTGCTCGTCCGCTATGAGGACCTGCTGGAAGACGCGCACCGCGAAATGGCGCGCATCGCCGAGTTTCTCCATCTGAACGCAACCCCCGAACGCATCGCCCGGGCCGTGGAACTCAGTTCGGCCGAGAATATGCGCAAACTGGAGTCGCAGGAAAATAAAATCTGGGTCACGACCAGGGAAAGCAGAAAAGATATTCCTTTTGTGCGCGCGGCAAAATCCGGCGAATGGCGCCGCACTCTCCCCCCTGAATCGGTAGCCATGATTGAAGAAGCCTGGGGCCCGGTGATGAAGCTGCTGGGTTATCCCTTAAGCCGGGAAGTGAAACAGCCGGATGAAGTTCTGGCGGAGCGTTCCTGAGCTCGCCGGCCATTGCATCCGCCATTACATCCGCCATTACATCCATGGACCAGAAGAAAATCGTAATCATCGGGGCGGGGCCAACCGGCCTGGGCGCGGCCTACCGGCTCAACGAACTCGGCTACCAGAATTGGGTCCTCTACGAGAAGGCCGATTATGTCGGCGGCCACTCCTGTTCTCACGTCGACGAACATGGCTTCGTTTGGGACGAAGGCGGCCACGTCATCTTTTCCCATTACCCTTACTTCGACAAGCTCGTCGATGACATGCTGGGCCGCGAAGAAAATCATCTGATTCGCGAAAGCTGGATCGTCAAAGGCGAATCGTGGGTGCCCTATCCCTTCCAGAATAATCTCCGCTATCTGCCCAAGCCGATTCAGGTCAGTTGCCTGATCGGGGCGGCGAAGGCCGCAGCCAACCATCGCTCGGCGGAAGCGACTAATTTTCGCGATTGGATTCTGGCCAACTTCGGCGAAGGCATCGCCGAAGAATTCATGTTTCCCTACAACTCGAAAGTTTGGACCACGCCGCTCGAGCAAATGTCGAAATCGTGGATGGCCGAACGCGTGGCCACGGTCGACTTCAAGCGTTTGCTCGAAAACGTTCTCTACGAGCGCGACGACGCCGGCTGGGGCCCGAACAGCAAATTCCGCTTCCCCATGTATGGCGGCACCGGCGAAATTTACCGCCGTATGGTGAAACGGTTTCCCGGCAAGATCAGGACCGGAAAAGAACTCGCCGCAGTCGATGACGCGCAACGCCGCGTCTCCTTTGCCGATGGCAGCGGCGATACCTACGACGCCTTAATTTCCACCGCCCCGCTCGATCGTCTTGCCGGAATGCTGCAAGCGAAAGACGGCAAGCTCACCGACGCGGCCGCCAACCTTTGCCACAACAATTTGCTCGTGATCGGGCTGGGGCTGGAGAAAAAAATCGAGACCGGCAAATGCTGGATTTATTTTGCCGACCCCGGCATGCCCTGCTACCGCAGCACTTATTTTTCCCACTACTCGCCCTTCAACGTCCCCGGCGGAGACACCGGGCGCTACAGTTCGCTGATGTGCGAGGTCTCGTACAAAGTAGGCGAATCGCCCGACGTAGCCAGCATCACCGATCAAATTCTCAACGGTCTGATCCGTTCCGGAATGCTCGAAGAAGGCGATCAGAAGCGCCTCGTCTCGCGCTACCATCGCAAGGTGCCGTATTCGTACCCCATTCCCACCCTCGGCCGCGATCAGGCCCTCAGCGTGCTTCAACCCGAATTGTTGAAGAAAAACATTTATTCCCGAGGGCGCTTCGGCGCCTGGCGCTACGAAATCGGCAACATGGACCACTCCGTCATGATGGGCGTGGAGGCCGTCAACAATATCCTCTCGGGAGAAAAGGAATCGGTCTTCCACAGCGCATAACTTCTCATGTCTTCTCTTTCGCCAACCCGCGCGCCGCGCATCAGCGTCATCATGCCGTCCTACAACACGGCGAAGCTGATTGCCGGCTGCCTGGATTCCGTCTTTCATCAGACGTTTCAGGATTTCGAAGTCGTCCTAGTCAATGACGGCTCTCCCGATACGCCCGAACTCGAACGCGTGCTCGCTCCGTATCTCGACAAATATTCCAGCCAGATCGTCTATATCCGGCAATCCAACAAGCGATGCGCGGGAGCGCGCAATACCGCCATTCGCCAGGCCCGCGGCGAATTTCTCGCTTTTCTCGATTCCGATGATCAGTGGCTTCCCGAACATTTGTCCGCACAGATGAAAATGTTCGACGACGACCCGTCGCTCGATCTGGTCTATGCGAACGGCGTATCGGTCGGCAATCCCAAACTTCAGCATGAGTTCATGGAATGGTGCCCGTCCATTGGCCCGGCTACGTTTGAAGCCCTCGTGCTCGAGCGCTGCCACATTTCTGTTTCCACGGTGGTCGCGCGAAAAAGTGTCTTTGAGCGCGCTGGGCTGTTCGACGAATCTCTCGTCCGCTGTGACGATTACGACATGTGGATTCGCGCGGCTTTTCACGGCGCGAAAATCGCCTACACGACCACAGTCCAGGCGCGGCTGAATGGCGGCCGGCCGGATTCCCTGGGTTCTTCGCGCGCAAAAATGACTGAAGCTTATTGGCAGATTCTAAAGAATGCCCTCAAGAACCTGCCCCTTTCGGAAGCCGACCGCGCCATGCTGCAGGCCCAGGCGGAGAAAGTTCACGCGCTTTATCTTCTGGACGAAGGAAAATACCGCCTCCAGCAGGAGGAATTCGAGCAGGCGCGCACCTGTTTGCGCGAGGCCAATCGCCATCTGCGCCGCCCGAAAGTAAGCCTTACACTGGCCGGGCTGGCCATTGCTCCCCGCGCCACCGGCAAGCTGGCGTCGTTTGTCGAGCGCGTACAGCTTTGGGGCGTCCGCCATCTCTCGGGCCGGCGGTAACTCAGGTGCTCAAACGTGAAATCATCAAAAACGTCGGCTCCAGTTGGTTCGCCCTCGGCGTCAATGTTGTGGTCGGAATTTTTCTCTCGCCCTTCATCCTGCACCGCCTCGGCGACGACGCTTTCGGCCTCTGGATCCTGATCTTCTCCGTCACCGGCTATTACGGCCTGTTCGATCTCGGCATCCGCTCTTCCATCGTCCGCTACATCGCAAAGTTTTCCGCCAACAATGAACACGAGGAGATGAAGCGGCTGGTCAACACCGCCATGTTCAGCTATAGCTGCATTGGCGCGGCGGCTTTGCTCATCACCCTGCTGGCGACTTATTACGTCGATTCCATTTTCCGCGTCCCACCAGCTTTTCTCACCACCGCCCGCTGGCTTTTGCTGATGGTGGGCGCATCAGTTTCACTGGGATTCCCAGTGGGTGTGTTCAGCGGCATCCTCGAAGGCCTGCAGCGCTTTTACCTGCTCAATTTCACCAACATCAGCGCAACTTTAGTCCGCGCACTGCTGATCGTCGTCGCCCTCACACATGGCCGTGGTTTGCTGATGGTCGCCTTTATTACCGTCAGCCTGCCGCTGCTGAGCGGATTGATCAACGCCGCCGTCGTGCTGCACATTTTGCCGCTGCGCTTCGGCCCGCAATATGTCAGCCGGTCCAGTTTCGGCAAAATCGCCAGTTACAGCGGAACAACCTTTCTCATCATCGTCGCCGGCCGCCTCCGCTTTAAAACCGACGCCATGGTCATCGGCACATTCGTCTCCGCCGCAGCCGTTACCTATTTCACCATCGGGTCGCGCCTGGTCGATTACGCTTCCGAAACCGTCAGCAGCCTGGCCCAGATTTTCATCCCCATGTCGAGCCAGTCGCAGGCCAAGGGCGATCTGGATGCCGTCCGCAAAATCCTGATTCTCGGCAACCGCGCCTGCGCGTTCATCATTTTTCCCATCACCGCGATTCTGACCATCCTGGGTAAGTCCGTGATCGAAGCCTGGGTCGGACCAAAGTATGTCGCGGCCAGTTATCCCGTCTTGCTGGTGCTGCTCTATCCCATGACGCTGATGCTGGCGCAATCGGCCTCCGGTCGCACGCTTTGGGGGCTGGCCAAGCATCGCACATGGGCCTACGTCGTGCTGGTGGAAGGCGTCTCGAACCTCGTCCTGAGCGTGCTTCTGGTGCGCCCTTACGGCATTCTCGGGGACGCCATCGGCACCGCGATTCCCCTTACCTGCTCCATGATTTTTTTCCTGCCGCACCATCTCTGCCGCTTGCTCGGTATCAAGCTCAGAACTTACTTGCAGCGCGCTTATCTCCTCCCGCTGGTTTTGTGCGCGCCCTTGATCGCCACCCTGCTGTTATTGCAACGCTGGTTCGTGCCCCATCGCTTGCGTGAGCTTCTGGTACAACTGGTGATAGCGGGAGCGGTGTACGGCGCCGGGCTGGCGTGGGCCTTCTGGGCCGGGCGCGCGTGGGATGTGGGCCACCTGACCGCGAACCGGGAGGATGAGATTTCCATGGCCCTGGTCGAGACTTATCAGGAGGAGGCATAATTCATGCCGCCTGGCCAGACCAGCCTCCAGCGCCTTTTCGGCGCCCTGGCCCAAGCCGGCCGCGTGCTCGCCGGGCGCCAGATTGCCGGCCGCAATCTCACTGTCTTCCCCGACGATGTCTTTCTCGTCTCCTATCCCCGCTCCGGCAACACCTGGACTCGATTTCTGGTGGGCAATCTCATCGATCAAAGCAATCCTGTGACTTTCGCCAACGTCGAGTCGCGCATTCCGGAAATTTATTTCAATCGCGACCGTTTTCTCCGCGCTCTGCCTCGCCCTCGCATGTTGAAAAGTCACGAGAGCTTTCAGCCGCATTATCCGCGGGTGATTTACATCGTGCGCGATCCCCGCGACGTGGCCGTTTCTTATTATCACCACAATGTAAAAGCGCGAAACATTCCTGACGATTATCCGATGGCCGGCTTTGTGCCCCGTTTCATCGCCGGCGAGTTCGACAGGAAATTCGGTTCCTGGCGCGACAATGTGCTGAGCTGGAGTTCCCTCCGCCACGGCGATCCCAACTTTCTTCTCCTGCGGTATGAAGACATGAAAGCGGATACGGCGGGCGAACTCACGAAGATCGTCGATTTTCTCCGGCGCCGCGATTTTCGCAACCTCAGTTCCGGCTTGCCATCCCTGCAACTTGCCATTGAGCGCAGTTCGCCCGAACGCATGCGCGAGATGGAAAAGCAGCAGGCTGCCGGCTGGGTGCTCACAAAAAGCACGCGCAGCGATAAGCCTTTCGTGCGCTCTGCAATCGCCGGCGGATGGAAATCGCAGCTGCCTGCAGAATCCGCAGCTCAGATTGAATCCGCCTGGGGCGAACTCATGCGGAGGTTGGGCTATGAAATGAGCGCGGTAAATGCCGCCCCGGCCGAACTGCATCGAGGCGTAATTTCGTGAGCCAGGACGCTGCCCCGAAGACTTCAAGCTGGAAGTCCCTGATTCGCAAACTCATCCCAAAATCATGGCTTGTCGAGCGGGAGAAAATCCTTCGTCTCGGTCCGGCGGGAAAAAATTACGCTCGCCTGCGCGTGATGGATACTCTCGGGATGCGTAGCCCAAACGCCCGGCCCGCGCCCGGTTCCGCGCGGTCGTTCGTTTTCGTCTGCTTTGGCAATATCATGCGCAGCGCCGTGGCCGAAGCCCTGATGAACCAGGAAGTCTCGAAGACCCCGCTCGCCGGCAAACTGAAAATTGCATCCGCCGGCCTGCACGCCCGCACCGGCAGCGAAGCCCATCCCTGGATGCAGGAAGCTGCGCGCGATCTGGGGATATCGCTGGCTTCGCACCGTTCGCAACAGCTGTCTCCGGAAATGGTCGCCCAGGCCGATTGCATTCTGGCCATGGATTTTCAAAACAAAGCCGAGTTGCTGGCCCTGTATCCGGAAGCCGAGAACAAAATTTGCATGATGGGCGCCTACGCCGAAGGCGAACTGCGATCTCGTGAAATTCCCGATCCCTACCATGGCGATCTCGAGCAGACCCGCCGCTGCGCGCGTCAATTGCAGATTTGCGTTCGCAACCTGCTGGATTCGCTGCTTGAACGCAAAACTGAATGAACGGGTCTCGCACCCGTGCAGGCAAAGCTGACGCCCCGCCAACAGTCCATCTCCCCAAGGGCGATGTCATGAAAACGCGGGTTCACTAAAGACGATGTCATGAAAACGCGGGTTCACTAAAGGCGATGTCATTCCGAACGCGCGCGAAGCGCGGGTGAGGAACCTGCTTTCATCTTCAAACCGGCGCTTGGCCCGCGCCTACGCCCGCCCCGCGGGGCTATAAACCCGCGCACGCAGCCGAATCGGAGTCTTTACCGTGGTGACTTCACCCTCCCGTGGCACAGACGCCAGGCGGTAGAGCATGCTCGTATACATCACCATGTAGTACGGGAACAGTTCGTACGCGCTGCTCGAAAAGAACGCGCCAATAACATACGCGGCAAAGCTGGCGAACAGCGCCGACGCATAAAAATTCCACTCTTCGTTCTCCCGCGCCCGCGGAATCTTGCGCAGAAACCGCAGATTCTTGAATGCCCGCCACAGCAGCATCAGGAACAGAATCATCACCACTACGCCGCACTCCGAACTGAACTGCGTGTACGTATTGTGCGTCACGTGCCACAAGCCGGTATAGGACGGGAAGTTGCCGGGGCCAATGCCGAATACAGGGTGATGCGCCGTGACCTTCAGGCTCAGAATCAGCAATTCCCGCCGCGCCTGCGCGGAGCCGCGGTCCAGATCCCCTTCCTGATATCTTCCGACCAGCGTCTCCAGCCGCTTCAGATAGTTTCCTGGCGCAACCGCAACCGCCAGAACGCCGCACACCAGGGCAATCGCAATCAGATATCCCCGCCGGCCGCGGATGCCGAAATCCCACAGGCAAACCACCATGGCGATGGCCAGGGCCATGAATCCCGCGCGCGAGTAAGTCTGCATGACGGCATAAATCATCACCAGCATGCTGAATCCCCAGAAAATCTTGACCAGCGGCTTGCGCGACATGAGCAGAAACACCAGGCACAGCGGCCAGTTCAGCGAGACGTTCATCGCCAGATCGTTGGGGTTCGACAACAGCGCGTCGCCCACGCCCGCCAGCCGCCCCTGCATGCGGTTATTCACGATCACGGCGGCAACCGTCATCAAAGCCACGCCCAGGGCCTGCATCAGAATCAGGCGCCGCACTTCCGACATCCGCGTCACCGTCAAGGTGAGCGTGTACGCCACCATCACGGCCTTGGAAAATTCGAAAAACACCATCACAAAGCTGCCCGCCTTCCAGAAGGCAAAGGGTATGGTCAGCACCATCCACACGAACATGGCGAAGATGATCTTGACCTCTGCGGGAAGCTTGTTGAGCTTGACCTTTCTTGTGCCCGTCAATAGCGCCAGTACCACCAGAATGGCCGTGATCCGCGCCATGTGCAGGTGGCCCAGCCCGGGAATGATATCCGAGGGGCGGAAATAGTACAGGAATGAAAAAACCACCATCAGCCAATAGGCCACCGGAGACTTGCCCGGGGCCTCCGGTTTCGCAACAATGGCAGGGGCGACCTGGGTCCTCAATCGGCCCTCCGCCGCGTAGCGCTCATTGCGCACCCCGGCCCAGCAGAACAATCTTGATGGTCTGGAACATGATCAGCAGATCGAGCCCCACCGACGCGTTCTTGATGTAGAACAGATCGTATTGCAGCTTCTCCCGGGCATCTTCCGCCGTATTGCCGTATTTGTATTGCACCTGCGCCCAGCCGGTTATGCCCGGCCGCACCACATGCCGCACGCCGTAGTATGGGATTTCTTTGCTCAGCCACTCCACAAACTCCGGCCGTTCCGGCCGCGGGCCGACAAAATGCATGTCGCCTTTCAACACGCACCAGAGTTGGGGAATTTCGTCCAGCCGCGCGGAACGCAGAAACTTTCCCGCGCGCGTAATCCGGGGATCGTCGTCGGAAGCCCAGGTGGCGCCCGTATCGGCTTCGGCGTCCTGGCGCATGGTGCGGAATTTGTAGCAATAAAAAAACATGCCTCCGCGGCCCACCCGCTTCTGCCGGTACAGCACCGGGCCGGGAGAATCGAGCTTTACCGCCAGCACGATGAACGGCAGCAGCGGCAGAGCGAAGATCAGACCGATGAGCGCGACCGTGAAATTTAACGCGCGCCGCACCAGGCGGAAGAAACTGCTGAAGCGGAAACCTTCGGCAAAAATCAGCCAGCTGGGGTAAAGCTGCTCCACTTCAATGCGTCCGGTAATGCGCTCCAGCCATGAAGTCGCCTCTTCCACCTTCACGCCTGCCAGCCGCAGGGCCAGCAATTCTTCCACCGGCAAAGTGCCGCGGCGGTCGGGCATGGCAACAATTACGCGATGCACCCCGCTTCCCCGCACCAGGCCGAGTAAATGCGACGCCACGCTGTCACGGTTCAACTCGCCGTCCACGTCGCCCGTCCACCCAACCACCTCCACTCCCAGCGCGGAGCGCTCGCGCAATCCCCGAATCAGCCTCTGCGCCCGGTCTCCCGTGCCCAGCACGTAAACCCGTTCCCGCAGGAATGGCTGTTTCACCATCCAGGTGTAGGCCGTACGCCAGCCGAGAAGGGTAAAAGTAAGGATGATCAAACCGGCCAGGGCCGACCCATTTCCGGGAAGCGCGTCCGGGAAAATAAATCCCGCGGCGGAAAGCACCAGCGCCACAAACCCCAGCACCAGAAGCAGCCGGAATATCTGGTCCCACTTGGCGTCAAGATTGGAGGAATCGTACAGGTCGAACCAGTGGGAAAACAGCAGCACTACGCCGGTGACGGCAAGGATCTTTACGTATCCGTACTCCACGTTGAGCAGAAGCCAGCTGTCTTCGCGGTTCTGCAACATCGTGCCCAGCACGAACGAGGTCCACACAATCAGCGCCTCGCCCACCAGAAGAATCAGCGTGCGCAGCGGATAATAAACTTTGAACAGCCGGATCACGTTTTTTCCCTAGGTCCTGGTTTCCGCCCCGTTTTTCACGTATTCGTGGTAGTAGTACCGCGAATAAGTGGACGCTTCTCCGTCCGTCCCGTTAAGCACCACGCCGACCAGCGCCTGGTCGGGAAATTCCTCGCGCGCGCGCCGCGCCAGGTCGAATGGCGTGGAATTGGAGCGCACCACCATCAAGACGCCGTCGCAGGCTTTGGCCAGAATGCTCGCATCGGAAACCGGCACCGCCGGCGGTGAGTCGACGATGATCCAGTCAAACAGCGCTTCCACTCGTTGCAGCAGCGATTTCAATTTGCCGTTGGCCACCAGCTCGGCCGGATTGGCGATCTGCTCGCCGCTGGGTATCAGAAAAAGATTCTCCGAAACTCCCCGCTGCATAACGGAAAATTCGTCGCTGCGGCCTTGCAGATAATCGGACAGGCCGGGCGAAGCCGTCGTGCCCAGCATCAGATGCAGGCGCGGGCCGCGCATATCGGCGTCGATCAGCAGCACCCGCCGTCCGTGCTGCCGCACCAGAACTTGAGCCAGGTTCGCTGCGGTGAACGACTTGCCTTCTTTCGGCAGCGCGCTCGTGACCAGAACTTTCTTCAGCGGCATTTTTTCCCGCGTGTGATACAGCCGCGAGCGCAGCGTGCGGAATTCCTCCGTGCCCGGTGCGTTGTCGTCGCCGTTGAAGAAAAGCATGGTCTTCTCATCGGGATGCCACTGCAACTGCGGGCAGCGCGCCAGCATCGCATCCAGGCCGAAGGGACTCGAGAACGCCGGCATGGCTGAAGTCAGCGGGACGCCGCCCGTGGGCATGCTCTCGGTGATGACCTCAACCACCGGCTCCTCCACCTGCGGCCGCGCCGGCTCCATCGCCGGAGTAAAGCTGGGCTGTGCCGCGCCTCCCTGCGACGCCGCCCGCTCCTGCTCCGCTTTCTTCAACGCTTCGTGAATTCTGCTCATAATTTCCTTTCCTTGGGGAGGTCTTTATCTTCTTCGCGCAACCGTTCAGCCAATGTCGAAAGCGACCGCAAAGCTTCCACCACGTCGAACTTGTCCGGCGCCGGGGCGGTCGGCAACGCCGTCATCCCCCCCGCCACGGTGCTGTCGCTCAAATCGAAATCGCGCGCCACGCCGTCCACCACCGCTGCGCCAATTATTTTTTGCTGGTCCACAAAACCGCTCACCAGGCAGTGCTCGCACAACAGGTTCACCACGCGCGGAATGCCGCTGGCGTAGCGATGTATCGACACCAGCGCCTCGGGATCGAAGATCTGCTGCCCGTTCGAGCCGGCAATGCGCAGCCGCTGCTGAATGTAGGCCTTGGTTTCTTCCAGCGTGAGCGGGTGCGTTTTGGCGCGCAGGCTGAGCCGTTGCCGCAGTTGCCGCAGCTGCGGCTGCTTTAATTTCTGCTCCAGTTCCGGCTGGCCCACCAGTACGATCTGCAAAAGCTTTTCCGTAAAGGTTTCCAGATTGGTGAGCATGCGGATTTCTTCCAGCACTTCCTCGGTCAGGTTCTGCGCCTCATCCACGATCAGGACCGCCGTTTCCCCCGCGCGATAGCGGTCCAGCAGCCAGTTGTAAAGCCGCAGCAGCACCTGGCTCTTCGCCTTCGAGTCGCAGGGAATGCCGAAGTCGGCCATCATGTAATCGAGAAACTGCGTGGTGTTCAGCCGCGAGTTGAAAATAAAGGCCGTTGCCACCTGTTGCAGCCGCAGCCACTCCAGCAGCTTGTTAATCAGCGTGGTCTTGCCTGTTCCCACTTCGCCCGTGAGCAGCACAAATCCCTTGCGGCTCTGGATGCCATAAGTCAGGCAGGCCAAAGCCTCCTCCGTATGCCGCGTCAGAAACAGATAACGCGGATCGGGATTCACGTTGAACGGGTTGGCCCGCAGGCCGTAAAACTCTTTGTACATAATCTTCTTTCTGATTTTTCAGGCTACACGGCTCACATTAACGCGAGCTTAATAGCTAAACTTTGAGCGCCTCTCGTTCCTCTTTTTTCTTTTTCCAGAAGCGGCCCTTGCCATTTCCATTCGCCGCTTCGCTGTCCACAATCCACGGGACCGCCACCAGCAGAGGCAGATCCAGCGCCGCCTCCGCGTCGGCTTCGGTGCGAATGCACTTGTCGCGCAACTCCAGCCACAAGGCCAGGCTCAATCCCAGAACCAGTCCCGCTCCCAGTCCGCCGCCGGCGAACAGCGGACGGTTCGGGAAGCTCGGCGCATCCGGCAGGTTCGCGGGATTCAACAACGCCATCTGCTCGCCCTGCTGCTGCTGCGCCGCCTGTGTCGCCATCTTCGAGGTCGATTGCTTGCCCAGATCGTCCTGATAAACCTTCTGCGCGTTGTCATAGTCGCGGGCCAGTTCCTTGTACTCTTCTTCAATCGCTGGACTGGCGGCAACGCGGCCCTGATAGACGGCGATTTCCTGCTGCAGTTTTTTCTGGTCGCGCGTGGCCTGCGCGATCAGGTCCCCATACTGATGTATCTGCAGCCGCAATTGCCGGATCTCCGGCGGCTCGCTCGCTGAGCCCTTGTCGTTGGCCGTGTCCGTTCCATCGCTTGTGGGATTGTTCGCCTCGGCCAGCTTTTTCTTGACTTCGGCAATGTCGGCCTTGGTCTTGATCACGTCCGGATGATCGTTGGTGTACCGCGCTTGAAGATCAATCAGTTGCGCCTGAAGCTGCGAGAGTTGCTGCTGCAGCGTTTGCGGGTTGCTGGCCGATTGCGAAGACTTCCAGGCCGCCAGTTGCTGCGCCAGCAAACTTTCGGTGTAGGCCTTGTCCTGCGTGGCGCGGTTCAAAGTCTGCGTGTTCGCGTCCAGCTGCGAGTTCAACCCCATCAGGATTCTCAGGTTGTTGTCTTCGTCGCCCGGAAGCTGGCCCATGTGCTGGTTCTTGAACGCCGCCAGCCGCTTGTCCAGATCGTCCAGGTTCTGCTTGGCTTCCTCGACCTGCTTGGTCAAAAACATGGTCGTGCCCTGCGTCACATCCTGGCGCGACTTCAAATCTTCCTCCAGCAGCATCGACGTCAGGTCGGTGCAGATCTGCTGGGCGTCGCGCGCTGTCGAAGCCGTATAGTTCACGTAGAAACCGGGCGCCTGGCTGCCCTGGCCCGGCTTTTTCTTCGAGCCGCCCAGCTGCGACAGGTCGGTCACCACCGGCTCGATCGTCATGTTCATGCGGATGTTGTCCATCACGTCTTCCGCGGTCTGGCCGCTTTTCACCAGCCCCAGCCGGTCCACCATGGGACGCAGTCGCGCCGGACTCAGCACCTGCTGCTGGATCGTGGCCACGTGCTGCGTCAGGTCGTCGTTAAACACCTGCTGCACCACGATGTCGGGAATCTTGGGCGCTTCAATCAGCACCAGCGATTGCGAAGTGTACTTGGCCGGGAATACGTAAGAGATCAGAAATCCCGCCAAAGGCGCCAGCAGCACCGGGATAAGGATCACCTTCGCCCGGCGCCGCAACATCGCCAGATAATCGTCCATGGTCAGTTCGCGATTTTCCATCATTGTGGTTACCCGTTTCGTTACCTGTTCTGCCGGCCCTGCCGGCACAAAAAATTAGTCCAGCCGCCGCGGCCGCGGCGTCCAATCCAGTCCGATCGTTCCCACTTGCCGCTGCGAAAGATTGCTCAGCGGCACCGCCGAAACCGGCTGCGCCGTAAATTCGCTCACGCAGGAAGCCCCGTCCACCTGGCTGAACGGAGGGCAGACATTCGAATTGAAACCCAGTTCGTTGAACTGATAACTGAAGTAGGCGCGCAGGCTGCGGCTCAACTGGCGGTGTACTCCGGCGCCCGCGTATCCGTAATAAAGAATGCTTGCGCTCACGCTTTCTCCCGGCACTTGCAGGCGCGCGTTTTTGGAGAAGCCGAAATCGGCAAAGATGTCCCACACCCGGCTCAGCGGGCGGCTGAAGTCAGCGCGGGCAATGTCGCTGCGCGAACCCGCGAAAATCCCATTCCCGCTGGTGGTGTAGCGCTGGTAGGTCAGCGACATCGTGGTCTTCGGAAAGCGGTAGCTGATCAGTAACCGCCCCGCGATCCCAGTGTGGTTGGCTTGTTGCGGAATCGTCACAAAAGTGCCCAGGCCCGTCGGACACAGATTCTCAGGAAGCCCCGGAATTGCGCACACAAACACCACCGGGTTCGAGTCCAGATGCGTAAACTGCGGGCCCAATCCGATCAGAAAATTCAGCCGCCCCGAAATACGATGCCCGTACATGGCCTGAATCACATTCGTATGGAACTTGGTGCCGACGGTCGAAAAATCGAAGTCCTGATAACCGTAGCTCAACGCCACCTGGTCCTTGGGAGTCAATATCCGGTCGTATCCGAATTGGCCGGTCAGCTCTTTGCTGCCGATGAAGTTGAGGTTCTCCTGGCTCCCGGCAATGTTTTCCAGGCTGCCGTAAAAGTGCACAATGGCATAACCCACCGACGCCGTAACCGACGATTTCGGGCTGAGCTCTTCAACCACGTCGGCTAATCCAAGATTGTTGAGCCGGGGCACCTGCCCAACCGAAACCCCCGTCCCTCCGTTGAAAACATTGCCTTGCCCGCCAAACGCTCCCGCACCCAGCATGCCTGCGCCCAGCGACCCTAATCCAGAGTTGTAAGCGCCCCCGCCGCCGTACGCTCCAAAGCCGAAAATTCCTTCCGGCAGGTAGCTGAACGAATCGCGGATGGCTAATTGCCCGCGCTTCCAGTTGATGCGGTTGTCCAGGTCCATCTGCTGCAACTGCTCCAGGCCCAAACCCTTCTGGTCGTAATAGGCCACGCCCCCGATGTAGTCGACCGCCACGTCATAGTTCTTCCACAGCCGTTGCAGCGTGACACTGCCCAATCCGCGCGTAACCGACGCAATCGACGAATCGCCCAGATTGTTGCCCACGTTCGAATCCACCGACTGGCTGAAGTGCAGCCCGTACAAGAGAAAGCTTTCCGGCGAGGCATGAGGATCCAGCCCCGGCTGGTCGATGGCGGAAATCGGCGGATTTTCGGCCACGCTGGGCGCCGGATTCTCCTGTCCGAAAGCAGGAACTGGTGCAGGCGCCGGCGATGGTTCATCCTGCGCCCAGGCCACACCGGCCAAACCAGCCGCCAGCGTTAGGGTCAAAACCAATTGGCCTTTTTTCATCCGTATTCCTCTTCGTTCTGTCTCTACACCAACCACGAAAACCTCGTCCCCAAACCTCTCGCCTACGGGACCACAATCGTGTCCCCGGGGCGGAGCACGATGTTCTGCTGCGGATCGCGCCCTTTAAGCGCGTCTTTGTAATTGAACTTCATCTTCACCTGCTGCCCGTTTTCCGTGCGCAGCAGGTAGATTCCCCGCAAATTGGCGAATTGCGTAAACCCCGCGCTCGACAGCGCCTGCAGCACCGTCATGTTCGGCAGCAGCGGCATGGCGCCGGTGTGCAGCACCTCGCCCAGCACATAAATCCGCTGGCTGTTCATGGCCGTGACCACGACCGTTACCCGCGGATCGGAAATATACTTCTTCAGCTTTTCTTTGATCGACGCCGCCAGTTGCATCGGCGTAAGGCCGGCAGCCTGCACGTCATCGAGCAAGGGCATGGAAATCTTGCCATCCGGCCGCACCGGCAGGGTGACATTCATCTCCGGCTCTTTCCAGACGGAAATGCGCAGCGTGTCATCGGCCCCGATCACATAATCGACCGGAACCACCGGGCCAGTAGGATGACTCTCCGCCGCTGCGGGTTTGTCCGCTCTTGTCGGGGCATCGGACGCACCGTCATCCTGCGCCGCGCAAAAGCCGGCCGCCGCCGCCATCAGCAGCCCCGCGCCCAATAATTTCCACACTTTCTTCATGCCGCTCTCCTCTAGTAGAGCTAGGACGCTCCGTACTCCGAACATCCCATCTGTTTCATCTTGTATAGCAACGCTTTGTAGCTGATCTGCAATTCCTCGGCGGCGCGGCGCCGGTTCCAGCGCGTGCGCGTGAGCGCGCGCATAATGATTTCCTTCTCCGCTTCCCGCGAAGCCGCCCGCGACGCTTCCTTCAACGAAACCTTGCCCCCGTTGCCCGCGAAGGAGGGCCGCAGCAGCATGGCCCGCAATCCTCCCATGGCCACGCGCTCATCGCCCAGCGCCACAATCGCCCGCGCCGCATTCTCCAGTTCGCGCACGTTCGCCGGCCACGAATACTCCTGAAACAGGCGGGAAGTTTCCGCGCTCAGCGCCGGCTCCGGCCGCTGCAGGTCGCGCGCATATTTCTTCAGGAAATGATCGGTAAGGGCGGCGATATCTTCCCGCCGCTGCCGCAACGGCGGCACCCGCAGGCACACCCCGCTGATGCGGTAATAAAGGTCTTCGCGCAGATGCCCCGCCTGCACTTCGCTTTCAAGATCGCGGGCGCTGCCGCACACCATGCGCGCGGCAACCGCATGCCGCGCCTCGCCATTCTTGCCCGCCGCAGTCAGAGCTTGCAGCAGCCAGGCCTGGCCCTCGGAACCGAGATCGGCCACCTCTTCGAAAAAAATCGTCCCCGCCCCGCTCACTTCGCGGGCGAAATCTTCCGCTTTCAATCCCGAACAGGAAACCACCCGAAACGGTTGTCCTTTTCGGCGCGAAAGCTGGTGTACCCG
>DATLKM010000069.1:0-3380 GCA_035538435.1 Binatia bacterium
CCAGGCGAACGTTGAACTGGATGACAAGGGCCGCATTGAGGCCGACCTGGTCAACGCCCGCAAGGCCGGCAACTTTGTGCTGGTGGCGCGCGATGAAGTCGATTACGTCGACGTCAGCCCGAAGCAGCTGGTTTCCGTCGCGGCATCGCTGGTGCCGTTCCTGGAACACGACGACGCGAACCGCGCGCTGATGGGCGCGAACATGCAGCGGCAGTCTGTTCCGTTGCTGCGCGCACAGGCGCCGATTGTGGGCACGGGAATGGAAGGCGTGACGGCCCGCGATTCCGGCGCAGTGGTGCTTGCCCGCCGCAACGGCATCGTCGATTCGGTCGATTCCGACCGCATCATCGTGCGCGTGGAAGGCGAGCATCATCCCACGCAGTTGTCGCGCGAAGTGGGCTCGGATATTTACCAGCTCACCAAGTTCAAACGCTCGAACCAGAACACCTGCATCAACCAGAAGCCGGTGGTCAAGAAAGGGCAGCGGGTCATCAAAGGCGAAGTCATCGCCGACGGTCCCTGCACCGATCACGGCGAGCTGGCTCTGGGACGGAACGTACTGGTGGCCTTCATGCCCTGGCGCGGCTACAACTTCGAGGACGCGATTCTGGTCTCCGAAAAGATGGTGAAGGAGGATTACTACACCTCGCTGCACATTGAGGAGTACGAGATCGAAGCGCGCGATACCAAACTGGGGCCGGAAGAAGTCACGCGCGACATTCCCAACGTCAGCGAAACCATGCTGCGCAATCTGGATGAGGCCGGCGTGATCCGCATCGGCGCCAGCATCAAGCAGGGCGACATTCTGGTGGGCAAGGTGACCCCGAAGGGCGAAACCCAGCTCACGCCGGAAGAAAAGCTGCTGCGCGCAATCTTCGGCGAAAAAGCCGGCGACGTGCGCGACGCCTCGCTCTACTGTCCGCCGGGAATCGAGGGCGTGATCGTCGACGTGAAGATCTTCTCCCGCAAGGGCCAGGAGAAAGACGAGCGCGCGAAATCGATCGAAGCGGCGCAGATCGGCAAGCTGGAAAAGAACTTGTCCGATGAAATCCGCATTCTGACCGACGAGCGGCTAAAGCGCCTGGAAAACATTCTGGGCGGCAAGGAAGTGCAGGCCGACCTGCACGACGAGCGCACCAACAAGCGCCTGTTGACCAAGGGTGTGGTTCTGACTCGCGAGGAAATCGAGCGCATCTCGACGCGCAATCTGAAGCGCATCAAGTATGCCGACAAGGATCCCCGCGTGAATGAGCAGATCGACGAGATCGAAGAAATGACGTCTCGCCAGATCGACGTGCTCAAGAAAATCGTCAACGAGAAGAAGGAAAAACTCACCAAGGGCGATGAATTGCCGCCGGGCGTGATCAAGCTGGTCAAGGTCTACATCGCCATGAAGCGCAAGCTGAGCGTGGGCGACAAGATGGCCGGCCGCCACGGCAACAAGGGCGTGATCGCGCGCATTCTGCCGGAAGAGGACATGCCGTACCTCGAAGACGGAACGCCGGTTGAAATCGTCCTGAACCCGCTGGGCGTGCCCAGCCGTATGAACGTGGGCCAGATTCTCGAGACTCACCTGGGGTGGGCTGGTTTCACCCTGGGCGAGAAGATCGGCCAGATGCTGAAAGAGAACACGCGAACCGAAGCCGTGCGGCGCGAGCTGAAGGCCCTGTTCAAGGACTCGAAGCTGGCCGACACCATCGCCGAAATGAGCGAGGACGAACTGGAAAGCATCGCCCCCACTCTAGCTCGCGGCGTCTTCATGGGTTCGCCCGTGTTCGACGGCGCGAAGGAAGGCGAAATCAAGGCCCTTCTGGAGCGTTCCGGACTGCCGACTTCGGGCAAGACGTATCTGCATGACGGCATGACCGGCGAAAAGTTCGAACAGCCGGTGACGGTCGGCTACATTTACATGCTGAAGCTGTCGCACCTGGTGGATGACAAGATTCATGCGCGTTCCATCGGGCCGTACTCGCTGATCACCCAGCAGCCGCTGGGCGGCAAGGCGCAGTTCGGCGGACAGCGCTTCGGTGAGATGGAAGTCTGGGCGCTCGAAGCGTATGGCGCGGCGTTCATTCTTCAGGAACTGCTGACGGCGAAGTCCGACGACGTTTATGGCCGCACCAAGATTTACGAGGCCATCGTCAAGGGCGAAGCTGCCATGGAGCCGGGCGTGCCGGAATCGTTCAACGTGCTGATCCGCGAGCTGCAATCGCTCTGTCTCGACGTCGAGCTGATCAAGACGGGCGAGAAGCGGCCGGCAGCCAGCGCGGCAGCGGACTGAAACCAGTTCTCAGTTCCCGGTTCTCGGTTCCCAGTTTGAGGCGGGAACCGAGCCGGGAACCGGGAATGTCCTGATGGATTTTTGAAATATTTGCCACGGCGGCATCTGCTCTCAATGCCGCATGAACGGCGGGAGTTCGATCCCGGTTTTGCTGAGAACTGAAAACCGGGAACTGAGAACTGGAAGTCGAGGGCCGTCAGCGGACGCGTGAGGACCGCAGGAAGCGGAGGAGCACCTTGTTTCGTTCGAGCCCATTCGAAATGCAAAACCCCATTGCGGATTTCGACGCCATTCGCATCAGCCTGGCGTCCCCGGAAAAAATCCGCAGCTGGTCGCATGGCGAAGTCACCAAACCCGAAACCATCAACTACCGCACGTTCAAGCCCGAGCGCGACGGATTGTTTTGCGCCCGCATATTTGGTCCCGTAACCGACTGGGAGTGCCTGTGCGGCAAGTACAAGCGCATGAAGCACCGCGGCGTGATCTGCGACAAGTGCGGCGTGGAAGTCACTTTGTCGAAAGTCCGCCGTGAGCGGCTTGGCCACATCGAGCTGGCTTCACCCTGCTCGCACGTGTGGTTCTTCAAGGGCCTGCCCAGCCGCATCGGGCACCTGCTCGATATTTCCCTGCGCGATCTCGAGTCCGTTCTTTACTTCGAGGCCTACGTGGTGGTCGAGCCCGGCGATGCTCCCGTTCGCGAGCGCGAAGTCATTAAAGACGAGGCGAAGTTCCGCGAACTCGATCAGCAATACCGCCCCGCCGGTTTCAAGGCGATGATGGGCGCGGAAGCGATCAAAGAACTTCTCAAGCGTATCGATACCGACGCTCTCGCGACCGAACTGCGCGAGAAGATGAAGAACGAGAGTTCGCTGCAGAAGCGGCTCAAGTACAGCAAGCGCCTGAAAGTGGTTGAGGCCTTCCGCCGCAGCGGCAACAAGCCCGCGTGGATGATCCTCGACGTGATCCCAGTCATTCCCCCGGAGCTTCGTCCGCTGGTTCCACTCGATGGCGGCCGCTTCGCCACATCCGATTTAAACGATCTCTACCGCCGCGTCATCAACCGCAACAACCGGCTGAAGAAGCTGATGGACCTGCACGC
>DATLKM010000070.1:0-34533 GCA_035538435.1 Binatia bacterium
GGCGCGAGTTTGATTAATTCGCGGCGGCTGATGCCGCGGAATCGTTTCTGATCGATTTGGCGGTCGCGGTTTCTCATACCAGATTGCCGGCAAGTAAATAAACGCGCATATGGGATTCGCCGCCTTGCGGAAAGTTACGGAGTTTGTTTTTCCAGCCATCATACAACTTGCGCAATTTTCGGCGCGATATCGGTTTCGCGCAGCCTCGCCACTGTTGGCGAGACCGAAGGCAGCCTCCGGCAGAGGCTATACCCTTTCACCGCGATCCTGCGGACAGGATTACCAGGGTCACGGCCCTCATGCCGGGACTTACTCTATTTTAGGAGCATCTCTATACGTGGCTCACATCTAGGGCGATTCGCCGATCAGGGGCTGTTCCGGCCGTCTGGCGAGCGGATTCCTTGAGTTGGGATTTGCCCCAAATAACGAGCGCCTCGACCTTTGTTAAGGTCGAGGCGCCCGGGCAGCCCTCCCCCAGAACTGCTCACTTGCGAAGGTAAACCGGGCGCAGGATTCTGCAAATGGCACTCCCGTGCCACCCTCCCAGCCCAAAGGTGCCATAACAGTAACCCATTTAAAAACAATTACTTATCTGGAAAGACGCAAGAAATCCGGGCCCCAGCGGCGAGTCAAGAAATGAACATTCCCCGCCGATAAATAACACAGATCGGATGGAAATTTGGCCTGAATTCGAACGCCGGATCGCCATGATTTGATCGTCATGACTTGATCGCCTGGTTCGCTTGTTGGATTCGATTGCCTGGTTTGATTGTTTGGTTCGATTGCCTGGTTCGCTTGATATGATCCGCGCCTTTCAAGATCCGGAAATCTATCGCGATATCCTCGACCGCCTGCAAATCGGCGTCAGCGTGGTCGACCTGGAACGCAAGGTGGTCTTCTGGAGCGATGGCGCAGAACAGATCACCGGCTATCCCAGGCTCGACGTGCTGGGGCGCTCGTGCACGGAAAGCATCTTGTTGCACTGCAATCAGTCGAGCTGCGAGATGTGCACCGAGCGCTGCCCGGTCGATGCCGCATTGCGCGAGGGCCAACCGGTAGAGGCGATGAGCTTCATCCACCACAAAGCGGGCTACCGCACGCAAGTGCACGTGTGGGCCATACCACTGCGTGATCGCGGCGGTTCGATTATCGGAGTGATTCAGACCTTCGAAAGCGAGAGCGCCGTGCGCGGCGCCGATCCCAGAGACCGCCGGCTGGCGGAACAGGGCTGGCTCGACGACGTGACCGGCCTGCCGAACCAGGCCATGATGCAGTCTCATCTCCGCGAAACCCTGGGCGCTTTCCAGGAAACGCACGTTCCTTTCGGGATCATTTTTGTGGAAGCCGCCGACCTGGACCGCTTTCGGGCCCGCTACGGACAGGGCGCGGCCCGCTCCATTCTTCAGGTGCTGGCGCGGACCCTGCGCAACACCGTCTGGCCCACGGATATTGTGGGCCGCTGGAGCGATGAAAAATTCGTGGTGATTCCCATGGGGTGCAGTGAGGAGGCCCTGTCGGCGGTGTGCGCCCGCATGATGCGAATGCTCGCGAGCGCCAGCATCATGTGGTGGGGCGAAGAGCTTTCCGTGAAGATCTCGCTGGGCCGGGCGGCGGCACGGCCGGGCGATACGCAGGAATCGCTGCTTGCGCGCGCCTTTGAAGACAAACAGACTACGCTGCCCGCCGCGGGCGCTTCGGCCGCCGCCAGCTCGCAAACATAATTTATGTTCGCCATCATCGGCATTGTTGTCGTTTTCGGCTGCGTTATCGGCGGGTTCCTCATGGAGCACGGCAACCTGCGCGTGCTGATTCAACCGGCGGAACTGGTCACCATCGGCGGCGCGGCTATCGGCACCGTGCTTATCGCCAATCCCCTGTACATTTTGAAAAAAATTGCAGGCGGCCTGGGCGGGGTTTTTGGCGGATCCAAGTACTCCAAGCAGGCGTACGTCGATTCGCTTAAAACCATGTATGAACTGCTGAACAAAGCCCGCAAAGACGGCTTAATGGGCTTGGAAGCGGACGTGGAAGAACCCGACAAAAGCGCCATCCTGTCAAAAGCGCCGCCCGCGCTGAAAAACCACCACGCGCGCGACTTCGTCTGCGATTCGCTGCGCATGGCCATCACCGGCGTCGACGCATTCGACCTCGACCAGATGCTCGACCTCGATCTCGAAGTCCATCACCACGGAGCCGGCCTGCCCACGGCCGCACTCAGCAGCATGGCCGATTCCCTTCCCGGCCTCGGCATTGTCGCCGCTGTGCTCGGCATCGTCATCACCATGGGCGCGCTGGGCGGCCCGCCGGAAGAAATCGGAAAGAAAGTCGCCGCCGCCCTGGTGGGAACGTTTCTGGGAATTCTGCTTTGCTATGGCCTGATCGGGCCGCTGGCGGCGAACATGACCAAAGCCGCCGATGAAGAGCACGCTTTTCTGTATGTCCTGCGCGTGCTGATGGTGTCATTTCTAAAAGGAACGGCGCCCATCATGGCAATCGAAGTGGCGCGGCGCGCCGTCCCCGCTCACGTGCGTCCCTCGTTCAAAGAAATGGAAGCCGCCTGCCGTGGCGGCGGTGCTGCCGCCGCCGCCGGAGCCAGCTAGCGCCCGTCACACTTGAGCCATGGACAAAGCCCGCCCCATCATCATCATCAAGAAAAAAGGAGGCCACGGCGGCCATCACGGCGGCGCCTGGAAGGTCGCTTATGCCGACTTCGTTACCGCCATGATGTCTCTATTCATCGTCCTGTGGCTGCTCAACAGCAGCAAACAAGTGCAGGAAGCTGTGGGCGGTTATTTCAAAGATCCCACCGGCACCTCGAAGAAAGTCGGCTCGAACATGGCCGGCGCGGGCGAAAATTTTCTGCTCACCAAAGACAACATGCCCAGGTTGAAGGAACAGCTTCAGCAACGCATGAAGCAGATCAACGATTTCGATAAGCTCAAGAGCCATATCGAAATGACCGTAACCGCCGAGGGGCTGCGCATCGAGCTGATGGAATCGGCGGCGGGAACGTTTTTCGACAGCGGCAGTCCCACCCTCAATGGGGACGGCCGCGAGTTGCTGATCACCCTGGCGCAGGAGTTGGGCAAGCTTCCCAACAGAATTTCCATTGAGGGCCATACCGATGCGAAGCCCTTCGCCGGAACCGGCAACTACAGCAACTGGGAACTCTCCACCGACCGCGCCAATGCAGCGCGGCGACTCATGCAAGCCAATGGAATCGGCGCCGAACAGATCACGCAGGTGCGCGGGTTCGCCGATCAGCGCCTGCGCAAGCCGGACAATCCCGAAGACCCCGCCAACCGCCGCATCTCTCTGATCGTGCAATATATCGCCAAGAACACTGACGAAGACGAAAAAGAGGAAAGCGAAAAACCCTCTGCCGGCGCGGAAAAAGGAGGCGCAGCGGGCAAGAGCGAAGGGAAAAGCGACGCCAGGACTGAAGGGGCGGGAAAAAAAGAATAGATTGAGCGGGCCCACGTATAATGTCCGCTTTGATCTTCTCCCAGGAGCCGCTCAACCGATGAAGCGTTTTGCCCGTACTTTCTTGCCGTGCCTTCTTCTCATTTCTGTCATTCCCGGCTGGTCGCAGGAAAAAGTCGACCTCGAAACCATTACCCGCATTCGCTACGAAGGATTTCGCAATTCCAAAGTCATGGATTATGCCACCGGACTGATGGATAACATTGGCGAGCGGTTGACCGGCTCGCCCAACATGAAGCGCGCCAATGAATGGACGCGCGACCAGCTCGCCGCCATGGGCCTGTCGAACGCGCACCTTGAACCCTGGGGACCGTTCGGACGGGGATGGGCCAATCAATATGTGAACGTGCGCATGACCTCGCCCGACATCGCTCCCCTGATCGCCTATGCCAAAGCCTGGACGCCGGGCACGAGCGGAGTGGTCCAGGGCAAATGCGTGCGCGCCATCCTTGAAGATAAAAAAGACTTCGACAAGTACCGCGGCAAGCTGGCCGGCATGATCGTAATTCTCGGCGCCGACATCGAAGCCAAACCCATCACCGAAGCACCCTTCAAACGTTACACCGACGACGAACTGGCCAAGACCGCCGAGTACCAGATTCCACCGGCGCGTCCGCCCTTCAGCTTTGCCGATTTCATGAAGCGGCAGCAGTTCGTGAAAGACCTGAATCAATTCCTCGCCGACGAAAAAGTGCTGGCCGTCATCGACCACAGCCGGCAGACCTCCGGCGGCGGCACGGTCTTTGTTCAGTCCGGCGGATCGTACAAACCGGGCGAAACCACGACCATTCCCCAGTTGACGATCGCACTCGAACAGTGGACGCGCATCGCCCGCCTGCTCCAGCAGAACAAAGAGGTCACGCTCGAATTGAACGTGCAGAACACCTTCTATGACGACGACCCCATGCAGTACGACACCATCGCGGAAATTCCCGGCACCGACAAAGAAAAGAAGGATGAAGTGGTGATGCTGGGCGCTCACCTCGATTCCTGGCACGCCGGCACCGGCGCGACCGACAACGGGGCGGGAACGATCGTCATGATGGAAGCCATGCGCATTCTGAAAGCGATCGACGTCAAACCGCGGCGTACCATCCGCATTGGCCTGTGGAGCGGCGAAGAGGAAGGATTGCTTGGCTCGCAGGGATATGTCGAGCATCATTTCGGTTCGCGTCCGCACCTGGACGAACCCGGCATGAAGGACGCGCCGACGCTGCTGCGCCGCGAAGCCGGCGATGTGACCGTGAAGGACGAACAGAAAAAAATCTCCGCATACTTCAACGTGGACAACGGCACGGGAAAAATTCGCGGCATTTATTTGCAGGAGAACGCTGCCGTGGCCCCGATTTTCGAGGCCTGGATGCAGCCCTTCAAAGACCTCGACATGACCACGATCTCCATGCGCAACACCGGCGGCACCGATCATCTATCCTACGACGCCGTCGGTATTCCTGGATTTCAATTCATTCAGGACCCCATGGATTACGAGACCCGCACCCACCACTCCAACATGGACGTCTACGACCGCCTGCAAGCGGACGATCTCAAGCAGATGGCCGTGATCGTCGCCAGCTTTGTTTACGAAACGGCCCAGCGCGATCAGATGCTGCCGCGCAAGCCGATAGAAAAAGGCGCACCAAAGGAACCAGAGAAGAAAGAACGATAGCGAAGGTGATGTAGGCACAGCCCGCCCAAGCCTGTGTAGGGACAGCCGCCCTCGGCTGTCCTTTTACATTCGGAAACATGTTGCCATCCCGACCCCGCGAGCCGCTTTCCTAGCCCGCGCAGCAAGTCCCGCCCCTGAATCCCGCTCCCCACGCCCAACATCTATCGATCATGAGTTTGCAAGAGTTGAATGGTACCCAGGCTGCGTTTGCTTCCGGCAATATTTCTGAAAACAGCAAGTGGGAAGGCGAGGGGCTGCCGCAGCCAGTCGCGCCTTCGAGCGCATCCCGCGAGGACGCGTTTCTACTTGACGCCTACTCCCGCGCGGTGACCGGAGCGGTCGAAAGAGTCAGCCCTTCGCTGGTGAACATTGAAGTTCACACCGAAAGCCGCACGCGCTCCGGCGAACAGCGCGAGCGGCGCGGCGGCGGCTCCGGTTTTGTTTTCACGCCTGACGGGCTCATCCTCACCAACAGCCACGTTGTGCACGGATCGCGCCGCATTCAGGTCACGCTCTCCGACGGGCGGCAACTGCCCGCGACGGCGATTGGCGACGACCCGGCCAGCGATCTGGCCGTGGTCCGCATCGACCAAGTGCCGGCGGACGAAGCGCCGCTGACCTCGGCAACCTTGGGCGATTCGCAGCAGCTGCGAGTTGGGCAGCTGGTCGTGGCGCTCGGCAGCCCCTATGGATTTCAGTCCACCGTCACCGCCGGCGTTGTGAGTGCGCTGGGACGTTCCCTGCGATCTTATTCAGGGCGCCTGATCGATGACGTGATTCAGACCGACGCGGCCTTGAATCCGGGAAATTCCGGCGGCCCGCTGGTCGACTCGGCCGGGCGGGTCGTGGGCGTGAACACCGCGACCATTCTTCCCGCGCAGGGGATTTGTTTTGCCATCGGCATCAATACCGCGAAATTTGTGGCCAGCCGCCTGTTGCGCGACGGGCGCATTCGCCGCGGCTACATCGGCGTGTCGGCACAAACCGTTCCGGTGCACCGGCGCGTGGTTCGCTTTTATGATTTGGCCAAGGAATCGGGGGCGCTGGTGTTGTCGGTGGAAGAAAACAGCCCGGCAAAACGCGCTGCCCTGCGCGATGGAGATGTCATTGTAGCCCTCGAAGCCAGACCCGTAGCCGGAGTGGACGACCTGCATCGGTTGCTGACGGATGTGCGCGTGGGCGTCAGTTCAATGCTGACCGTGCTGCGCGGTACGGAGAAGCTGGACTTAAAGGTTGTGCCGGAAGAGGCGAGGTAGGCGGGAGGAGAGACAAGACCAAAGTCAACTAGTCGTGATTTTGGGTTTTGTCTCGGCGCTCGGACTCTGAAGGCGAGCTCGGATCATTGTCCTTACCGACCGAAATTCGAGCAATCTGCGACACATAAACATCCTTACGAATTTCATGAGAGAACTCTCGCGTCCCCTCGTCGTTCCTGGCGGTGCTAAAACTTCCAACTCGGACTGCCTGCGAAACTGCCATGCTAGACTCCCAAGAAAATTACAACATATTCGATTCGGCCGATCAAGGGAAAGTTTCAGCCGCTATCCTCTACATAAATAAGGAAATGGCATCCGCCAAAATCCTCGCATAGGCCTTAAGCACATCTACGTCGTGCATGCTGAAAGCGTCTGCACGGGTCGAATCCACATTCATCACCGCCTCCGTTCCGCCACGACCGCTGGTAAGTGGAAGGCACAATATGGACTCGTAGATTTCGTATTCTTTGACGATTGGAATGTAAAGCCTGCGTCTCAAACCGTAACTGACTTCATTTCCTGCCTCGCCAATTACTATGCCGTGCATGTAGCGGATCGAGGGGATGTAAACTGTTTTCCCTTTCTGGTAACAGAATCCCGCAGCCCCCTCACCTGTCTTGAACCGGATTGCAGGATCATACTTGGTGCCTACGGGAAAAAGGTAAACGATGGCCAACGCTTGCTCGGCCTCGTCATACATCATGATACTGGTAGTTACCGGGTTCTTTGCCCCGCCGCCAATGTCTTCGCAAATTTGGGTTAAGACCTTCTGAACAAACGCGTCTAATTGTTTCTCTTGCTGCTCTGGTGGAGCATTTACTGCCCGGCTAAGATCGGCAAAAGCGTCGACAAGTGGCGTAACCCGCCGGGCGAAGGAGCTTTCTTTTTGTCTACTATGGAACTCCTCGACCCGATGAATAATCAAAATGCTCGCCGCAGGGACGAGAACGACAGCCGCGAATTTTCCCAGCCAGCCAGCTACTTCGTGGTGGAAAAAGGTCAACAGAATCTCAACCAGCAGCACGCAGGAGGCCAGCAGCGCTGCGACCGTGGCGCTTGTCCTCAGCTTCGAATCGGTCCAAATGTAACGCTTTATTCTCCACCACGAGATGTAAAACGCACAGACGACGACCCGCGATGCGAACCGGAATTCCTCCATTACCACCGCGAGGATTTTTTCGTTCTCGTCCTGTGCTTTTGTATCCGGCATGAGCCGACATCGCGAAGCTTAAGATAGTCAACGCTACAGAGAGCATGTGGATCCGGGCTAAGCGTCCTTGGGGAGGCCTGTCGAAAACCCGACGTATGGTGCCCCTCCATATCTTGTTTGTCAAGTACCAAGGTTTAGCGAAATTCCCTCTTTTCCCGCTTGCCCTCGGCACGCTGCCCGCTCACCGCTCGCTTTCTGCCCCGTCTAATCCCACCAGCATCGTGATCGTGTGTCGGAATGGATCACTCCCAACCCACATTTTGAAATCCGTCCGCTAAGTGGCGGCGAAGGAGATTGCCCATGCTCAAGCGTTGTCTGGTTGCCTTGTTGTTCTCTGTTTTGTCAGCCGGTCTAATTCAGGCGCAGGTCGCCACCGGCGAGACCATCATGCTCGATCTGCCCCGCGCCAGCCAGCATGCGGTCGTGATGCAGCGCATCGGCATTACCGACATCACCATCAACTACCATCGGCCCCTGGCTAACGGTCGGCA
Source organism: Binatia bacterium (assembly GCA_035538435.1). Taxonomy (GTDB): domain Bacteria; phylum Acidobacteriota; class Terriglobia; order Terriglobales; family Acidobacteriaceae; genus Sulfotelmatobacter. The sequence goes on from DATLKM010000070.1 coordinate 8,107, forward strand.
GATTTGGGGCAAGGTTGTTCCTTACGGCCAGGTGTGGCGAGCCGGCGCCAACGAGAACACTGTCATCACCTTCACCGATCCTGTGACCATCGAAGGCCAACCGCTCGAGAGAGGCACTTACGGCTTGTACATGATTCCCGGCGAAAACCAGTGGACCGTCATCTTTTCCAAAGACTCGCGCGACTGGGGCAGCTTCAGCTACAAGCAGGAAGACGACGCTTTGCGCGTAACCGTGAAGCCGCAAACCGCCGACCTGCACGAGGCTCTCGCTTACGACTTCGACGATGTAAAAGCCGATTCCACCCTCGTCACCATGCGCTGGGAAAAAGTCGCCGTACCGTTCAAGGTGCAGGTTAATGTGAACGAGATTGTGACCGCCAGCATCCGCCGGCAGGCCCACGGGATCAACCAGTATTACTGGGAGGGCTGGGACGATGCCGCGCAATATTTCCTGGTCAACAAAATCAATCTCGACGAAGCTCTCAAGGACGAGGAACAGTCGATTCAAGCCGAGGAGCGCTTCGACAATCTGCTGAATAAATCGAAAATCCTCGATGCCATGGGGCGCAAAGACGAAGCCACCGGCGTACGCACCGCGGCGCTCGACAAAGGCAGCGCGTTGCAGCTTTATTTCTATGGCCGCCAGCTTCAGGGCGAGAAGAAACAGGAAGAAGCCTTCTCGGTTTACCGCTCAAACGCGAAAAAGTTCCCCGACTACTGGACTTCGCATCTCGGCATGGCGCGGGTCTACAGCGGGCAGGGTGATTTCGACAAGGCTGTGAAAGAAGTGCAGACCGCGTTGACCACCGCTCCCGACTCGAACAAGGCGAATCTGGAAGGCTACGTGAAGCGGTTACAGTCAAAGGACGACATCAACCGCTGAGTTCAACCCGGAATACCGAAAACCACCGTGAACACGAAGGAGCGCGAGTCGTTCGTCTTCCTTCGTGTTCTTTCACTAAACGTCCCGGGTGATGTTATGCCGAACCAGCGCGAAACAGGGTGAGGCTACGCAACCGCGCTCGCCACCACCCCGGCGAACGATCGTATGTCTTCTTCCGTTGTATCGAAGGCGCACATCCAGCGCACGATGGATTCTTCTTCCATCCACGTATAGAAGAAATATTGCTGCTTGATTTTCTCGATCGCGTGCCGCGGGATTTGCGCGAAAACTCCGTTCGCTTCGACTTTCCAAACGATCTTCACTTCGGGAATCCGGCTGAGTTCTTTTTCCAGAAGACGCGCCATGCGGTTGGCGTGATCGGCGCTGCGCCGCCACAGATCATCGGTCAGCAGCGCTTCAAACTGCGCCGCGATAAACCGCATCTTCGACGCCAGTTGCATCGATTGTTTTCTCAGATAGAGAAAATCGCGGCTCATCTCCGGCCGGAAAAAAACCACCGCTTCGCCGCCCAGAATGCCGTTTTTCGTTCCGCCAAAGGAAAGCACATCCACCCCCAGATCGCGCGTCGCCTGCCGCAGATTCTGGCCAAGCGAGGCCGCCGCATTGGCAATTCGCGCTCCATCCATGTGCAGGAACATGTCACGCTCGTGCGCAAAATCGGCCAGCGCGCGTAACTCTTCGGGCCGGTAAACCGTTCCCATTTCAGTGGATTGAGTGATGGAAATCACGCGCGGCTGCGAGTGGTGCTCGTCGCCAATGCCGTGATAGGCGTGGCGCACGGCCTCCACAGTGATTTTGCCATCGCGTTGCGGTAGCGGAATCAGCTTGCACCCGGTATGCTTTTCCGGCGCGCCGCATTCGTCTGTATAAATATGGGCGTAGTCACTGCACAGAACTGACTGATATGACCTGGTCAAGGCCTGAAGGCTGAGTACGTTCGCTCCCGTTCCGTTAAAAGTGAAGAAAACTGCAATGTCAGGCCCAAAATGCTCTTCGAACTTGCGCACCGCAGAACGCGTATAAGAATCGTCGCCATAAGCCACCACATGGCCCTGATTGGCGCGGCTAATCGCGTCTATGATTTCCGGATGAACTCCGGCATTGTTATCACTGGCAAAATTACGCCTTGGCTTGTCAGACATAGAAAATAATCTAGCAGAAGGCTGCGATTTACCCTCAAAATGGGAGCAAAGCTGCGTTTTCGGGGACGGTTAAAAAAAATCCGGCGAGCCTGTCTGTTTCTTCGCTTCTCGTTCGTCTAACTAATTAAGGAGGGCTTATGCCCCTGGATGCGCACGGTCGGCGAGTAAAACCCTTTGAATCCTTTCGCCTGCCCCTCCATCCATATCGTAATATTTGTGTAGCACTGCTGCGTGCCTGATCCCTCATTAATTCCAACGTTTGCGGTTTCTTGTCCGGAGAATGTATGGCGAAACGAATGATTATCATGTTGTTGCTGCTGGGGGCAGTCCTTGGCGGCCTCGGATTCTTCAAATACCGCCAGGTCGAGTCCGCCATCGCCGCAGGGGCGAATTTTCAAATGCCTGCCACCTCGGTCTCCACGGTGATTGCCAAACGTGACACCTGGCCATCCACGCTGTCTGTGATCGGGACCGCGGCCGCCATCGAAGGAGTAACGATTAGCGCCGATTTACCCGGAACTGTGGACAAGATTCACTTTGAATCCGGCCAATCGGTACATGAAGGCGATATTCTGGTTGAACTCGACACCCGCCAGGAACGGGCCCAACTGGCCAACCTGGAAGCGCAGCGCGACCTTGCCCGTATTCAGTATGATCGGGCCAACCAGCTGGTGAGCGCGGGGGTCATTTCCAAGTCGGAATACGACAACGCCGCCGCGCAGCAGAAAGCGACGGAAGCCCAGGTGGGCGACATCAAGGCCGCGATTGCCCGCAAGACCATTCATGCGTCTTTCAGCGGAATTCTCGGCATCCGGCAAATCAGCCTGGGACAATACCTCGCCGCCGGGCAGGCCATCGTCTCTCTGCAATCGCTGAACCCGATCTATGTGAATTTCGGCGTGCCCCAGCAGAATACTCCGCAAATGAAGCTGGGCAACTCGGTCCGCGTGACCAACGAAAATCTTCCCGGCATGACTTTCACGGGCAGGATTACCGCCCTTGACTCCGTGGTCAACGAACAAACGCGAAATATTCAGATCCAGGCGACCATGCAGAATCACGGCGACAAGCTTCGCCCCGGCATGTACGTGCAGGTCGAGCTGCCCATCGGCGCGCCGCAGCAGGTAATTCCCCTGCCCACTTCCGCCATCAACTATGCGCCTTACGGCGATTCGGTTTTTATCGTCACTGAGATGAAAGACGAGAAAACCGGCAGGCCGTACAAGGGCGTTCGCCAGCAGGTGGTGAAAATCCTGGGCAGCCGCGGCGACCAGGTGGCCGTCATCGATGGGCTGAATCCCGGCGATGAAGTCGTGAGCGCGGGTTCGTTCCGCCTGCGCAACGGCGCCCCAGTCGAGGTGAATAACAGCGTGAAACCCTCAGACAGCGCCAAGCCGAATCCGGAAGAGAGCTAGGCCGGGTCCTGGGAATAAAGAAAGCTGATTAAAGCGGTCCCGCTCAGCCAAGCAAAGGCCAAGGAGTACTCATGAAGTTCACCGATTTATTTGTCAAGCGCCCGGTGCTGGCGATGGTGGTCAACCTCGTGATTCTGATCGCCGGGCTGCAATCCATCCGCTCGTTGAGCGTCCGGCAGTATCCCCGCAGCGATATCACGGTGATTTCCGTCACCACCGTTTATGTGGGCGCAAGCGCCGATCTGGTGCGTGGTTTCGTCACCACTCCGATCGAGCGTGTAGTGGCCAGCGCCGACGGCATCGACTATATGGAGTCGACCAGCGCCCAGGGTCTGAGCACCATCCTGGTGCACCTGAAAATCAATTACGACGCCAACGCCGCGCTTACCCAGATTCAAGCCAAGGTGGCGCAAGTAAGAAACGACCTGCCGCCTGAGTCGCAGATTCCCGTCATCGATCTGCAGACCGCCGATAATGAGTTCGCCGCCATGTATATCGGGTTCTCCGCCAAAGACATGGACGAGAACCAGATTACCGACTACCTCACCCGCGTCGTCCAGCCCAAGCTGAGCGCGGTAAGCGGCGTGCAGCGCGCCGACATTCTGGGCAATCGCACCTTCGCCATGCGCATCTGGCTCAAGCCGGATGAGATGGCGGCCCGCGGGGTTTCCCCTTCCGACGTGCGCGACGTGTTGTCCAAAAACAACTATCTTTCCGCCCTGGGCAGCACCAAGGGCACCATGGTTTCCGTCAACCTGATCGCCAATACCGACATGCGCACGCCTGACGACTTCAAGCAGATGGTCGTCAAGCAGGAAAACGGCGTGGTAGTGCGGTTGGGTGAAATTTCCGACATAGAACTGGGCGCTGAAAACTACGATCAGGACGTGAAGTTCAACGGCGAAACCGCCACATTCATGGGAATCTACGTCCTTCCCACGGCCAACTCGCTGGAAGTGATCAAGGCAGTTCGCAAGGAAATCCCCGCTATTCAGTCGCAGTTGCCGGCGGGAATGAAAGTCGGAATTCCGTACGACTCGACGGCTTATATTCAGGATGCCATTAACGAAGTGCTGCACACACTCGGCGAGACCCTGCTGATCGTCGTTGTGGTCATCTTCCTGTTCCTCGGTTCCTTCCGGTCGGTGCTGATTCCTGTGGTGGCGATTCCGGTATCGCTGATCGGCGCGGTTTTCCTCATGCTGATCGCCGGTTTCACCATCAATCTTTTGACCCTGCTGGCCATCGTGCTCTCGGTCGGACTGGTGGTCGACGACGCCATCGTGATGGTGGAAAACGTCGAGCGCCATTTACAGCTGGGATCGTCCCCCTTCGTCGCCGCCAGAGATGCGGCGCGGGAACTGGTCGGGCCGATCATTGCCATGACCATCACGCTGGCCGCGGTCTATGCGCCCATCGGCATTCAGGGCGGCCTCACCGGTTCGCTGTTCCGCGAATTCGCGTTCACTCTGGCCGGCGCCGTAATTGTCTCCGGCATCGTGGCCTTGACCCTCTCGCCCATGATGGGATCGAAGCTGTTGCGCCAGGGCGACGCCGAGCGCGGCTTTGCCGGCATTATCAATCGCGCCTTCGAATGGTTTCGGCGCCTCTATACACGGACCCTTACCGGAACTTTGAATTATCGCCCGGTGGTCCTGACTTTGTGGATCGTCGTCGCACTGCTGATGGTCCCTTTCTACATGTTCTCGCAGCGTGAACTCGCGCCCAGCGAGGACCAGGGGGTTGTCTTCGGCGTGATTCAGTCTTCGGCCAACGCCACCATCGACCAGGTTAATCTTTTCGCCAACCAGGTAACGGACGTTTACAAGTCCTTCCCGGAAAGCGAGAGTTTGTTCCAGATCACCAACCCCGGCGGCGGCTTCGGCGGCATGGTCACCAAGCCCTGGAGCCAGCGCAAGAAGACCACCGAGCAACTGCTGGTCGAATCGCAGGCAAAGTTATCGAAGATCGCCGGCGTGCGCGTGATTCCCCTCACGCCTCCGCCTCTGCCGGGCGGGGGTAATTTCCCCGTCGACTTCGCCATTGTCTCGGCGGCCGAACCGGAACAGATCTATCAGCTCGCCGAAAAGCTGGTGCAGAAGGCCATGGCCAGCGGCCTGTTCATCTATGCCGATACTGACGTTAAATTCGATCAGCCGCAAACCGAAGTCGTTTTCGACCGCGACAAGCTGCGCTCACAAGGCGTCGATTTAAGCCAGGCCGGCCAGGATCTCGGGACCATGTTGGGCGGGAACTACGTCAACCGCTTCAGCATTCAAGGGCGAAGTTATAAAGTCATTCCGCAGGTGCAGCGCGCCGAGCGCCTCACCTCCGATCAGCTTTCGCACATTTACGTGAAGGGATCGGCCGACAAACTGGTTCCGCTCTCGACCTTTGCGACGCTGAAAACCACCACCGAACCGCGCTCGCTGAATAAGTTTCAGCAGTTGAACGCGGTGAGAATTCAGGGCGTAATCCCGCCCAACGTCCCATTGGATAAGGCTCTGACTTTCCTGGAGGATCAGGCCAAGCAGATTCTGCCGCAGGGATTCACCGTCGACTACGCCGACGAATCGCGCCAGCTTCGCGTGGAAGGCAGCAAGTTCCTGGGAACCTTCATGCTGTCGGCCATCCTGATCTATCTTGTGCTGGCCGCGCAGTTTGAAAGCTTCCGCGATCCGTTCATCATTCTCGCGGGTTCGGTGCCGCTGGCCATCTCCGGCGCGCTGGCCTTCTCGTTCCTCGGGTTCACCACGCTCAACATCTACAGCGAAGTCGGGCTGATCACGCTGGTCGGGCTGATCTCGAAAAACGGAATTCTGATGGTGGAATTCGCCAATCAGCTTCAGGAAGAGGGCAAGAGCAAACTCGAAGCCATCATCGGCGGGGCGACCACCCGTTTGCGCCCGATTCTCATGACCACGGCCGCCACCGTCTGCGGCCATTTTCCCCTGGTCCTGGCCCGCGGACCGGGTGCCGGCGCACGCAACAGCATCGGCATCATGCTGGTCAGCGGCATGATCATCGGCACGGCATTTACCCTGTTTGTGGTGCCTTCGATCTACATGCTGCTGGCCAAGACTCACCACGCCATCAGCGACGAAGATGCAACGGAGAAACTGACCGTCCACGAACCGATCGGGGCAGGCGTATAACCCGAGTATACGAACGAAGATACGCACCGTTTTAAGGTGCCGCCGTTATCCCGAAGGCTCGCGTTTTCATCAGCGAGCCTTGGGGATCTCGCGGATCGGAACCCATCCAGGCGGATGGCCGCCCATCGCTGAAAAAGCCCAATAAAACAAGGCATCCAGTGGTAAACTCTTTTTAAGCCTGTTGTCCCCCAGGAAGAAATTGTTGTGGAGGTTTCTATGAAGCGGGGTGCTACCTTACCCGGTCTGCTGGTTTTGGGCTTGCTGTGCGTCACCGTTCCTGGGATTGCGGATACGCCCACGACTCACCACGTGGTTCACAAGAAGAAGCAGCCTGCCCTTCCGCCGCCGCTGCCGTCAGGCCCGCGCGGCCCCGTGCCGCAAGTTCCCCTCGACGCCATGCCGGCGGTCGCTCCGCAAGTCACTTACGAAGGTGGACTGCTCACCATCGTCGCTCCCAACTCCACTCTCAGTGACATTCTGCGCGGTGTGCGCAAGCACACCTCCGCCGATATCGACATTCCCGCCAGCGCCAACGAGCGCGTGGTCACGCGCATCGGCCCCGGCCCGGCCCGCGACGGAGTGGCCGAATTGCTTAATGGATCTCACTTCAACTACGTCCTGCTCGGCTCACCGCAAGACGCCAGCGCTCTGGTAAAAGTCGTTCTGGTGGCGAAAACGGGGCCCGACAATCCTGCTCCGCCAACCCCTGAAGCGGGCAAGAACGGACAAACTCCGGACGCGAATAACGCGGCCGCCGACGCGCCCGACGCCGACACGTCAGAAGAAAGCAATAGCGCGGTCGATGACTCTCCCGATCAAGGCAACGCGGCCGCCGCTGCCGAAGGCGAGCAACCGGCGAACCCCGATCAACCGGGCGTGAAGACGCCGCAGCAAATGCTCCAGGAAATGCAGCAGCGGCAAATACAGATGCAGCAGGGTCAGCAGGCCACTCCGGGACAGCCGCAGAACTACCCGCCGGGCATGCCCTTCCCCGGCCGGCCCATGCAGCCGCCGCAACAACCGCCCACGCAGCAGCAGGACCAGTAGCGGGCACCAGTCTTGTGCTGAACGGGGCGACGCGGACGACACTCCGGTCGCAGGAAAGCTGCCATTTATCGCCGCTTGAGAGCGATCTTGAAGGGCGTTCTTCCTACTGCGTTCCGCCGTGAGATGGCGGCAGGGGCACCCGCGGGCTGGAATGAGGTTCTGCCAATTCCGCGTCCGTGCCGTTAAACGCCTTCTGCAACAGGCTCCAGTCCTGTTCCACATCACTTTCTGAAACCCGCGGCGAATTCCCTCGATGCAGTTCGGCGTGCAGTCGCGCTTCCAGCAGCTTCTGCGTGAACGCATCGGGCATCCCGTCAAGAATATTCCCCGCTGCAATGCCCACGCTGACTACCGCCGCTCCCTCGCGCACCAGCAGGATCGGACGGCCTTCGGCGTCGAGTTCCGGCTTAGCATCGTGCAGCAACCGGCTCCATTTTTCAACGTGTTCGCTGTTGCCGGCAGACGGATCGAAGAAAACCTGGTCCAGGCCCGCGCGTTCAATCGCCGGTCTGGTTCCCGAATGTTCCGCCACAAAATGGTTCAATTCGCTCTGGAAGGCCCGCCGGTCTTCGCTGCCGAGCGGCTTTTCCAGCCCGCGGTCCGCGTTGTAAACCAGCGTCTGTTTCGACGGATCGAAGCGTCCCGCTCCCGTTCCTACATACACGGCCGCCACGCATCCGGCGAAAACCGGGCTCACAATGGCGCTGGGCACAATATATTTCTTCGATTTGAAGAACGACTCCACCACGCCGTGCACGGGCGCGCTGCGCGCCATGCTTCCCGGAACCTGCGGAATCACCCAGCGATTGAATTCCAGCTCGGAATGGCGCGAGCTGAATTTGATCATCGTCTTCGCCATCTGCTTGGGCGTCGTAATGCCCACATCCGCCACCACGCTCCGATGCAGCGCCCGCGGATAATAGAAATTGATCACATCCTTGGCGAAGTCGGCGCAATTGCGCGAAATCGTCCGGAAGTGCGAGCGATTGGGAGCCGCGTTGTACCTGCGAATAAATTCCAGGTCCCGCTCTTGCGTCGTTTCGATCTCGAACGCATACACGGTTCGGTCATATGACGAACCGATCAGTTCGTACCAATTCCCGCCCGGGGCGTTGCCGCTGGCGAGATCGGGAATCATCTCTTCCAGGTGATGGCGCCGGTACTGATCGCGTAAAAAGCTCACCGTTCTGGCGTCGGCAAACAGCGGAATCGCATCCGGTTGCTCCACCGCATACAGGTACGGAATCAGCGGAATTGCCACCCAGTCGTAGCCGGCCACTCCGTCATACCGGCTGATCACCGCGCCCAGTTCGCCCGGGGCACAAGCGCGCAGCTTCACCGGCGTTTCCGCACACACGCCGGAGAGATAAACGGCAGCGTGTCCGGTCGCGGTAAAAAAGCCCAGTTTGCCGTAAGGTTCTTCCAGGAGCAGCGTGGCCGATGACGCATAGGCATAGCCGGCGGAAAGCGCTGCCAGCGCCCACAAGATCGCCAAAGCGCGCCGTATTTTTCCTGGAATAGACACTGAATTTCCTTCTAGAAAAAACCCTTTGCCGTCAGATTAGTTGCTGGTTGGCGGAAGCGCGAGTTACCGAAGTGGAGCCCTGAACGGCCCGTGGAAAATGGCTTGTAAGCCACAGAAAACAATGGACAAAAAGATGTTAACGTTAGGTTAAATTTTAGCACAGAAGGCCTTGGTCTACGGGGCAATTCCTGGGGCGTGGAATTCTCCCGGCTAACCACAAAGATGCTCGCCGGAAGCGAATGGTGGTTGCCCCAGATTCTCGCCTGACAAGACAAATTGTTTTCTGGTGATGGGCTCGGCTGGTTGTAATCCCCCCGGCGCAGTTCGGCATCCAATTTCCGCGCAAACCGCCGGCACCGCTACGGCCTTGCGCACCAGGATCTGGAAAGCCGGGGCCGCCATGTCCAGCCGAGCATTGCCCGCGTCGATGCCGCCGTCAGAGACGGGAACGTAGTTTGCCCGCCAGCGGCGTGTGCGAAAATCGGGCAATGCAGGCTGGACTCTCCACGGCCGTTGGTCGTACCCCGCGCAGCGCCTTCGGCACTCTCGCTCGCAACTCCGCGGCCAATGTCGCCCGCCTGGGCGTAATTTCCCTGGTCGCACTCTTCCTTCCCGCTTATTTGACCCATCATCTTGCTGTCGAAACCTACGGCGCGTGGGTCCTGATCATGCAGATGGGCGCCTACGTGGGCTATCTGGATTTCGGAGTTCAGACGGCGGTTTCAAAATACATCGCGGAATATGAGGCGCGCGGCGACATGGCCGGATGCGGCCGCTGCGCCAGCGCAGGTCTGGCCATCATGCTCGCCGCCTGCGGCATCGGGATTGTACTGACCGGCGTGCTCGCGCTGATCATCCCTGAACTCTTTCAAAAAATGCCCGCCGGTCAATTTCACGCGGTCCGCATCGGCATTCTTTTCGTGGGCACTTCGCTCTCCATCAATTTGGCTTCGTCCGTCTATTCCGCAATTTTCCTCGGCCTCCAGCGCTATCAGGTTCCCATGATCACCACCATCATCAGCAAACTGGCCTATGCCATCGCCGTTTGCGTTTCCGTCTACATGCATGCCGGACTTGCAAGCATGGGCGCAGCGGTGGCGGGCGCGAACCTGCTGGGAGCGGCGGCTCAAGTCATTGCCTGGAGAAAGCTGGCCAGCCACGTTCACGTCGGCCTGGGTGCAGTGGACTGGCCCATGCTGCGCCAGATGCTCGGCTATTGCGGCGTGCTGACGATCTGGTCGGTGTGCATGCTGTTCGTCAGCGGCATCGATCTCACCATCGTGGGCCACTACGACTTCGGCCAGACGGCGTTCTATTCCATCGCGCTGTCTCCGACAAATTTTATTCTGATGCTCATCGGCGCCATGCTCGGCCCGCTCTTACCCGCGGCTTCGGCATTAAGCACCGAGCGCACGGCCCAGCAGATGGGAGATATCCTGGTGCGCGCCACTCGCTACGCCACCGTAATTCTCCTGGGCAGCGGCCTGCCTTTGATTGTTCTCGGCTATTGGGTGCTTCGCCTATGGGTGGGCGCGAACTACGCGGAACACAGCATCCGCTTTCTGCGCATTCTGCTTTTAGCGAACATCATTCGCAATCTGTGCTCGCCCTACGCCACCATGGTGGTGGCCACGGCGAAACAAAGGGTCGCCACGGCGGCGGCCGTCACCGAGGCATTGGTCAATCTTGTCGCCAGCATCTGGCTGGCAAAATATTACGGCGCTCTCGGCGTCGCTCTGGGCACGCTGATCGGATCTCTTCTCGGCGTCCTCCTGCACTTTGCCGTGAGCATGCGCTATACGCGAAACATTTCTCCCTCGCGCATGCAACTTCTGGCCAAAGGAATGCTCCGTCCGGCTGCCATGGCCATACCGTCGGTGCTGTTGCTTCCCCTGTGGTGGCACTCGGCCCCGCCGGTAAACCAATGGATCCTGTGGACGCTTTGGGCGATTTCTACTTTGCTCCTCGCCTGGCTGGTCAGTATGAGCAGCGAAGACCGGCAACTGCTGGCGGGCTTGGCCCGGCGCAGGCTTGGTCTAGCGTAGTTTTGAGCCGTCGGAGTCAAAGGGCCGCTGAAATATCGCCGTCAGGCCCGCGCCTGCATTCGGCTCGCCTTCTTTTCTGCTTGACGCCCAGGCCAGCATCAGTCCGAGCATTCCTCTCACGTACCTGACTCGCACTAAAGAACGGGCAAAAACATACCATGCGTCGCGGCTCAAGGTCCTGCTCAGCCGATCGCCAGTCGTAATTTCCAAAGACACAAGCCCGCAGCCGTAGCACAGATTTTCCAGCGTTTTCGCCGGATAGAAAAACAGATGCCGCGGCGCATCCAGGTGCCACCACGCCTGCTTTAACACGCCGAACTGATAACTTTCGATGTTCGGAATCGCGATCAGCAGAATTCCGCCGGGAACCAGCCTGCGAGCGGCTTGTTCGACCACCTGCCACGGATTCCGCAAATGCTCCAGACAGTGCCACAGCGTGATGACGTCGAATTGCTCATGCATCGTCCCCAGCGTGAGCGCGGGATCGGATGATTGAAGTGCCCCGATTCCAACTACATTGTTCAGGAATGCCACGCAATCCGCATTCATCTCGATCGCGGTCACCTCGAACCCGGCGTCTTTCGCGTTGCTGCTGAACAACCCTATCCATGGCCCAATATCCAGGAGCTTTCCGGCAGTCTTGTATTTGAGGATTGGCTCCAACCGGTAGGCTTGCGGTTTGGCCATTTCGCGCAATTCGTCCAGAGTCGCGGGAATCGCCTGGTACCCGCCCGCATAAAAAGGAGCCAGATCGTCCGGAATCGGATCCATGAAAACCAGGCCACAGCCTCGGCATTGAAAGTAATCGAACATCGCCGCAGTGGTATGCCGGTCGCGGTCCGGCGAAGCAATCAGAAACTGCCCGTGACCGCCGCAGTATGGGCAGCCCGCAGGACTATGTGTTCGCTCGGGCGAAGTGTCGGATTGTTCTTTGAGTTCGATCAAAATAAGAGATTACAACGCCCGCTTCGCTTTGATTGAAGCCAATGCTGGATGGTTGCTACGCGCTCCCGCCTCCCGGCGGTAGCTGGCGGAGGGCCCAGCCCGTCGCTTCACTCACGACCGGGTCTTCATCTTCCCGCAATTTTTCAAGAACTCCCCGGAATTTTTCTTCGCCGCTGTTGCCCATGGCAACAATCGCGTTTCTCCGCACACCCTGGCGTTTGGCCCGTTTTAAGGGCGAACCGCGAAATGTTTTTTGAAAATCCTCTTCGCTCATTTCTGCCAGCCACTCCAGTGTAGGGTTCACCAGTCCCGGCCGCGGCTCGAATTCGGAGGCCTTTGTCACCGGCGCCTTACGGTTCCAGGGACACACATCCTGGCAGATGTCGCAGCCAAAAACATGCCGGCCCATGCCGGCCCGAAGCTGATCGTCTTCGGGCAAAGAGCCGCGTTTCTCGATCGTGAGGTAAGCAATGCAGCGGTTCGCATTCAGTTGATATGGCCCCAAGAAAGCGTCGGTAGGGCAGGCGTCGATACACCGGGTGCAGGTCCCGCAACGGTCGGGCGCAGCCACGCTCGCCGCCTCCGGCGCAAGCGGCAATGAAGTCAGAATCACTCCCAGGAATAGCCACGACCCCAGCTTCTGGTTGATGATGCAGGTATTTTTTCCAATCCACCCGATGCCGGCGTATTTGGCGATTACGCGTTCCACGATCGGCCCGGTGTCCACGTAGCATCGGGTCGTGATTTCCTCGGGCACATCCAAGCACACCTTCGGCTTGGGCGCGGTCCCGCACGCTTCGTGCAAAGCACTCTCCACCTGCCGCAACCGGCGCATCACCGAATCGTGATAATCCTGCGCGCCCCAGGCATAGCGGGAAATCCATCCGCGGGATTTATCCGGCATCGCGGTCGAATAAGGCTGAGCCGAGTTGTAGTTGATCGCGCACACCACCACGCTGCGCGCCCACGGCGCGGCATGTTGCAGCGACGCCCGCTTGAGCCGCCCCTGTTCGTCGGTGGCGGCCATGTATTTCATTTCTCCGGCATGGCCGGCGGCGATCCAGCGCGGAAAATATTCCAGCTCCGCCGCGTCGCTGACCGCGGCAATGCCCGCCCGTTCAAAACCGGCGACGCTCGCGGCCCTCCTGACCGCATCCGAAATTTCGGCAGAAAAAAACATGAAGAAAATATCTCGCGCCCGCATCCCGAATTGGAAAATCCACAGCAATTTCCGGCGGGATGAACATGGCTTTCTCTTTCCCAGCCTATAAGCTTTTTTTCACAGAGTCACGCAATACGCTTTGCGCGTTCTCAACTTCGTTTGCAGGAGAGATAGGACTATGCCGCAACCCAGCCCAGTTCAAGTTCCTACCGTCAGGATCTCCGTCATCAACGAAAGCACCGTTATCGCAGACACCGACCTTTCGCCGGTGGTGATCGCGCTTCAAAAACAAGTGAGCAACGATTTCCGCCCCATGTGGGGCGCCGATGCCGAGCTGAACATTATTTCCCATGGCGCGCAGCCCCCGGGCGGAAACTGGTGGCTGGTGCTGCTCGACGATTCCGATCAGGCCAACGCTCTCGGCTACCACGACCTGACCAACGAAGGCCTGCCCATGGGCAAGGTATTCGCCGCCAGCGATCTGAAAGCGGGAACATCATGGACCGTCACCGCCAGCCACGAGTTGCTGGAAATGCTGGGCGACCCGAACATCAACCTGACCGTATTCGATCAAGCCAGCAACAGCGCGGGCACGCTCTACGCGTACGAAGCGTGCGACGCCTGCGAAGATGACAGCTTCGCCTACACCATCGACAATATTCTGCTCTCCGATTTCGTCTACCCCTCGTGGTTTGAAGGCTTTCGCGCTGAAGGCTCCACGCAGTTCGACCGCATGAACAAGATCAAGAAGCCGTTTCAGCTTCTGGCCGGGGGCTACATCGGCGTTTACAACGTGACGGCGGGCGGCGGCTGGACGCAGAAAACCGACCAGCGCCCCACCAACATGCTGACGCGCGGGGCGGTGGGCAGCCGGCGCGAGCGGCGGAATATTCCGCACGACCAGTGGGTCACAAGTCTTCCCCAGCGCAAGATCGTGAGCAATGCGCAGAGATACCGCCAGCAGCTTGAAACGCTGCGGCACCTTCGCGCCGAAGCCGAAGCCGCCTGAGTTCTCCTCTGTGTTCCCTTCACGGCCCTCGCGGAATTTTGCGGGGGCTTTTTTTGCCCGCGACGGCTCCCGCTTCCCTCGCGGTTGTTCGTCACAGAGTCACAGACCGCGGCCCGCACTTCGTATACTGAATGCTGCGAGGGACCGGGCCATCAACCTCATCACTGTTCAGATATTGCTTATCGTTTTTTTCGCCACGGTGATCCGTTCCGCGTTCGGTTTTGGTGAAGCCCTCATAGCCGTTCCGCTGCTCGCGTTTTATCTGCCGCTGTCGGTGGCCGCACCGCTGGCCGTGCTGATCTCGATCACGGTTGCGGCCATCGTCGTCGCCCAGGATTTTAAGCACATTCACTTCGCCAGCACCGGCTGGCTTGTGCTCTCCACGCTCGCCGGCATTCCCCTCGGACTGCTGCTGCTCACCAGTCATCATCCGCGCCTGGTAAAAGCCGCGCTCGGATTTATCATTGTCGGCTTTTCCATCTATTCTCTGGCCGGCCGGGCGCCGCTGGAACTCAAACGCGACAGCCGCCCCTGGATTTTGTTGTGCGGTTTCTTGGCCGGCATTCTCGGCGGAGCCTATGGCATGAACGGCCCGCCGCTGGCCGTCTACGGAACCATGCGGCGCTGGTCCGCGCAACAGTTCCGCGCCACCCTGCAAGGCTATTTTCTTCCCGCCAGCATAATCGGCATGGCCGGATACTGGCTCGCCGGCCTGTGGACGCCCGCGGTAACGCGCCTCTATCTACTTTCGTTGCCGGCGACGCTGCTGGGCGTCATCGCCGGACGTGTGCTGAATCAACGATTGCCCGCAGGAAAATTTACGAAGATCATCTACGCCGGACTCGCAGGCACGGGCCTGCTGCTGATAGTTCAGGCGGCGATAGTAAACCACTAACAAAACCGGAACAAAACCGGAACAAAACCGGGGACAGACGGGACGCGCCCCATTTCTTGTCCCAATCCGGGAACCCAAGCACCCCCGTTCGTCATTTTTTTCCGAAAGAGAATTCCCTTCCCAATCCGCTCTGATATTTTTTCCTCATGGCCCGATTCGCTCGTGTGGTGATGCCTGAGGTACCACATCATGTCACGCAGCGTGGCAACGCACGACAGCGGATCTTTGCCGCAGATACGGACAGGGCCACCTATCTGGCCTTGCTTCGCCAATATTCCCAGCTTTATCGGCTGTCGGTGCTGGGCTACTGCCTGATGTCCAATCACGTCCATCTAATCGTGGTTCCGGGTACCAGCCAGGCATTGTCTCAGACCCTTAAATTAACTCATGGACGCTATGCAGCCTATTGGAATGCCCGTATCTCATCCAGCGGGCATGTTTGGCAAGGAAGGTTTTATTCTTGCCCGCTGGATCAACCGCACTTGTGGGCAGCGCTGCGTTATGTGGAATTAAACCCGGTACGTGCGGCGATAGTGAAGTCGGCGGAGCAATGGCGCTGGTCAACTGCCGCAGTCCATTGTGGCGGCCTTCCCGACCCTTTGGTGAAGATGGAGGAGTTTACCCGGCGCTGGGCCGCGTCCGAGTGGCGCGCGCAACTACAGGCCGGCGATTCGCAAGAAGACGTCGCCGCCCTGCGGCAATTCACTCATACCGGGCGGCCGCTCGGTTCCGCGGAATTTACGGAGGAGTTGGAACAAAGCACGATGCGCATACTGGCCGCAGCCAAAGCTGGACGGCCGAATAAAAAGATTGCAGAGCATCGCAGGCGGCGCGCTTTGGCCTTCGTGGCGTGAGAAGAAATAGGGAATATTCCGTCTGTCCCCGGTTTTCGAATCACTAATCCTTACGGCACGTGCACAGAATCCTGTTTCTCCGACGCAACCAGTTTCACCGCCGCGGTGCGCTCGAGTTTGTCCCAGGCGAATTTGCGGCCTTCCAGCGCGCGCTTCAGAGTTTTGAACAACACCACCGAAAACACCTGCCGGTAGGCGAAGCGCTGCAACCACACCTGGCTCAGCAGCCACACGTCTTCTTTTTCATCCGGCCGCCGACGCTCCAGCGCAAACGCAATCGCCGAGGCCAGGAAGTCGATCACCAGAAAAGCAAAGAAAAATGCCACCAGTTTGTGGAAGCTCGCCGGGTCGGTGGAATCCGGATGAAAATGTTTTTGCAGAAAGTACCAGATCATGCCGAAGGCGAACATGATGTCGATAAGCGGCGAAACCAGCGGCAGCAGAATCTGGAAGATCACGATATTGGGCAGCGCAATCCAACCCAGCACGCCCTTGCGCCCCACCACTTCGCGATGCTTGAACACGGCCTGCAAAATGCCAAACGACCAGCGAAAGCGCTGCCGCATCAGGCCATTCGCGTTAGTCGGCGCTTCGGTGTAGGCCAGCGCCATGTCTTCATATTCCACGCGATAGCCGCGGCGCAGCAGCGCCATGGTCAAATCGGCGTCTTCGGCAACGGTGTCGATCTGGAAGCCGCCCGCCTCGCGCACCGCAGAAACCCGCCATGCGCCAATCGCGCCCGGCACCACGCTCACGGCGCCCAGAACATCCAACGCGCGCCGCTCGAAATTCTGGCTGGTGATATATTCCAGCGCCTGCCAGCGGGTCCACAAATTCACCCGGTTGCCCACCTTGGCATTGCCGGCAATGGCTCCGACTTTAGGATTGATAAAGTGCGGCACCAGGCGCGAAATCGCGTCGCCGTTAATAATGGTGTCGGCGTCGATGCCGACAAAAATCTGCGCATCTTCTATATGCTCGATGCCATAATTCAGCGCCTCGGCTTTACCCGCATTCGGTTTGGTAAGAATCAGAACTTTTCCCGCGGCCGCTTCACGCCGAAAGGCGGCGCGCGCCACTTCCAGCGTCGCGTCGCGCGAGCCATCGTCGATCATGATGACGCGCAAATTCGGATAATCCGAATTCAGCGCCGCGCGAATCGTGCGCACAATCACCTTCTCTTCGTTATAAGCGGGAATCAGCACGGCGACCTTCGGCTTGTAAGAAGCGACCTCCGCAGGCTTGCCGAAGATCTTTTCCTGCAGCCGGTCATAGACGGCAGCCGCGCCGATAAACAACAGGCGCCCGGTCATGAGCAAATCGCCCAGGAAGAATATCCATGTGATGGCCAGCACCACGGCGTCGAACAGCCAGAAGCCCAGCCGGTCGAAGCGCGCGGCCCACCGCTGCCCCGTGGGCAGCGGCGACATCACGTCGGCGCGGGTCTTGCCCAGCAGGTCGTAAACCGGCGCAATCTCGTAGCCGCGGCTGCGAATGCCTTCGATGATCATGGGCAGCGCGCGCACCGTTTCCGCGCGGTTGCCGCCGCCATCGTGCAGCAACACGACATTGCCGCAGCGCAGGTCGTTCACCGAACACGGCGGCAAATGCGCCAGCACATAGTGAGCGATCTCTTCGGCGGTATGGCGGCGCGGCTTGTCGCTCCAGTCATTCGGGTCGATCCGGTTTCCCACCGTGATGTATCCCAAATCCTGGGCGAACTCCAGCGGCTTGACCTGATCCGCCGTGTCGGGCTCTTCGTCAATCGCGTACGGCGGACGCATCAGGATCACGCGCACGCCCACCATGCTGGCAAAGAGCCGCTCCGTCAGGTTCAACTCGACTTTCATCTGGGTCGACGAAATATTGCTTACGTCGGGATGGGTGAAGGTGTGGTTGCCGATGGTGTGGCCTTCGTTGTAAATGCGCTTGACCAGCCCGGAGAACTTATCGCCCTGAATGCCGATCAGAAAAAAAGTCGCCGTCGCGTGCTCGCGTTTGAGCACATCGAGCACCTGCGGCGTCCACTCGGGATCCGGGCCATCATCAAACGTAAGCGCGACTTTGTTGGGGCTGTAGCCGTAGCGGCCAACGCGAAAGGGCTCCGGCAGCGACTGAAAATTCTCGTCGGTTATCAGCTTGGTGGAGGCGTCGATGGTCAGATCGCGCGTTCCATGGCTGGGCCGGTCTTCGATGCGCAGAATTTCGCCCTGCCCTTCCATGTCCACGTCCTGCCCCGGCGGAACGTCGCGCAATTTGTCCGCCGCACCGGCATCGCCGGGCAGGTCCCAAACCCGCCACAGCGAACGGTCCTCGCCGCCCAAACGCCACAACGCGAAGGTTTGAATGCCCAGCGTTTGCGCCGCGCGCATGTGATTCAGCGCCGTCACCGCATCCAGAAACCACACATCGTGCCGCAGGCTGCGCTCATCGAGATAGCTGAAATGCGGATTCAGCGCGTCATCGTCGAAATCGACGTCCACGTCGGAATCGCGCGCCGCCAGCCACGCCTCCTGGGCCGAGACGCTGCTGTCGTGCGCGTCCGGCGGCAGCGCTCCTTTTTTCGGCTTCAGCACCCAGTCATAGCCGTAGTTGGCAATCGCGCAAATGATTTTTTGCCGGGGAACCACTCCGGCAATGAACTTCAGATTCTCAACAAACCAATCCTGCGACGCCACCGGCCCCGAAGCCGCCCCCGGATAATGCTCGTCATAATTCATCACCACCACGCCGTCGGCGGGCGCGGCGATCGAGGCGTAATCAAATTCTTCGTTATGCGCAGGCACACTTACGTACAGCTTCATGCCGCGGCCATGCAGATCGGCAGAAAGCTCGTTGAGCAGCGCCACGTATCCCGGCTGCCCGACTTTCGGAAATGCTTCGAAGTCGACCATCAGGCCGCCAAAACGATCGGAGGTCAGGAACATGCCGACTTGTTGGCGAAACCGCGCTCGCGCATCGGGATTATTCAAGAAGTCCGTGATCCCGCCCACCCACTCCGTCCCGTCGAAGTTGTTCACCATGGGGAACACTTCCATGGCGGGATCGTCCGTCTTCAGGAACGGCATGACCCGATCGTCAACGGAACGCACGTGATCGTTCTGGACGACATCGAAAAAAGCGTTGGTCTGGTCATCGATTGCCTGCAAGCGGCCGTCCGGCGTGATGACGTGCAGCCAGTCGGGATAGAGCAGGTCGATCTGCCGGGCAAAATCCCGCAGGGAAGCAAAGCTGGCCGCATCATAGGGCACATAGAATGCCGCGCGAATGCCTTCTTCCTGATTCAGCGCAACTTCCGAGGCCGGCAATTTTGACTTGCGATGCGAACGGCCAGCCAGCTTCTTGATCCGCTCGACTGATCTATCCCTCAGTCCTTTGAAGGCGCGTTTCTGAGGAGAAAACAGTAGTTCCGGCAGGCGCTCATCGCGCAGGCTGGTGTAGACGAAAAAGACGATCAGCGCGGAAAGCGCCAGGACCAGCGCGTCGACAAAACGCCTCAGGCGCTTCCAGCGGGCGCGTTGCGGATCGTAAAAGACGGGTTCGGCCATGTAGGGCTAAACGTTCCATCGTATGCCGCACGCGGCACACGGTCAATTCCCGGCAGGACAGGGTAGGGTCAGGGTTCTTAGCGGGGTAAGATGCATTTTCCCCGCGCCGAGATTGCCGCAAACGCGCTATATTCAGTGCGTGCTCGAACTGCTGCGGAAGAACTTCCGGTTCTTCCTGGGAATAGGATTGGCGGGCCTCGCGCTCCGCCTGCTGTTCGTATTCCGCTTTCCCGCCGTGGTCGACGATTCCCGCCTCTACGCCAACATTGCCCAGAACTGGCTGCAACACGGCATTTATGGCATTACCGATTCCGGGCAGATCATGCCCACGCTTTCCCGCCTGCCCGGCTATCCGGGATTTCTCGCCGCCGTCTTTGCGGTCTTCGGAGCGAACAATTTTCGCGCGGTGCTTCTGTTGCAGGTCCTGTTCGATCTCGGAACCTGTCTGCTCATCGCCGATCTGGCCCGCCGCATGTTTTCTGAACGCGCGGCGAAGGCCGCATTTGCGCTGGCTGCGCTCTGCCCCTTCCTGGCCAACTATGCCGCCGCAGCGCTGACCGAAACCCTCGAGATTTTCTTTACCGCTCTCGCGCTCGACCTGATTGTTCAGGAACTTCAGCGAATCGCCGCATCATCAACCCTTGACTCCGGTCATTCCGAACGCGCGCGAAGCGTGAGTGAGGAACCTGCTTTCGCCCGGAGTCTGTCTCCCGGTCAGTTCAAGCCTGTGATGTGGCTGGCCGGTGGTCTTTCCATCGGCGCTTGCATTTTGCTCCGGCCAGACGGCGGAATTCTTCTGGCGGCAGCCGGCGTCTATTTCGCTTGGCTCTTTTTGCGGCCCGAGCAAACCTCAGGATTTTCCTGCGAGCGGCTGGCTTTGCTGCGCGCGGGGGTCGTCGTTGTGACCGGCGCGCTGATTCCCTTAATTCCCTGGACCGCTCGCAACTTTCACACCTTTCACCGCTTCCAGCCGCTGGCCCCGCGTTACGCCTACGATGTCGACGAACTGGTAATGAAGGGATTCAACCAGTGGACGCGCACCTGGATCGCCGAATATACGTCAACCCAGGAGATTTATTGGATGGTTCCCGGAGAAGCGATCAATATCACGCGCCTCCCCCATCGCGCTTTCGACTCACCGCAGCAGCGGCGCGAAACGGAGCAACTCTTTGCCGATTACAACCAGAACCACGAACTGACTCCGGACACCGATGGCCGTTTTGGAGCGCTGGCCCGCGAGCGCATTCGGGATTCGCGCTTTCGCTATTACCTGTGGCTGCCCGCGCTGCGCGTTGCCGATATGTGGCTGCGCCCGCGCGTGGAGATGCTGCCCTCCGATCCACGCTGGTGGGAATTTAACGACGAACCGGTCTGGCTTTCGGCGAGCATCGTTTTCGGCTTGATCAATCTGGCCTACATTGCGCTGGCCACTATGGGATTTCTCCGCGCGCGCCACGTCGCCGGCATCGGCTTGCTCTTTTTGTTTCTCGCCCTGCGGTCGCTGTTCCTCGGCAGCCTGGAAAACCCCGAACCCCGCTACACGCTGGAGTGCTATCCCGTGGTCATAGTGGCGGCAGCGGCCCTCTGGCGGCGGCAAAAACAGCCCTGCCCGCGCGAATCTCGGTAAGCCGGCCTGCCAAATCTGGAAGCCCCATTTTTCGAAAACGGTATTCAATCGATTTATTGCGCTGATTTCCCCCGAAAATTGCGCTTGAATCTTGTGGCCGGATAGTTGCACAATAGCGCCCCAACAAGGTAGCCAGGCTCTCGATGGCGCTCCATTCCTTGGGCACATAAAAACCGCGGTATCAGTCCCGCCTTTCAAGGAGCCAGTATGCGCAAGTGCAGCCGTGTAGCTGGTCTATGGTTGGTTTCTCTGCTTGCTTGTGTGAATTTGACCCTCGGTCAATCTGCCACCACATCCCTGCGCGGCACGGTTACCGATCCCAAAGGATTGGTCGTGCCCGGCGCGAGTGTTTTCTTAACGAATTCCGATAAGGGATTCTCCCGCAGCACCAAGACCGATGCGCAGGGAACATATCAGTTTCTTGAAGTCCCCCCAGCGACTTATGTTCTCTCCATCGAGGCGCACGGCTTCGCGCGGATCAAGCATGAAAACGTGGTCCTGCAAGTGAGCAATCCGGCAACCTTGAACATTTCTCTGGAAGTAAGCGGTGGATCGGAGATTGTCGACGTCACCGGCGAAGCCCCGATTGTCAACACGCAGGATGCGACCCTGGGCAACAACTTCGGCACGCGGCAACTCATCGATCTGCCCGCCGAAGGGCGCGACCCGGCGGCCATTCTCAGCCTTCAACCCGGGGTCGTTTTTATCGGCGATCTGGCCAATCAAGGCCTGGTTCCCGAGCAGCAGAATAACGACAGCCGCGGCGGAGCGGTCAACGGCGCGCGCAGCGACCAGAGCAACATCACGCTCGACGGCCTCGACGATAACGACCAACTCGAAGGCTACGCCTTCCGCGGCTCCATGCGTGCCACGCTCGATTCATTGCAGGAATTTCGCGTCACCACCAGCAACTACGACGCCGCCTCCGGGCGCTCGTCCGGCGCGCAGGTCAATCTGGTCACCAAGAGCGGAACCAACAAAATTCACGGCTCCCTTTACGAATACAACCGCCCCACCTTCGACGTGGCCAACGATTGGTTCAACAAACAAGCGGAATTGAATGAGGGAAATCCTAATATTCCCCAACACATTCTTCGCAATACATTCGGGGGGACAATTGGCGGCCCAATCAAAAAGGATCGCCTGTTTTACTTCGGCGCTTATGAAGGACAACGAACCGCAGAGCAGCAGCAGGTCACCAGGATCGTTCCCACCGCAACTTTAAGAGCGGGATACATCAGCTATCTCTGCAATACTTCCGATCCGAACTGCGTGCTTGGCTCGCCGAATCCCAACGGCGTGACCGTACAGAGCGTCACCACATACCTGCCCGACTACGTCGCGACTTTGACTCCGGCGCAATTGGGATCTCTCGATACAGCCTGCCAAGGAAATGGAACCTGCCCGGCAACACCCGGGAACCCGAATGGCGGTGGGGCCAACGGGCTGATCGCTAACATCGGCGCCCTCAACGGCGCTGCGGGCGCCAACCCGGGAGCACTATTCGAGCAGTATCCGCTTCCGAATTGCGCCGCGTGCGGCAATGCTGTAAACGGAGTTGGAGACGGCCTGAACTCCGAAGGTTTCACGTTTCCCGGGAACAATCCGACAAGCCTGAACACGTTCATTCTGAAGCTGGACTACAAACTCACGTCGAACGGAAATCAGTCGTTGTTTGTGCGCGGCAATTTGCAGAATGATCACGAGGCCCTGCCGCCACAGTTTCCCACCCTGCTTCCCAACGACATCGTGACCAACAACAGCAAGGGCATTGCGGTCGGTTACACCTACATCATCCACAGCAACCTGATCAACGATTTCCGCTATGCCTTCATCCGCCAGGGAATCGGCCAGGCCGGACTGAACAGTCAGGACTACAACACCCTCCGCGGGCTTGACAGTACGATCGCTCTGAGTCCCGGTGATACTCCCACCATTTTCGTCAACGTCCCCGTCCACAACTTCGTCGATGATGTGTCCTGGACCAAGGGGCGGCACACCCTTCAATTCGGCTCTAACTGGCGGGTGGTCCGGAACAACCGTTTGTCCAACGCGCAGAATCTCTCCAACGGATACGCCAACCTGTACTGGATGAGTCCGTCCTTCATTTCCAATACCGGCGTCAGCCTGGATCCATCGCTCAACTCCAGCTTTCCTCTGGTGGATACCACGTTCGGCGCCTCCTACGACTTTGCCGCGACCCAATTGGCCGGCCTGATGAGCCAGGTCTACTCGGTCACCAACCAGGACAAGAACGCCAATTTAATTCCCAATGGCGATCTGGTCCCGAGGCATTTCCACAATTTCGAAGGCGAATTCTACCTGCAGGACAAGTGGAATGTGACGCCAAACTTGACCGTCACCGTCGGCGCCCGCTATTCCCTTCTGCAACCGCCTTATGAAGCCAACGGCAATCAGGTTTCACCTACCGTCAACATGCATCAGTGGTTCGAGAACCGGATCACAAACATGTATCAAGGGAACACGGTTCAGCCACTGTTGACGTTCAATCTGGCGGGTCAGGCTAACGGGGGCAAGCCCTACTGGGCTTGGAACTACAACAACATCGCGCCACGTTTCGCGATCGCTTATTCCCCGAACGCCCCGAGCGGCTTCTGGCACAGCCTCTTCGGGGATCACGGCAAGAGCTCCATCCGGCTCGGCTACGGCCTCTACTACGACCATTTCGGAGAGGGTGTGGTCAATACTTTCGATCGTCAAGGCTCATGGGGCCTGTCGACCACCATCAGCAACCCCGCCGGGGTGCTTGGCGTCGACACCACGCCGCGATATACGGGCCTGCTGGGGGCTCAGAATTTGCCTCCCAGCGCCGGGGTCCCCAGCCCGCACGGCTTCCCCTACACGCCCTCGGTCAATCCCAGCACGTACGGGCTGGCCATCGCGTGGGGAATCGACGACAACCTCAAGACCCCGTATTCCCACGTAATAGACTTCTCCGTCACTCGCGAACTAGCCCGCAATTTCGTGTTGGAGGCAACTTACACGGGACGCTTTGCCCATCATCTATTGCAGGAAATCGATCTTTCGCAGCCTCTCGACCTGGTTGACCCGGCCAGCCATATGGACTATTTCACAGCGGCGCAACTTCTCGATAAAGCCGCCTACGCCGGAGTGCCCGAAACCGATCCCAGCGTGACGAACATTCAATACTGGCAGGATATGTTTCCACAGGCCGCGGGAACTGCCGGGAAGTCCGGCTGCGCACCGGGATCGGCTGGACATTTCCATCCCACCGCGACGCAGAACATCTACGATTTGTATTACTGCAATCTGGGAAATGAAACTCTCTCGCTCGAAGATCTGGACGCATTTTGCTTCCCGGCATGCGCCGGTACGGGCACGAATACTCTGGCAACCACCGGTGGGAGCACCTTTACCGGGTCTTTGGGCACTCCGTTCTATTATTACCAGCCCCAGTTCTCCTCCCTTTATAGCTGGCAAACGCGCGGCAACAGCAACTACAACGGCCTGCAAGTGTCGTTGCGCCACGCCATGGCCGCAGGCCTCGTATTCGACTTCAACTACGTGTACTCCAAATCTATTGACGTCGGTTCGAACGCCGAACGCGTAAATGGATTCGAATCCAACGGCCTCGCGTTCAACAGTCAGGTGATCAATGCCTTCTCTCCCGATCTGTGGCGCGCAGTCTCCGACTTCGACACCACTCACCAGCTCAATGCCAACTGGGTATGGGACATCCCCTACGGGCAGGGCCGTCATTGGGCAAGCTCCGGTCTGATGAACAAAGTCTTCGGCGGCTGGGGCTTCAACGGCCTGTTCCGCTGGACCAGCGGCTTCCCATTTTCCGTGGAAGCGGGCAACGGATGGTCAACCAACTTTGAACTGGAAGGCTCGTCATTCCTGACCGGCCCCAAGCCGAAAACCGGCGTCTTCTTCGAACAGCCGGGCAATATCCCCACGGTGTTCCAGAATCCGATTCAGAACATCACCTGTTCGTGCTCGCCGGGCAGCGCCGCAACCGGGCCGTCTACGTTCCGGCCGACTTATGCCGGTGAAGCCGGGCAGCGCAACAACTTCCGCGGTCCGGGCTTCTTCGGAATCGACACCGGTCTTGCGAAAACGTGGAATTTCAGCGAGGACAAGAGCCTCCGGTTCGACTGGGAAGTGTTTAACGTAACCAATGCCGTACGCTTCGATGCGGCCGGCTCGCTGATTGGCGAAAGTCTGGTGAGCAATACCGGATTCGGCACGTTCAACACGGAATTGACCCGGCCGCGATTGATGCAGTATTCGCTGCGCTTCGCCTTTTAGCTTGGCCGGAAGCACAGTGAAACAGGCGCTCGTGTCAGGGCACGCATTTATGCGTGCCGGTCGGTTGTCTCTTGAGGACGCGGCTTTCCGCCGCCTAAGCCAGCGGCGAGTCGCTCATGCGAAACCGCGTGCGCACATGCTCGGAGATCAATTCAATGGCTTGGCGGTTCGATACCGGATCGCTCTGCGCCAGGTAGCGCATGGCTTCGACCAGCACGCGCTGGCCGTCGACATACCGTGGGTCGGAGGTGCGCTCTCTTCGTTTGCCAAACTTCGGGGGGACTGGAATGGTAAAAACTTTGGCCATGAATTATCTCGAAAGAGGGTTGCATGCAGTATAGCGCCCGGCTCTCGGTTTTCCTCACAGATTCTTCGCCGCGGCCGGCGTAACTTCGGTGGCACACCCGCCAGCGTATTGAAATTCAACGATTTACGTGGTCAATTCCCTTACCCCCGCGGGGAAACGTACTGCGTCTTGCCGGTCGTCTTCAGCTTGAAGACATCGCCGCCGATCTTGGCCGGCATGTGAATGTCGGAGTATTTTGCCAGCCGGTAGTCGCCGCTGGGCTGGTCGAATCTCTGCTGGATCGAAATGCCCCGGCCCAGGTCGATCCACAGCGTGATCCTGGAAAAATTGTTGCGCAGCTTGTCGCTTTTCGGCACCAGTTCCAGCTTCGCGGTGGCCACGCCGCCAATATTCTCTTCGCCGGTTTCACTCACGTCGAATGATTTTTTCAAATCCTCGCCGCTTCCACCGAAACCCAGCACAAGGTAGCTTTCAATCTCGCCACGGTTGCCGGCGGTGGAATACTCCATGACCTGTTCAATCTTTGGCTGATAAACCTGTAGCTTGCCTTCTTT
>DATLKM010000071.1:0-1839 GCA_035538435.1 Binatia bacterium
TGGGCAGCGACGATAATCCCAAGTACATGTGCACGGTAGGCTATGTTGGCGTCTGCCAGGTGGGAAGATAATCTGAAATTATTGGCCTAAACGCTCGACACCAGTTCGTCATCCCGAGGCCCGCGTTCTTTGCGGGCCGGATGGATCCCTGAATCGGCCCCCGGGTCCAACGGGCGTATTTCCATGCTGGCGATAGATTTCTGGCTAATAAACGGAAATTTCCGGCCTTCCGGATTGAGGATGAATCCCGCATTGGGTCCTGGGACGCTCTGATTGTGGCCAGCGCCGTCAGAGGCGCTGCCAGCCGGATCCTCTCGGAAGACCTAAATGCAGGACAGGCAATCACAGGCCTGAGGATTGAGAATCCGTTTGTAAGAGTCCCCTAGCCATTCCCACTTCGGAACTGGGCTAACTATTTTTCCCTGAAGAGCACAGCCAAACCGTACTCGCCGTTGTACAGTTCTCCCTCAGGTTTCGCAATGCCGCTTTCTGGCCACGCTACGCGCCTGTTTCTTCACTGCTTCGACTGGCTCGCAGCCCACACGCTCGCTCCTCAGAAAATCGCGCCTCATCACCTCACCGGTCGCCGTGGCGAAGAAGCCGCCTACTTCTACCTGCGCAAACTCGGCTACATCATGGTCGCCCGGAATTTCCGTTCGCCCCGCTGCCGCGGAGAAATCGATCTCATCGCATGGGACCGTGATGTGCTCTGTTTCATCGAAGTCAAGACCCGCACTACGCGCGAAGTGAAACCGGCCGAAGCCGCGGTCGACCAGCACAAGCGGCGTGAGCTTCGCTCCGTAGCTCGCGACTACCTCCGCCGTCTTCCACCTTCGTGCCACTGGCGATTCGACGTGGTCAGCGTATACTATGAACAGTCGCAGGCCAGCCGGCCCCAGATCGAACTGTTTCGCAACGCCTCCCTGTCGGCTTAAGGTATAGATTTTTCCATCCTAATAATTGAGGTTTAGGTAAGTGCCCGAACTGAGAAAAGATCCCATTGTTGGCCGGTGGGTCATTATTTCCACCGACCGCGCCAAGCGCCCCAGCGATTTCGCACGAGAGAACGTCAAGATTAAAGGGGGCTTTTGCCCTTTTTGTTACGGCAACGAAGGCAAGACCCCACCCGAGATTCAGGCTTATCGTCCGGGAAGCAACGGCGGTCCTACGTCACAGCGCGATACGCCGGGCTGGACCGTGCGCGTCGTCCCAAACAAATTTCCGGCCCTGGGGATCGAAGGCAATCTGAACCGGCAGGCGGAAGGCATGTTCGACCGCATGAACGGCATCGGCGCGCATGAAGTCATCATCGAGACGCCCGACCACAACGCCAGCCTGGCCACGCTACCGCCCAAACGCATTGAAGACGTTCTCTGGACCTTCCGTGACCGTATTCTGGATCTGAAAAAAGACCGCCGCTTCAAATACATTCTGATCTTCAAGAACCATGGGGAAGCGGCCGGCGCGTCTCTCGAGCACGCGCACTCGCAACTGATCGCGCTGCCCATTTTGCCCATCAACGTCACTCAGGAACTGGAAGGGGCGAAGCAGTACTACCTTTATAAAGAGCGCTGTGTTTTCTGCGACATCATCCGCCAGGAAACCGAGAGCGGTACCCGTGTCGTCGCCGAGAACGAGAACTTCCTCACGATCGCTCCCTACGCGCCGCGTTTCCCGTTTGAGACCTGGATTCTCCCTAAGTCGCATGAATCGGCGTTCGAGAATTCGTCGTCGCACATGTTCGAGAACTTGGCTAAGGCGCTGAAGAATTTGCTGATCAAGGCCGACCGCGTTCTCGACAACCCACCCTACAACCTGGTCGTGCACACCTCGCCCGCC
>DATLKM010000072.1:0-16199 GCA_035538435.1 Binatia bacterium
TTTTGCGCGAGTGCTCTTGCGCTTTGGAAAGCTGATTTACATTCCTCGCGAAGCCACTGACGAGGATCTCCAGCGCTATGAGGGCGAATTACAGTCAGCGCTCGATCGCTGCGTCGCCTTCGCGGAAGCGAACGTTCAGAATGTAGGAACGGCGGATTTTCCCGTAGGTTCCTGAATTCGCGCAAAGCTCAGGCCCTTGAACCCAGTTTGACTTCGATACCCCCCACCCGGTAGATTCCTCAAGCAAAGTTTTTTGTTCTTTGACAAGCCTTCGGTTTGCGCGTCCCGGCTGCTCGGCCGGGACAGGGAAGCGGGTGCAATTCCCGCGCTGCCGCGCAACTGTAAGCGAGAACAACGCAGACCGGCCACTGGGAAACCGGGAAGGCCGCCTGCAAACTACTGGATAGCAGATCTTGGCGCTCAGCCTTTCGCTGAAAGCTGGCTGCTGTCCTCACTCGCAAAGCCAGGAGACCGGCGCAAATCGTCCACCGCAACCCCTTTCGCGTGAAAAGGAGGAGGTTCTTATGCGCACGCTTTGCGCTCTATTTCTGCTGCTTTCCGTCGCGGCTTTCGCCGCCGAGGTCAAGATCAAAGTCGTCGATCCCGGGTCCGCCGCCGTTGCCGGCGCCCAGGTTTCCCTGTCAGCAAAAGGGAATGGCACACCCCAAAAGCTCGTTACCACGTCGGCCGAAGGATCGGCCGATCTCGGCGATTTGCCCCGCGGCAGCTACCTCGTCCAGGTATTGGCCGCCGGCTTCGGCCCGCAATCTTTAAATTTCGAAATCTCCGCCCACGCCGCCGAAAACGAGTTCACCGTTCAACTGCGGGTCGCGCCTGCCTCGGAGACCGTTGTGGTTACCGCAACCCGCACTCCCACGCAAGCCGACGAAACCGGCGCCAGCATTTCCACCCTCGAAAGCGGCCAGCTCGAAACCATGCAGCCGATCGCTTCTGATGACGCTGTGCGATTTCTTCCCGGCGCAGTCATCAACACCGCGGGCCAGCGCGGCGGCTTCTCCTCGCTCTTTGTGCGCGGCGGCGAATCCACCTACAACAAAGTAATTGTCGATGGCGTGGCCGTCGACAATCCCGGCGAAACCTTCGACTTCGGCACGCTTCCCCTCACCCAGGCCGACCGCGTGGAATTTTTGCGCGGGGCGCAAAGCACACTTTACGGCTCCGACGCCATGACCAGCGTGGTTCAGGTATGGACGCGGACCGGCAGCACCGCCGTGCCCGAACTGCGTTTCGGCGCCGATGGCGGGAATTTTGGCACCGCCAACGGCTATGTCTCTTTGTCCGGAGCCCGCGGCCGCTACGACTACAACCTTTTCGGCGATCAATTCAACAGCAGCGGCCTCGGAGTCAACGACGCCTATTCGGACTCGCTTTCGGGAGCAAACCTCGGCACCGCAATTAGCGGCCGCACCGCCCTGCGCTTCCGCTTTCGCCACTCCAACAGCACCACCGGATTGCCCGGCGAATGGAACTTTAACGGCGATCCGCTGCTGGCGCCCGATCCCAGCGAGCACTCGCATCTGAACGATCTGCTTGGCAGCGTCCAACTCACCGTAGCTTCTCCCTCAGGTTGGCAGCACCAGCTGACTGCCTTCGATTCGCTCTACCGCTACACCGACGTAAACCTGAACAGCAATCCCGCCAGTTACGACTCCTTCCCCGACACCTATTCGACCCACGTCAATCGCGCGGGCGCCGAATATCAGGGCGACTATGCGGAGCGGACCTGGGCCCACACCACGTTCGGATATCGCATCGAAAACGAGACGGGGGTCGTCAACGACATGGACTTCCCCCCGCCTTCTCCCGGGCAGCGCCTTGATCAGGACGCCTATCTCCAGCAACAGGCAACGTGGCGCAGGCTCTCAGTCGTAGCCGGTGGGCGTTTTGTACACAGCAGCGCCTACGGAAACACCGGCGTCCCCCGGGTTGCGCTCACGCTGCTTGCGTTGCGCGGAGGAGAAATGTTCTCTGGAACCCGCCTGCGTTTTTCCTACGCCACCGGGTTCATGGAGCCGGCTTTCTATCAGACGTTTGGCGAGCTCGCCTACGGCTACGCCCCCAATCACGGCCTTCTGCCCGAGCGCACGCGCGCCTTCGAAGCCGGCTTCGAGCAGAAGTTGCTGGCCGGTCGGTGGGCCTTCAACGCAACCTATTTCAACAATCTTTTTCACGATCAGATTCAGGCCCAACCCACGCCCACCGGAGAGTATGAATTTTTCAACCTCGAGCAGTCCTTCGCTCAGGGTGCGGAAGTCGAACTCGAGGGCAGGATCAACTCGAGGCTCTCGCTGGTGGCCGCGTACACCTACACGTCCACAGAAATTCTCAACAATCCGCTCTGCACCCCGGCCACCCCTTGCAGTTTTCCCTACGCTCCCGGCGATCCCTTGCTGCGTCGCCCCCGGCATTCCGCCACTTTCTTGCTCAATTACCGTGGCAGGCGCTGGGGCGGGAACCTGGCAGGGAGCTTTGTCGGCGCGCGGTCCGACTCCGATTTTGACGGCTTCAACATCGACCACGCCGCCGGCTATGTGCGTGCGGATTTGGGCGGTTGGTACGCCATCACCTCGCGCATCAGCGCGTATGCCAACGTGGCCAACGCGCTCGATCGCCGCTACAACGAAGTAGTCGGGTATCCCGCGCTGCCCGTCAATTTTCGCGCAGGTTTCAGATTCACAATTGGAGGGGAGTAGCGCGGCCCGATCGGCAGGTGGGTGCGAGACAATAAGCGACGAAGCTCAACTGGCTTTTTCCGGCGGACGCAGCATCGCCATCGGCATCATTGAGGCGGACAGCTTCCCCCCGAAATATTTCGTGCGGGCGTGCAATAATTTTTCGATGTCTACGCCGCTCAGCGGCTGCTGGCGGCCCAGGAGGTGCGTGACCAGCGCAATCTGCGCAAAGTGCTCCACCGTTTCCATCTTCATGTAAGCGTGTTCCAGCGTGTCGCCATAGGCGACTACGCCGTGGTTCGACATGAGGATGGCGTCGTAATGAGGCACGTAAGGCTCGAGCGTTTTCGCCAACTCCGACGTCCCCGGCGTTCCGTAGCGCGCCAGTGGAATGCAGCCCAGGCCCATCACCACCTCGCAAACCAGCGGCTCGGTGAGCGCCATACCGGCGGCGGCGAATCCTGTAGCGGTGGGCGGGTGCGCATGCACAATGGCCTGAATATCGGGCCTCATGCGGTAAATCAGCAGGTGCATGTCGATTTCGCTGGTGACGTTGCGCCGCCCCGAAACACGCGTGCCCTGCTGGTCGACGATCACCAGATCGCTGGCTCGCATGGCGCCCTTGCTCAAACAGGTAGGGGTGACCAGGATTCGATTCTTGCCCAGGCGGACAGAAAGGTTTCCGTCCATGGCCGCAACAAAGCCTCGTTCATGCAGCATGCCCCCATACCGCACGATTTGTTCCCTGTGCTTTCGCTCGACGGACATCCAAGAACTCTTTCAGGGGAGTGGCGAAAATTGCGGCTAAAAAGACTTCACGACCCGATAGTACCGTACCTTGCAGGAACAGCACAAATGAATTTACAGGAATCGCCGTCTCCGGATTTCTACAATTTTTGGTAAGGTGAGCGGTGCTGGTTTCCGATTTCAATTTCCATCTTCCCGAAGAACTCATTGCCCAGCAGGGCCTGCCTTCGCGCGACGCTTCGCGCATGTTGCACCTCGATCGCACCACGGGCGCTTACCGTGACCGCATGTTTCAGGATCTGCCGGATTTGTTGCGCCCCACCGACGTGCTGGTTTTCAACAATAGCCGCGTCTTTCCCGCCCGGCTCTATGGACGGCGAAAGGGAATACGCTCCCAAACCCCGAGCCCGCACAATCCCGCCTCGCGCGATTTCCTGCACGGAACCATCGAAGTTTTACTCACCCGCCAGATTTCCAGCGGCCCCAATGATTGGGAATGCCTGGTCCGCCCCGGCCGGAAAATAGGCGTCGGCGAACTCCTTTTTTTCGGTGACAACAATGAATTGCAGGCGGAAGTGCTTACCCGCGGCGCTTTCGGCGAGCGCCTGATTCGATTTACCCCCAACGACCAATCCCAGGATTTTTTCGCGATTCTCGACCGCATCGGACACATACCGCTTCCGCCCTATATCGGGCGGCCGGATTCCACCGCCGACCGCGAGCGCTATCAGACCGTATACGCCAGGCAGCGCGGTTCCATAGCCGCTCCCACGGCCGGCTTGCACTTCACCCCGGAAATCCTGTCGCGAATCCGCTCCCGAGGAATTCAAACCGCGGAGATTACTCTTCATGTTGGCTTGGGAACATTCCAGCCGGTGAGAGTTGAGCGTGTGGAAGAACACAAGCTGCACTCCGAGGCTTACTCCATCTCCGGCGAAGCGGCCGCCGCCATTAACCGGGCTCTGGAAACCCGCGGCCGTATCGTCGCGGTGGGCACCACCACCGTCCGCACTCTGGAATATGCGGTGCGGCAGGGAATGGGCCGGGTTGCCCCGGGCTCAGGCGCGGCCGGGCTTTTTATCTATCCGGGGTACGAATTTCGGGCCGTGGGCGCCATGCTCACCAACTTCCACCTGCCGCAGTCCACGTTGCTCATGCTGGTCTGCGGCTTCGCGGGTCGCGAGAATGTTCTTCGTGCCTACGCACACGCAGTCAGCGGGCGTTACCGCTTCTATTCCTACGGCGATTGCATGTTTATCGAATGAATCGGCGATGACTGGAATGTCCAGCCGTGAATGTTCACCGCGCACCCCGTGCGCTATACTTCTTTGGGAGTAACGCAATGGCCACGGCAGTCAAGCCCATCGCAGTGCAGGAGTTCGTTCTTCAACTGCGCCAGTTCCCCGAGGCAGCCTTCGAGCAAACCGAAACCATTCGCCGTTTCTTACAGGACACGCCGGTCAATCCCGAATCGCTGGAACCTTACCTGACCTGGGACCGCCAGCATTACACGCGCAACCTGATCGACAAGACTTCTTTGTACGAACTCATGGCCATCTGCTGGGACATCGGGCAGATCAGTTCCATCCATAACCATCGCGATCAGAATTGCTGGATGGCCGTGCCCATCGGCCGGCTCAAGGTGGAAAATTTCCGTGTCGTCCATCAGGATATTGAAGGCGGCACCTGCCGCCTTGAACCCGCCGACACGCTGGAAATGAACCTTTCGCAGCCTTGCGCGGTCGATCCGCTCGAGCCGGTCCACCGGGTTTACAATCCGCGCGAATTCAATCAGCGTGCCGTCAGCCTTCACGTGTACTCGCGGCCTTTCGACAGTTGCGTGGTTTATTCCGCCGAGCAGGGCACCTGCGGCGAAATTCAGCTGCACTACACGACCACTTACGGAAAACCCGTTCGCGCATGAATTCCCCTCATATTCGGCTCGTGCCGCTCTTGATGGCCGTCGCATTGATTTTCGGCGCCTGCGAGAAGAAAAAGCCCCCCGCGGAAGAAATATTGCCCATGGATCGCGTGGCTCCCGCATCCGCCAGCGGCAGTCAGAACGTACTGCACAAGACGTTCGCCATTACCAATTCCACGAACTTCACCTTTGAAGTTCCTCCGCACGTGGCCCTGCCCCATCTCCATGGAAACTACAAATCATTCCTCAAAGAGCTCGGCCTTCAGTCTGACGACGATACCGCAAACGTCGATTTCCTCCTCCTGACCGAAGACCAGTTCCATGATTTCTCGCAAACCGGGGCGGTCGAAGGCCTCTTTTCCGCGCCGGCTTCGCATGATCAGGAAGTGAACGTGAGCTTGCCCGCCACTCAGAACCTGCCCGTAAAGTATTATTTGGTCTTTCGCGGCAGCCCCGGCGGCGCGAAAAAGAAAGTCGTTCAGGCCGATTTCACTTTGGATTATTAGCCCCCGTCACCGAACGTTCCCGCCAAACGCCTCACTCGGCTGACAACCGCATCCCGCTCCCAACTGCTGGTTTTCCCGCTCATACCTAAGAATTATCCCGGTATACCCGAATCCAACAAATGTACGCACCTCCAGGCAACCAGTCAGCATCTCCTTCCTGTGTAGGGGACTGACACCCGGCGAATTGGGACACCACGGTATTGTTGCTCGTGCGCTGCGGGGCTAAATTGCGGAAAGTAGATCAAAAATTCCTGAGGTTGTTCTCATGGCTTACAAGTTTGTTGCACCCCGTATGGAAGCCCCGCTGACATCGTCGCCGGAGGACTTGCGGCGCGCTTTTGAAAGTGCGGTATGTGAAATTCATCGGGCCGACCGGGCCGCGGAGAAAAAATTGCAATACCGCGCTCCCATCGTGCCCAGGGCAAAGCTCCTCGGTTTGTCGCAGGCGGGCGCCGAAAAGCGCGCCCTGACCGATGCGGCTCGTGCGCTCGCCCAGTTGTGGAAGGTCTAAAAACGCCGGCTCCCAGCCGGCGTCATGGTTGCCGTCGTAACTGAATCC
This sequence comes from Binatia bacterium, assembly GCA_035538435.1. Lineage (GTDB taxonomy): Bacteria > Acidobacteriota > Terriglobia > Terriglobales > Acidobacteriaceae > Sulfotelmatobacter. The sequence continues at coordinate 6,427 of DATLKM010000072.1, forward strand.
AGCTCTACCTCGAACTCCGCCCAGCTCCAGCATTCATTGTGCCCAGAAGGATGGCACGGCTAAACCAAAACAAAAAAGCGGGCCGGATTTCTCCAGCCCGCCTCAGCTTCCACTCCCTCAGCTCGCTTTGCGGCGAAGGTCGTCTTCCTCTCGTTCCTTTTCCACTTCACGGTCCTTTTCGGCGGAATGGTCGGTCGCCTTGTCGGCCGCGTCCTTCGCATTGCCCCATGCGTTCTGCACCTTGCCCTCAGCCTGTTTCGCCGCGCCCTTCACCTGCGCTTCCGTGTCGCCGGTCCACTCGCCGACCTGGCGTTCCACCCGCCCGGCAACGTCTTTCGCCTTGCCTTTCACTTGATCGCTGTTCATGATGTCTCCTCCGATTCAGTTTCAGATCTTTATTTTCTCGCGGTCCCTACACCACCGGACTTCGCCCCTGGATCAGGCGAATCAAAATCGCGACGATGGCTAGGACCAGAAGAATGTGTATAAACCCGCCCAGCGTGTACGACGTGACCAAGCCGAGCAGCCACAAAACCAAGAGCACCACTGCTATGGTCCAAAGCATTTGATACCCCTTTCCAATGTCAATCGATTACGCTTTCCCGAGCGTTGAGCCAGTCTAGGCGGGCAGCCGATGTGGAGGTATAGGGTAAAGGCTTGATTAGCGATTGGAGATCGCTTTACGGGCGCGCTCTCGCCCGCGCAAATGGCGCTCTTCGACGGCGCAGAAAAGATTAGGTTTCACCGCAACCGTAAGCCTGGCGCCGAAGATCGCGCGCTTGATCGCGGTTTTCCTCAAACTCATCCGCTGTGCCGGATGTGCATCACGTCGCCGTCCTGCACAATGTAATCCTTGCCTTCCAGCCGCAGCGTGCCTTTTGCCCGGGCATTGGCTTCCGATCCGGCCTCCAGCAACTGGTCCCAGCGGATGGTTTCGGCGCGAATAAAATGCTTCTCCAGATCGGAATGGATGGCTCCGGCCGCTTCCTGCGCCCGCGAGTTCGCCGGCACTTGCCACGCCCGGCATTCATCTTCGCCCGCTGTAAAAAATGAAATTACTCCCAGCAGCTTGTAAGTCGTCCGGATCAATCTCGTGAGCCCGCTTTCGTTCAGCCCGTAGCTGCCCAGAAATTCGGCCGCGTCGGCGTCGCTCATCTCCGCCAGTTCGGCCTCCACTTTGCCGCAGATCGCCATCGCCCCCGCATTCGGACGTGACGCAATCTCGCCGAGCTTGTATTTATTCACTGCTTCGTCCAGATCTTTCCCCAGTTGCTGCGATTCGCCGATGTTCAAAACATAAAGAATCGGTTTTTCGCTCAAGAACATGAATCCGCGAATGCGTTTCTTTTCTTCCGCGCTCAACTCCATTTCGCGCAGCGGTTTTTCCCCTTCCACTTGCGCCTTGGCCCGCTTCAGCAGCTCGAATTCCTTTTCCAGCTCCGCCGTCTTCATTTTCTTGAGATCCTTTTCCAGGCGCTCCAGCCGTTTTTCGATCTGTCCGAGATCGCTGATCATCAGGTCGAACTCCACATTTCTGATGTCGCGAAGGGGATCAATCTCCCCCACATGAGGAATAGCCGGGTCGTCAAACGCCCGCACCACGTGCGCCAGCGCATCCACATTGCGCAGGTGCGCGGCATACGCCGTATCTTTCAACGCCTCCTGGCCGATCGCGCCAACATCTACGTATTCGACCGACGTGTGGGTCAGCTTCTTCGGGTTGTAGAGACCCGCCAGCCGGTCGAGCCGGTCGTCGGGCACTTTGGCGACTCCGATGTGCGCCTCCCGCGGGTTGGCGAATGCCTGGCTGGAAAGGTGGGCCTTGGTCAGAATCCGGAACAGCGACGTTTTGCCCACCTGTGGCAGGCCGATGATTCCCGTTTTCATAGCGAGCGTCTGGCTTGTTAGCTCCTGGCTTGGATGAATTAAGCTGCTGAACCAATTCTAACCAACAGCGCGGCCATCTCCAGCATGCGCCGCCCCGCGGTTTACCCTAAGCCCATTTTTCTGGCATACTCCCTTGCCATGAAAGGAAATCCAAGAGTTCTTGCCGAATTAAACAAAGCCCTGCGCGAGGAGTTGACCGCGATCAACCAGTATTTTCTTCACGCCGAAATGTGCGAGAACTGGGGCTATCGAAAGCTTTCCGGGTACATCAAGAAACAATCCATTGGCGAGATGAAACACGCCGAGGTGCTGATGGAGCGCATTTTGTTTCTCGATGGTACTCCTTCCATGATGCCCCTCGAACTCAAGGTCGGAAAGTCCGTCAAGGAAATGATCGAGAATGACCTCGCACTCGAGCTGGGCGCAGTCAGGCAATACAACGACGCCGTAGCTCTGGCCACGAAAGAAGGCGATAACGGCTCACGCGATCTGCTGGTCGTGTTGCTCAAGGACGAAGAAGAGCATGTCGACTTTCTCGAAGCCCAGGTGCACCAGATCAAAGAACTGGGATACGAACGCTATCTCTCCATGCAGATGGGCGATGAAGAAAAGACGTAGCTTTCATAGATCGCCGGAACGGCGATCGCTGTAGCGGCGCGGCACCCGCTTGGAAATATTGCACAGGATTTCGTAGGGCGTGCTTCCCGCCCAGCGCGCGTGTTCCAGAGCATCCACGGTGAGCCCGTCACTCGTGCCGAGCAGGATGACTTCATCGCCCACCGCCACGCCCGGAATTCCGGTCACATCGACCAGTGTCAAATCCATGGAGATGCTGCCCACGATTGGAGCGTAGTGGTCGCGCACGATCACTCTGCCCCTGTTCGAAAGCTGGCGATTGTACCCGTCAGCATAGCCGACAGGAAGAACCGCCACGTGAGTCGGAGCTTTCGTCACGAACGTTCCGCCGTAGCCTAGCGGCTGATTGGCCGCGAACTTTCTCAGGGATAGAATCCGCGTCTTCCAGGTCAGGACCGGCTTCACGCCCAGGCGTAACGTCCCTCCGCTGACCTCGCGGCCGGCGCGTTGAAAAGGCAGGTAGTATCCATACAGCGCCACCCCGGGCCGGATCATGTTGTTCCAGGTTTCGCGCCGCGAGATGAGCGCGCTGGTGTTCGCCATATGCACCAGCATCGGCTCGAAGCCCGCCGTGCGCACCATCCGCTGCGCTTCTTCAAATCGTCGCGTCTGCTCTGCGACCGATGGCGCATCCATCACTTCGGAGGAAGCCAGGTGCGTTGACAATCCTTCAAGCTCAAGATGCCCCGCGGCCTTCAGCGCCGTCAGAACGCCAGGCAATTCGTCGAGCGCCACTCCCAGCCGTCCCATGCCGGTATCGACCTTCAGGTGCACCGCGTGGCGCGCGCCCGCCGCTGCTGCCGCGCCTTCGAGCGACTCGATGTGCCACGGCTCCCAAACCGTGGGAGTGAGCTTGAGGCGCACGATTTCATTTTCTTCCCCACGCCAGAAACCGGTCATTAAGAGGATGCGAGACGTAATTCCCGCCTCGCGAAGCGGGATGGCTTCGTCGAGCGAAGTCACGCCCAGCCACTTCGCGCCCTCCGCCTCCAGAGCGCGTGAGCACTCGACTGCCCCGTGACCGTAGGCGTCAGCCTTAACCACGGCACACTCGGTGACGCCGGGTCCGGCGTGCTTGACGACTGTTCGGAAATTTCGCCGCAAATTCCCCAGCGAGACTTCCGCCCACGTGGGGCGCGTCGCCGCGCGGCTGAGGGTTTCTACCGTGGTAGCCACAAGCCTCGATTATAGAGGGAGGGCGGGGGAGGATCAGGTTACGCTTGGGCTACCGGTGCATTGGGCGATTGAGCGTGGTAGATTCGGCGGCCGGGCGATTCAGCGATTGAAAACGAAATCAAATTCCCTCGATGATCCAATCGCCCGCTCGCCGAATATCTCAATGTTCCAGCGAAAAATTTACCGTCACCTGCGTCTCCACTTCTACCGGCTCATTGTTGAGCACGTACGGCTTGTAGCGCCACTGCCGCACCGCTTCCACCGCGGCTGTGGCCAGCATGGGATGGCCGCTGATTACGCTCAATCCCGTGATCGTGCCCTGCTTGCTGATCACCGCCTGCAATACGACTGTGCCCTGAATCCGCGCCGCGCGCGCCAGCGGCGGATACACGGGCTGTACTTTGCGTACCAGGTTGCCCTCGCTCATGCTCGAGATGCGCACGGGATGCGCCGGCGTTGTTGGCGCCGCCGCTATGGGCATGACTGGGCGGGTGCCGCTGCCGAAAAGACCGGGAACCCCGCGCGCATCCCCGCCAGGAACTGCGCCGGGAAGATAAGGCCCGGAATCTGCAAACGCGGGTGGAGTATCGTCTGTGCCCGGGGCAATGTCATGGGGAATATATCTTGGCGTCAAAAAAACGTGCGTAGACGGCGCAGACACGCCTCCGCCTCCCCGCGATACATGGGCCTCGACAGTCGGCGGTTCGCTCGCGCGGCCAAAACTGATCGGCGTCGAGAGCGGATGATAGGTCGGCAAAATAGTCGGCCGCAGCAACGGAATCAGCAGGAGCACTCCGAACGCAATCGCTTGCAGCCCGAATGAAGTGAGCGTGGTGAAACCGCGGCGGGAGCCTCCGCCCGATGAAGTGGCAAGCGCGCTTTCGAACATGGCGTCCTCCGGTTTTGCATCTGCTTGGTGCTAATGACACCGCAGACCCGCATTCAGGATGCCGCGTTCAAGTACGGTCACAAAAGAAAAAGGCCGCGTTTTTCGCGGCCTTTCTGGGAACTTACACAACCCGCCCGGTGTCACGCTAGGCAGGTAATCTTACTGCGGCTTGGTCGGAGTCGAAGTCGTCGGCTTGGGAGCGGCTGGCTTCGGGGCAATCTTCGTGCCGGTGCCGGCCGGCGCCGGCGCGGGCACGCCCGACTGCGTGTTGTACAAATCCACCACCACCTTGGTGATGTCGTTCTGCTCGCCGTACCAGAGAATCGGGCTTTGCGGCCACTGGTTCGAAGTGTCCACGATCATGGCAAATCCGCCGTCCTGCGCGTGCTTCACGATCACCGGCGCCATCTTCTGAAGTATGCGTTGGAAAATTTCCTTCTGCTGGTTCTGCGCGTCTTCCTGCGCGTCCTGCACCGAGCGGTCGAAAGATTTCTTCTTGGTCTCGATCTGCTTGACCAGCGTGGCGCGCGCGTCCTCATTCAGCTTGTCTTCCTGGGTTTGCAGTTGCTTTTGCAGGGCGTCGAGTTCGTCGTTCTGCGACTTCAACTCGTTCTGCTTGGGCTCCAGTTTTTTGCGCAGCGCTTCGAAGTCGCGCTGGCCTTCGTTGGAAGCGAATACGGCCTGCTCAATATTTATTGTCCCCACTTTTGAGCCGCTGCCGGTGGCAATCGTGCTCGGGGTGTTGGCCGCCGGGGCTGCCGGCGTGGAGGAGGCTGCCGACGGCGCGGACGGCAACGCCGAACCGATGCCGGTGGTCTGCGCGGCGGCAGAAACGGTCAGGGCCGCGCTGCTGAGTCCACAAATCAGGCTGACGGCCGCCGGGGCGAGGAATGCGCGCACAAACTTGCTTTTCATGTAGCTAACCATTGGATCGCTTAAACTCCTTGTCCATTCTTCCGGATTTCCGGGGATGACGTGATTGCCCTAAATCGGCGCTGGGCCGCAGACGGCGAGAGCAGCGTTTGCATCAGCTCGCGAGGAATTCGCTTCCTTAGTTTTACAGCGGCCGCCTTTTGACTTGATGGAAAACAGGCGCTACTGGGTTGCCAGCGTCACACGCCGGGGCTGCGGACGTGTCGTCCACCCTTGATGGATTCCCAATGGCGTGGATCGTAACGATTATAGAGAGGCGCCAGGCAAGCGTCAAACCGAAGCCAGGTGGCGGTGGTCTCTTAAATGAGCTAAAGATAGTACCTTACTGATGCCGAATGCTTAACGATCCGGGTTAACGGCCAAAGCGAGCGGCAGCGTGTTCCGCTCTTCGAAAGCATCCTGGCATCACAATCTTATCCCGGAAGATCAGTCTCCTGGATCATTCCGACGCCCGTTTGTTCCGTATCGCGGCATCTCCGCGATATCGTTGTCATCTGCCTCAAAAGAATATGTCCGGCCGCATACATCTTGAACGTCTATCCATTGCAGTAGAAAATTTACGAAGGGGAACCAACCATGAGCGAATACCTTTTTCTTTACCGCGGCGGCGACAACGGTCGATCGCCCGAACTGGCGCAGAAAATGATGCAGAAGTGGGTGAGCTGGCTGACTGACCTGGCGCAGAAAGGGCACGTGAAAGACCAGGGCCAGCCGCTGGAGCCCTCGGGCAAGCTGGTCAAGGGCAACCGCAAAACCGTCACCGACGGCCCGTTTGCCGAGGCCAAGGACATTATTGGCGGTTATACGCTGATCGAGGCGCGGGACCTGGACCAGGCGGTCGAGCTTTCGAAGGGCTGTCCGATTTTTGAAGTGGACGGCGCGGTAGAAGTGCGGCCGATCATGAAACTGAGCATGTAACGGAAAACCAGTGATGGAACTTGACGAGCACTTTTTCCGGCACGAGTCGGGCCGCATGGTGGCGGCCCTGACGCGCGTGTTCGGAGTGCACAATCTGGCGCTGGCAGAAGACGTGGTGCAGGACGCCTTCTGCCGCGCGCTGGAGGTGTGGCGAATCCGCGGCGCGCCCGAGAACCCTTCGGCGTGGTTAATGACCGCCGCCAAACACCGAGCCCTCGACGTGTTGCGCCGCGAGCGCACGGCGCGCACCTTTGCGCCAGAATTAGGGAGAAAACTCGACAGCGAGTGGACCCTGGCTCCGACCGTAGAACAGCTGCTGTCGGCAGGCGCGGTCAAAGACGATCTGCTGCGCATGATGTTTTCCTGCTGCCACCCGCGGCTCACAGAAGAGGCGCAGATTGCGCTCATGCTCAACATTCTTTGCGGGTTCACGGTTGATGAAGTGGCCCATGCGTTTGTCAGCGGGCATGCCGCGATCGAAAAGAGGATTACGCGGTCAAAGAGAGTGCTGGCGGGAGCGAAGAAACTTTTTGATCTGACCAAGGCGGAGGAATTCGATGCGCGCTTGCCCGCGGTGCAGCGCGCTCTGTACCTCCTGTTTAACGAGGGATATCACGGGGCCTCCGCGGAAGCCGCCGTGCGCGCCGATTTGTGCCATGAAGCCATGCGCCTGGCGAGTGTATTGATGGAAAGCCCGCAGGGACGGACGCCCTCGACCTATGCTCTGGCGGCTTTAATGTGCCTGCATGCGGCGCGGCTGCCGGCGCGGGTGGATTCGGCCGGCAACCTGAGCCCGCTCTTTGACCAGGACCGTTCGCAATGGGACTCGCGCCTGATTGCCGAAGGCCAGCGCCTGCTGGACCTTTCAGCCACAGGGCCGGCCTTGACCGACTACCACGTGGAAGCGGCGATTGCGTGGGTGCATGCCAGCGCTCCGAGTTTTGCGGAAACCCAGTGGTCTGAGATTGTGGCGTTGTACGACACGCTGATGGCGTTGCGGCCGTCTCCCGTGGTCGCCCTGAATCGCGCCATCGCGATGGCGCAGTGCCAGGGCGCGGAGAGCGGGCTCCGGGAAATTCGCGCCATCGCCGATGCGGCACGGTTGGCGAAATACCCGTTTTATCACGCTGCCATGGGAGAATTGGAATCGCGCTGTGGCCGTGGCGAAGCGGCGAGAGGGCACTTTCAGACGGCGCTCGACTGCGCGCGCAGCCCTATGGAGAAACGCTTTCTTGCGCGGCGCGTTGCCGCGCTCGAATCCGATCCGATTCGAGCGGCAAGCCGATGATTTCTCCGCGCTGTCGATTTGCCGGGTGACGTGGCTCGCGGCGGGTTCAAATCTCACCAACAGGGGTGGCCTGTGCTCCGTTAAACTTCCATGGACACACCCTGATTATTCCCCCTATGCGCAAAGAAATCGGACGCGTGGAAGCCGTCTTCCGCTATCCCGTGAAATCCATGGCCGGCGAACCATTGAAGACGGCCATGCTCGGCTGGCACGGCTTGGACGGCGACCGCCGACTGGCCTTCCGGCGAATTGACGACCGCAGCGGAATGCCCTGGCTTACGGCCAGCAAACTCCCCGAGTTGCTGCGGTTTGCCTCGCACCGTGAAAACGGCGCGCAAGGGGACCTTCCCACTAGCGTTCGCACGCCCGGAGGGCGATCTCTGGCTGTCTTCGGGGAGGAACTGGCGAACGAAGTTGGCCGCCTTTATGGCGCTCCCGTCCAGATGACGTTCCTGAGAAACGGCATCTTCGATGAAGCCAGCGTTTCGATCATTGCCTCGGACACGGTGCAGGAGATAGGGCGGCTGGCGGGGCGCAGCCTGGACGTGCGGCAGTTTCGCCCCAATGTGGTCATTCGACCGAAAAGGCCAGGGGCTTTTCAGGAAGATGACTGGCTCGGTGGGGCGATCTCATTCGGCGACGGCAGCGATGCGCCCTCGATCGTGGTGACTATGCGCGACGAGCGCTGCGCCATGGTGAACCTTGATCCCGATACGGCGAAAGCCGCGCCGGAGGTGATGAAGGCGATTGTGCGCGTGAATGGAAACTACGCCGGCATTTACGGCGCGGTTACAAGGACCGGGAGAGTGGATATTGGACAGGCCGTATTTTTCGAACGCTAACCGGCGGCCGGGGGAACCCGGACCAGGCGGACACTGCTCGCGACAGCCGGCCAGAGGCTGCGCCGCATCCGGTTCACCCGGCCGCCGTGGGGTCGATGGGGGGAGAGGGCGCTCATCATCGACCAACGACTCGGCAAGGCCTACCGCGTGCCTTGCGCTTGTGGGGCGAGTTGCTGCTCAATCACTTGGCGTAGCGCCGCATAATCGAGCGCTCCGCTCAAGTAGTGGCCATTGATAAAGAAGCTGGGTGTGCCGCTGATGCCCAGACGGTTGCCTTCCTTACGGTCCTGGTCCACGTCAGTGGCCGTTTCGCCTGAGTCGAGGCACTTGTCGAACTGGTCTGAGTCCAACTTCAAAGCGCGGGCCTGGGCCTTGAGTTCTTCCACATCCAGCTGCTTGCTGTGGAAGAGCTGATCGTGGAACTCCCAGAACTTGTTTTGCTTGCTGGCGCAGCGGGCGGCCTCAGCGGCCTTTTCAGCCCGCGCGTGCATGGGCAAAGGGAAGTCCTTGTAGGTAAAGGAAACGCGGTCGCCGAAATCGGTGGCCAGGCGCTTCACATCCAATGCTACCTTCTGGCAATAGGGACACTCGTAATCGGCGAACTCCACCAGGGTCACGGTAGCGGGCTGCGCCCCAACCGTCATCAGAGGATTCAGTTTTTCCACGGTGGCGCGGGGAGGCGCCAGCGCAACGTAAACCGTCGTCTGGGCCCGCAGAGTAGTCAGATAGTTCGCGCGCGCCTTATCGGTCCGCAGTTGGCGAATTTTGTCCAGAATTTTGCCCCGCACCTGCTCGTAGGGCTGGTCGATTTCGAGCCCTTCATAATAGACCTTCATCTGGTCTTCCGTGGGATCGGTCAATTTGGAGTTGACTTCGCGATCCAGCAACTGCTGCACCGTGATGTGCTCTTTCCTGGCTTCCTGCTCGATCAGCTTCTTGTCGATCAAATCATTCAGAGCTTTGGCTTCCGCCTGGTAATACTGATAATGAGCGGACAAAAGTTTGGCAGACTCCTGTTGCTCAAGGTCGGCCATGGTGACTTTTTCGCCGCCAATTTCGGCTACCACACTGCTATCACTTTGAGCGGCCATGGGCATAACCCCGATGACTGCGAGGACCGCGCCCAATCCCGCGTTCAGCATTTTCTGTAAACGCATACAATCCCTCTCCCCCGTAATTTATGCCGCAAGTTTGAAACAGAGGC
>DATLKM010000073.1:0-2527 GCA_035538435.1 Binatia bacterium
CAAGGTCACCTCGCCGAAGGAGGCGCTCGAAGTCCTGCTCAAAACGGACGTGGCGGTAGTGCTGATGGATGTCAGCATGCCCGAGCTGGATGGCTTCCAGCTTGCAGCCATGATCCGGCAGCACCCTCGTTTTCAGAAGACAGCCATCATCTTCGTTTCCGCCGTTCATCTCACCGACCTCGACCAGCTCAAGGGCTACGAGCATGGTGCGGTCGACTATATCTCCGTTCCGGTTGTTCCCGAGTTGCTGCGGGCAAAAGTGCGCGTATTCGCCGAGCTCTATCGGAAGACCCGGCAGTTGGAGAGCCTGAATCGCGAACTCGAGCACCGGGTCATCGAGCGTACCGAAGAACTGGCGCGAAAAGCCCAGTTGCTGCTCGATGTCAATAGCGAGCTGGTGAGAAAAAATCAGGAACTGGACGCCATCGTGCACACCGCCCCCGATATTATCTTCAGCCGGCAGGCGGACGGATCGCGCGACTACATCAGCGGCCGTTTTTACGATTACACCGGCGCGGTTCCGGGTTCGGCAAACGGCTTTGGATGGCTCGATTACGTGTACGAGGATGACAAGAAGAACGCCATGGATCATTGGCTGCACTGCGTCGAAAACGGCACGAACTATGAAGCCGAGTACCGCATGCGCTCCAGGGAAGGGTTGTATCGCTGGTTCCGCGCGCGCGCCCTGCCCATTCGCGACGCCGAGGGCCGGATCTTAAAGTGGTACGGCACCTGTTCCGACATTCACGACAGCAAAGTGCTGGAGCAATCGATGCGGGACAATGCCGCGGAGCTGGAAAAAATGGTCGACCGGCGAACCGACGAACTGCGCCGGTTGTCGATCCGGCTGATGACCATGCAAGACCAGGAACGCCGGCGCATGGCCCGCGATCTGCATGACGGGCTCGGCCAGGAACTGGCCGTAGCCAAGATGATCATCGATCGGATGATTCTGCAAAGGAAGAGCAAGGGGGATGAGGACGGCTGGAACCAGGCCAGCGTGATTGTGGAACGCGCCATTCAGCAGGTGCGCACCATGTCGCATCTGCTCCATCCGCCGCTTCTCGATGAGGTCGGCTTGCTCTCGGCCCTTTCCTGGTACGTCGATGGGCTTACCAAGCGCAGCGGAATTGAAACCAATCTGGATGTGCAAGCCGATTTTCCGCGCCTCACTCCGGAAGTGGAGACGGCAGTATTCCGCATCGTGCAGGAGGCGCTCACCAATGTGTTCCGGCACTCCGAGGCGGGAAAAGTTTGGATCACGCTGAACCAAAAAGAAGGCATGATCATGATGAGCGTTCGCGATGACGGCAAAGGCGTCGCCGAAAAAGTCGCGGAGATGCAACCAGACAGCGTGGGCGTCGGAATTGGCGGGATGCGGCAGCGGGCCAAGGAACTTGGAGGCGGGCTGCGCATCGTGAATGCCAATCCAGGAACTTTGGTGGAGCTTGTCGTACCCAGCAGTTCCTTCTTGCGCGAACCCTCCATTGTGCTGGATGCCGCGCTGAAATAGCTGTTGGACTCCTGCTCAAGTTTTTCCTCCGGACTTCTTCCGCCAGACCTCCCACCGCCGCATACCCGCACGCCGCTCGTGAAATCCCTCTAGCTGCCCATCAGCCCACACCTAGAGATTCCTACTGATTGAGGAACACAGCAATTTAGCCCAACCTTTTTTAATCGGGGAAAAAACCCCAGGGTGTCCAGTCAGCGGTCAAAATTGGAGATTGGAGGAGCGTCGAATGGCACAAGACAAGTCGGTGTTTGGAGTTTATCGCAGACGGGATGATGCGAAGTCGGCGATGTCGGCGCTTGAGAACTCAGGATTTTCTTTGTGCGACATTTCGGTGCTGGCGGCCGAGACTCTGGAGAATTCGGAAGTAGCCACAGATAAGGGAACCAAAGCGCCGGAAGGGGCCGCGGTGGGAGCCGGTTCCGGCGCAGCCGTCGGCGGCGCGTTGGGCTGGCTGGTTGGCGTTGGCGCGGCCGCAATTCCCGGAATCGGGCCAGTGCTCGCTGCCGGGCCGATTCTGGCGGCGCTTGCCGGGGTAGGCGTGGGTTGCGCCTTTGGCGGTTTTGCCGGCGCTCTGGTCGGTACGGGGATTTCCGAGTATCACGCCGAACGCTATGAGGGACGGTTGCTGGCTGGTGGGATTCTCGTGGCCGTGCGCTGCCGAAACTCCGGTGAGTTGCATCGGGCCAGGCATTTGATTGAGGTGACTGGAGCAGAGGATATCTCGGCGACACGCGAAAACAGCGATGACGAGCGTGGCGCCTCGACCGCTGCCTAGGTGGCAGGGACTTCCCCATGCAACTCAATCTCCACGTGGTTCAATTTTTCCCCGCGGGACCGCTAATTTCATACCGCGAAAACCCTAGTCGAGCCCCCAATTACCACTAGTCGCGGATAGAGCACTAGATGTATCCGATTGCGTTTGCGGGGTGCCGAGCGTTGGTTTTACAGGTTGAACCGGATGGAATGCAAATCGGGCAGACGTTACCGTGTCATGTGTTGGGTTAACAAAAAAAC
>DATLKM010000074.1:0-15595 GCA_035538435.1 Binatia bacterium
TCGGTCTCTGTCATTACCAATGCGCTCCGGCTGAGAAACGCGAAGCTGTAGCCTTCAATCGCCCCAAAGGCGCCCCTGAGCATATCGGTCTAAGTGCTGAGTGCTGACAGCTGATAACTGAAAGCTGATAGCTGAAAGCTCAGTCCTGACTGCCCTACCTCTCCACCGCGTAATGCAAATGCACCACTCCGTCCTCAAACGCCTTGGTGGAAATCAACTCCAGATGAATCGCCCGGTGCCGCGGCTGCACCAGAGGAATCCCCTCGCCAATCAAAATCGGGATCACGTGAATGCTGAATTCGTCGATTTCTCCCGCGTCCAGAAACGATGCGATAACTCCGCCGCCGCCCATCATCCATATATTTTTTCCCGTCTCCCCGCGCAACCGTTTGGCAAACCCGCCAACCGCCTCGTTCACAAATTCAATTCCCTCGGGCCGCTCCTGTGGAGCCTCATGCGTAAAAACGTAATTCTTAATCTTCGGTCCCATCCCAAGGTTCTTGCCGCCAAATTTCAAGCCAATCTCATAGGTTTTTCTTCCCCACAGCACCGTGTCAATCGACTTGGCGAACTCCTCCATCCCGTAGTTATTCTTGTACCGCGGATCGTTGAGCCAGGAAAAATCTCCATCCGGCCGCGCAATGTAGCCGTCGGCGCTGGTCGCAATCTGAACAATAATTTTGCGCCGATCGCTCATGAGGATATCGAAAGATTTGCCCGAATGCCGCCTGCCGGCCGCTGATTGCTTCCTACAATTTACTCAGGAAGTCGATGATCTCCGGCTCGGTCCAGTCCACCGCGCCAATAAACTTCCGCCGCACCACGCCGTTGCGGTCGATGATGTAGGTTTCCGGAAATTTGAACGTGCCGTAGAGATTGTTCGATTTCTGGTCGGGATCGCGCACGGCCAGCAAATTGACGCCGTGGTCTTGCAGAAAGCGGTGATAGGCCGCGTTGTCCACATCCACGCTCACCGCCAGTACGGTCACCCCTTTCGCCTTCATCCGCTGCTGCATCTGCACCAGCGACGGCATTTCTTCAATGCAGGGCGGGCACCACGTCGCCCAGAAGTTGAGCACCACAACCTGGCCTTTGAGCTGGCTCAACGTCACCGCGTGGTCGGAGTCGCGCACGGTGAAATCGGGTGCAGGCGAGCCAATCCGCGAGGGATGCGATCCGCTGTAGCAAGCTGCCAGAATGAACAGGCTGAAAGCGATCAGAACGAGACCGGCAAGAGAAAAGAAGCGTCGCACGCAGCTATAATAAAGGATTCAGCCCATGGCTGCGAATGATCCAGTTTCCCCGCCGCTCGTTTCCATCATCGTGCCTGCGCGCAATGAGGAGTCCTCGCTGGCCGACTGTCTCCAGTCGCTGGTTGCGCAATCCGGTGTGGCGTTTGAAATCATTGTGGTCGATGACGGCTCGACCGACCGCACCCGCGCCATCGCCGAATCATTCTTTGCCGCTCAGGTGATCGACCCCCCTCCGCTTCCTTCCGGATGGACCGGAAAGAACAACGCCGTCACCGCCGGGGCGCGCGCAGCGCGTGCAGAATGGCTGCTGTTTACCGACGCCGACACGGTGCACCTTCCCGGCTCGCTTTCTCGTGCTTTGCAGGAAGCCAAGGCGCACGGCGCAGCTTTGCTTTCGTATTCACCCGAGCAGATCGTCAACTCCTTCTGGGAAAAGGCGGTCATGCCGGTGATTTTCGCCGAATTGGCCGCGGCCTATCGCCCTTCGAAAGTCAGCGATCCCGCTTCGCCCGCGGCCGCGGCGAACGGCCAGTACATTCTCGTGAGCCGTGAAGCTTACACGGCCGTGGGCGGTCACGCCGCCATCGCCGGAAGCTTGCTCGAGGATGTGGCCCTGGCCCGCGCCGTGAAACGCTCAGGCAGAAAGATCTTCTTCCGCTACGGCGCTGACATCGTGCGCACCCGCATGTACCGCAGCTTTGCCCAGCTGCGCGAAGGCTGGACCAAGAACCTGGCGCTGCTTTTCCCCTCCCCGGTTCGCCTTGCCGCAATGTGGGCCTCAGAGTTCCTGCTTATCGTAGCCAGTGCCGCGATCTCGCTCGCCGCCGCAACGCGGCAGAACTGGATCTCTGCCCTCGCGGTTGGAATTCTCGCGGCAACGCTTTACACATTTTTCCTGGTACGGATTCGCCGCGCTAATTTTCGCTGGGACGCAAACATTTTGTCTCTGTTCGGCTTGCCGGTCGCCGCCGGGCTGGTCCTGAAATCATGGAGCGGCCATCGCCAGGGCCGGATCACCTGGAAAGAACGGAGTTATCAAACCGCCAACCCGCAACCGGCGGAAGGCAATCGAAAGACAGCGCGGCAGGTTTCGTAGACGCCGTCGCCCTTCGCCGAAAACTGAGAACCGAGAACTGGGAACTGCTCGAAAATGATTTATTTGACCCGCAAAGCCGAATTTTCTGCCTCGCACTACTACCACAATGCGGATTTCTCCCCGGAAGAGGACTCGCGCATCTTCGGCAAATGCAACAACCCCAACGGACACGGCCACAATTACACGCTGGAGGTGACGGTAAAAGGCGGAGTCGATCCCCGCACCGGCTTTGTCGTCGACCTCAAGCAACTCAAAGAAATCATGCACCGCGAAGTGCTTGATGCCATGGATCATCGTTTTCTGAACAAAGAGGTTCCCGAATTTCTGCACTCCATTCCGACCACGGAAAATATCGCCATCGCGATCTGGCAGCGCCTGCAAGGCAAACTGGAGAGGGCGCAGTTGCACCGCATACGCGTGTACGAAACCCCGGATTTATTCGTCGATTTTTATGGAGAGCCTTAATTGAATTCCCAATCGGAAGGAGTCGTGATCGCTCGCAGCTCGAAGCCCGTAGCTCGCAGCTAGTCATGAAAGCCCATCTCTCGCGCCGCTATCTTTTCTCCGCCTCGCACCGCCTGCACAGCAGCGCGCTGTCCGAGGCCGAAAACCGGGCCACATACGGCAAGTGCAACAACCCCTTCGGTCACGGGCACAACTACACTTTGCAGGTCACAGTCAGCGGCCCGGTCGATAAAAACACCGGCATGGTCTGCAATCTGGTCGATCTCGACGGCTTCATCGGGAAAGAAGTGCTCGACCGCTACGACCATCAGAATCTGAACACCCTGGATGACTTCGCCCGCGAAGTCCCCACTACGGAGAATCTCTGTATCCGGATTTACGAAATAGTGCAGCGCGGCTTCCTTCACGCGCATCTTGAAAGGGTGCGGCTGGAAGAAACCATGATGAATTCGTTCGAATACACCGGCCCGGGCTAAGGAAATTTTTGATCGCGAAATCACTCACTCTCATGTCCCAATCACTTAATCGCACCGAATCCGCAACCCTGACCAGCGCCAGCTTTGAAGATCTCATAAAGGAAATCCTGGTCCGCCTCGGCGAGGACCCCAAGCGCGAAGGCCTTGTCCTCACCCCCGAGCGCGTGCACAAATCTCTGGAGTTCCTTACCCGCGGCTACAGCGAAGATCCGGAGTCCCTGCTCAAAGGCGCTCTGTTCACCGAGCCTTACGATGAAATGGTCATCGTCAAAGACATTGAGATGTTCAGCCTGTGCGAGCATCACATGCTGCCGTTCTTCGGCAAGGTGCATGTGGCTTATATCCCGAATGGCAAAGTGATCGGACTGAGCAAAGTCCCGCGCCTGGTGGAACTGTTCTCGCGGCGCCTGCAGATTCAGGAGCGGCTCACCACCCAGATCGCCGAGACAATTCAAAAAGTAATCGAACCGCAGGGCGTAGGCGTAGTCATTGAAGCGCGGCACCTTTGCATGATGATGCGCGGCGTCGAAAAACAACACTCCGCCGCCGTCACTTCTTCCATGCTCGGCTGTTTCCGCAACGAGGAAGAAACCCGGCAGGAATTCCTCTCCCTGATTCGCCAGCGCCCCAACGGAATCTGATGGCAAAATCAAAGCGGTTGCCCCATCCTTCTCGCGTTCTTTGCGAGAGGGTGGGGCCTTTGACTTTGCCTTTGATTTTTCTGGTGCCTGGTGCCCCACTTCTCGCCGCTTTTGCGAGAAGTGGGTCTTTGTCCCTCCATGAGCTAAGATGGCAAACGGAGCAACCGAACCTTTGTCAGCACCCACGTCCCGCCCATCGCATTCGCTGCACCGCCAAACCGCCCTCGTCACCGGAGCCTCACGCGGCATAGGCCTGGCCATCTCTCACGCACTCGCTAATGAAGGCTGTAACTTAGTCCTCGCCGGCCGCGATGAACTCGCCCTTTCCCGCGCCCGCGCCGACCTCATCCGGGCAAAGGTCAAAATTCTCACCCGCCGGTGCGATGTCCGAAATCCCGAGTCTGTCGACGATCTCTTCCGCGCCCTCCGCCGCGAATTCAAACATCTCGATCTCCTCATCAACAACGCTGGCATCTCCCACCCCAATCTGACCATCGACAAACTGCCCCTTCCCGTCTGGCAGGATGTCATCGATACCAACTTGACCGGGATGTTTCTGGTCACTCAGGCGGCGCTGCCAATGATGACCCGCGGCGGGACCATCGTGAACAATCTCTCTATCGCCGCCACTCGCGTTTTTCCCGGCTCGGCCGCCTACAATGCCTCCAAGCACGGCGCGCTGGGATTCACCAGCACGCTGCGCGAGGAACTCCGCGCAAAGGGCCTTCGCGTCATCGGCCTGTTGCCCGGCGCAACCGATACCGGCATCTGGAACACATTTTGGCCCAAAGCGCCCCGCAAAAAAATGATGTCGCCCGCCAGCGTATCCGAAGCTGTCGTGAATGCGATCCTGCTGCCGGCAAATGCCGCCGTCGAAACCCTCGAAATTCTTCCCACCGCCGGCGCCCTCTAGACAAAACAATCGAAACTGATCACTGTTGTCCCGCCACACGATGTTCCCGGTTGAATCTTGCCGCGCACTCCGGCTAAGATAGCGACCGTTTTTGAGACAAGCTATCAACGGAGGAATGCTTTATGAAGTCCCTGTTTCTCACCGCCGCCACAGCCGTAGTCCTGGCGGCGCTCGCCCTGCCTGCCCTGGCCCAGGATATGGCCAAGAAGGAAGAAGCCATCAAACCGGCCGACCCCGAATCGAAGGTCGTGCTCGATAGCTGGAACGACATCGGCCGCAAGCTTGTCGCCATGGCCGAAGACTTTCCAGAGGGCAAGTACGACTTTAAGCCCACGCCCGCCCAGCGCAGTTTTGCCGAACAAATGTTGCACGCGGCCAACGCGAATTATTTTTTCACCGATCCGGCCAGGGGCAAACCCATGCCGAAAGACGAGGATCCCAAACGCAGCGACTTCAAGACCAAGGCGGACATCGTAGCCTTTGTAAAAAAGTCGTTTGCCGATGGAGCTGCCGTTCTCAAGGCCAAAGGCGATAAGGGAATGAGCGATCTGCTGGTCGATCCTTTCGCGCACCAGCAGGTGCGGGTACTCGACATGGCTTATGGACTGATCGAACACTCAGGCGAGCACTATGGTCAGTTGGTAGGCTATTACCGCTTGTCGGGATTGGTGCCGCCCGAGTCACGCCCGAAAAAGTAACGGCCACAAGTCTGCTTCCATTGCTGCGAAGGGATCTATGCCACCCGCTGGCCGGGCGCATAGATCCTTCGTCCCGCCAAAAAAGCGGGCCTGAGGATGACAAACCTGGAAAGGCGCCGCAATCCCTCAGACAGGATGCGCCTTGGGGAGACGCTGCGAAAGGTTTCCTCTACCGGTACGCATACGGCGACCGTGTTTGCCGCTCGCCAAACACGTGAATCAGCATCGCCCCAGCCAGAAATCCCCCCACGTGGGCCCAGAACGCGACACCGCCCATGTTGTGCGTCCGCACCAACGATGAAGTGGTGGCGTCCAGAAGATTGAGCACGAACCAATAGATGAGGATGATCCACGCCGGTATCCACACCACCAGGATTAAGACTTCGAAAACCCAGGTCAGCACGCGCGCCCGCGGATACAAAACGAAATACGCCCCCAGCACTCCGGCAATCGCTCCGCTCGCGCCGATCGCTGGCACGTTTGAATGCAAATCGACCGCCACCTGGGTGAACATGGCGATCACCCCGGTCAACAGATAAAAAACCAGATATTTGAAATGCCCCAGGTAGTCCTCGACATTGTCGCCGAAAATATAGAGGAACCACATGTTGCCGATCACGTGCATCCAGCCGCCGTGCAGAAAAAGTGACGTAAAAAATGACAGCACAATCGCGGGCAGCGGGTAGCGCGGCGATCCCGCCAAGAACGCCGCCAGATGCGAGGGCACCACGCCAAACTGGTGAATCAGGGCATTCTGCCCCCGCGCATTGAGCGTGGTTTCAAACAGAAAAACAATCAGGTTCAGCCCGATCAGAAATCCGTTCACCCACGGCGTGCTGTAGCGCGGCTGGTCGTCTTTCAGGGGAAGCATGGAAGAATTTGGTAACTTAGTGATGGAGCGGTTGAGTGAGTATTCTCTTCAATCGCTCGCGCACCATCGCACAATCACCAAATTATCAGATTCCTCATGAATGGCGTGATCATCATCGACAAGCCCGCGGGATGGACCTCGCACGACGTGGTCAACCGCATGCGCCGCATCCTCGGGCAACGCTCCGTCGGCCATCTCGGCACTCTTGATCCGCTGGCTACGGGCGTGTTGCCGCTGGTCACCGGCAGCATGACGCGCCTGGCTCAGTTCTACACAACTTCGGAAAAAACCTACGAGGGCGTGATCCGCTTCGGCTTTGCCACGACCACCTATGATGCCGACGGCGACCCGGTGGGCACAGTCTCTTCCGACTATCCGCCGCCCGACAATGTGCAGACTGCCGCCGCGCATTTTCGCGGCGTGATGGAGCAAATGCCGCCGCCGTTCTCGGCCAAGAAAATCCACGGCGTGCCTGCGTACAAACTGGCGCGAAGGCAAAAAGAAGTGGAGCTGAAGCCGGTGCAGGTCGAGATCAAGAACTTTGAAATTCTCTCAGTCGAAGGCGGCCGCGCGTCTTTCCGCGCGCGCGTCGCCTCGGGAACCTACATGCGCTCGGTTGCCCACGATATGGGCCGGCGGTTGGAATGCGGCGCGCATCTGGAATCGTTGCGCCGCACTGAGGTGGCCGAGTTCGATCTCACTCAGGCGCATACGCTGGAAGAGATCGCTGCGGCTACGCCGCCGGTGCCTCGTTATTTCGAACAAACGCCAGTCATTAAGGGATGTCATTCCGAACCGGGGCAAAGCCGCGGTGAGGAACCTGCTTTTTCAGCCGCCGCTCTGCAGAAGTTCTTCATCCACCCTCGCCAACTGTTGCCGCAACTGCCTTCCGTCACAGCCGACGACGACGCTGCTGCCCGCATCCGCTGCGGCCGCCCGGTCAATCTCCCCGAACTCTCGCGCGCCAGGCATGTGAAAGTTTTTTACGGCCAGCGGGAACTCATCGCCATCGCCACCCGCGTGGCGGGTACGCTGTTTCACGCGAAGATTGTCTTTGCCACGGACCCGCAGGTGTCGACCCTGGCTCCAGGCTGAGGCACTAACTCCGCTCCCCCGCCCCCGGATGGCTTCCCGCCTTCTGCGGCGTCACCAGAATGCAGATCACCATGAACACGGCGATCGCCCCCGACGAGGCGAACCGGCTCAGATTGAGCCCGCCGTCGGCGCGCGGCTTGGTCAGAATATCCCCCAGCGTAGCCCCTAGCGGGCGCGTCAGAATAAACGCCGCCCAGAACAGAATGGTGTGCGAAATCTTGGTAAAGAAGTAAGCCAGCCCCACCAGCAGCAGCGCTCCCGAAAACACCAGCGCCCCGCGCTCATAACCCACGCCCTGAGTGTCGGCCAGAAAATCGCCCAGCGCCGTGCCCAGCGTGTTCGAGAACAGAATCGTGACCCAGTAGAAAATCTCGACCTTCGGCGAGGTAATGTCGCTGAAGGAAACCGACCCCACCGAATATTTCCAGCTAGCCAGCACCACTGCCAGAAGCCCCAGCAGAATCAGCGACCCGCCGGTGTAGCCCACGCCCAGCGAGCGATCGGCAAAATCGGCCATGGTGGTGCCGACGGTCGTGGTGGTCACAATCACCGTCCAGTAAAGCAGCGGATGAAATTTTTTCGCCCGGATCTGCACCAGCAGCGCCGCGATGAAGCAGGCCATGAAAATCGCCGTGCTCACCAGATACCCCAGATTCATGCTCATCGAGAGCGCGTCGCCGCCGGTCTCGCCCAGTGTCGTCGCCGCGATTTTGATGATCCAGAAAGCGATCGCTACTTGGGGAACTTTGCTTTCCCCGCCGCGTGCCGCGCTGACCTGCCGCTCCTGCGCGCCTCCCAATACGTTTTCCATTCCCGACATCAATATGTTTGCGCTCATAATCCCCTATGAAAGTCGACCTGCAACGACCCAGTCTGTTAAATGCGAAGCATGGTCTTTTTAGTATGGCACAACCGCCCTGAACAGTTTGACGTGAGTCTCGGGCGGATGAAATCACATCCATTAAAATGAACACCAGACCGCTGCCATGTCCGAATCCGCGAATAACGGTGCAAACAAGTTAACCATCGGCGTGCTCGCCCTCCAGGGCGATTTCGCCGCCCACCGCCTCCGTCTCGAAGAACTCGGCGCCGATGTTGTTCTCGTCAAGAAACCCGAACAACTCGATCACATCGATGGTCTCGTGATTCCCGGCGGCGAATCGGGGACTTTTCTGAAATTGCTGGGCGAGCAGGGATTCGGAAAACTGAAAGAGTTTGTCCGCCTGAAGCCAACTTTCGGCACATGCGCGGGCGCGATTCTGCTAGCTAACGAAGTGGAGAATCCCCGGCAAACAGGCCTCGGAGCGATCGATATCGGCATTCGCCGCAACGCCTATGGCCGGCAGATCGACAGTTCAATTCGCCTGGGCCAGCTGCTGGAGAGTTCACTGAACCCGGATAAGTCAGAAATCGAAATGGTCTTCATCCGTGCACCGAAGATCGAGCGGGTCGGAAACGGCGTGGAAGTCATCGCGCGCGAGGGCGACGATCCTGTCGCGGTGCGCCAGGGAAAGGCGATGGCGGCGACGTTCCATCCCGAACTATCGGATGATCCCCGAATTCACCGGGCTTTTCTCGATCTGGTCAAGAACGCCCGATAGGGGTTCACGGCTTCTGTCCCGCGAGTGATCAACACCCGACGCTTCCCCTCCGCACTATTCGCAGCGGGTGGGCGGGAATATGTGTCATCCAACCAACTAGTTGCTCTCGCCGGTGCCGTAGACGAAGACGGTCTGCGGACTGTCGCCGCCATCATCGTTGAAATAAAGGATTGATCCTCGTTCCCCGGTCTGGCTGGGCTTGAACCTGATGGTCACGGTGCAACTGGCCTTCGGCGCCAAAAACTTGCCGCAGTCATTGGTCTGCTTGAAGTCGAAGGGCGCGTCTCCACCGTCGATGTAGATGAAGTGGGTAAAGCCCATATTTTTCGTGCCCGTGTTGGTGATGTGAACCGTCCGCGGAGGACTTGTGGTGCGGACTTTCTGTGGGGGAAACTTCAGCAAACGCGGCGGGGAAATCGCCGCTTCAGTGCCGATGCCGATCAGTTCGACGAACTGCGGCTTGGTGGAGGCGCTATCGTTGATAGTGATGCCGCCGCTCACGGTGCCTAGCGTTTTTGCGGTGAATTCTGCGGAAATGGCGCATTGCGCGCCGGGTGCAAGGCTGCCCTTGCATGTGTTTGCGGTCATGCGAAACGGGGCGCCGCTGGCCGTGACTGAGGAAAACGTCATTGCGGTTGTGCCGGAGTTGGTGACGGTCACAGTTTGCGGGTCGCTGGTGGTGCCGATAAGCTGCTCGAAGAACGTAAGCGGAGAAGTGGGAGAAAACGTGGCACTGCCGGTGTTGAGGAGGGTAATGACCTGTTCGCCTCCTACGAGAACGAGGTCAGTCTTGCCATCGTCGTTAAAATCGGCGGCGCCGATGTATTGAGCGCCCCGGAAGTGTCCCAGGGGGTACAGTGACCCGGCTTGAAAAGTGCCGTCGCCGTTGCCTTTGAATACGCTTGCTCCGCCCGGGGGGCCCCCGCCCGCATCAGATGTGGCTAGGTCAACGACGCCGTCGCCGTCGACGTCCTGGGCAATCACCCAGGTGGAATACCCGCCCGTTTCATAGTAGACGGGCGGCTGGAAGGTGCCGTCGCCGTTGCCCAGCAAAACTCCAACTCCTCCGCCGTTGCCTATCGCCAGGTCAATCCTTGTTTTGTCGGGTGTGAAGTAGCCTGTAGCCACCGCACCTCCGCCGCTCAGGACGTACGAACCATCGTTGGTAAACGTGCCGTCGCCATTTCCCAGCAAGATGTCGATCTCGGCGGTGGAAAAGAAAGCACCAGATACGACGATGTCGAGTTTGCCATCCTGGTTAAAGTCACCCGTTGCGAACGCTCCGGGGTACATGTTAGTTATGTACGTCGTTATGGGGGATCCGAACGTTCCGTCTCCGTTGCCGGGGAACAGCTGAATGCAGTCGCAGGCTACGCCTAGTGAACTTGTCGCCTCGAGATTGATGATGTCGATGTTCCCGCTGCCGGTGAAATTTCCCAGGCCTACTAGGTTGGAGCCGGCGGTCGCCGGGTAGGGGACGGGCGGCTGAAAAGTGCCATCTCCGTTACCGAGCATCACGGAGACATAATCGTCGCTGCCGGTGCCGGCAACGACCAGGTCGAGCACTCCGTTGTTTCGAAGGCTCGCCGTGGCGATGTTATACGAGACGGCAACCTCGTAGCTGGCGTGCAGGGTGAATGTGCCGTCGCCATTTCCCAGCAAGATGTCTACACTCCCTGCGCCGCCGACGTTTACCACAGCGATGTCGGTGATGCCGTCGCGATTGAAATCGCCGACAGCCAAGGAAAAGGGCTGCGCCACGCCCACCGGAAAAACGAAGCGAGTTTCGAACTGGGCGTGCGCGGCCTTTGGCGCCGAGATGGCCGACCACAGGGCGACTATCACCAACATCCTGCGAAGCCACATATAACCTCCGAAAGGCAAAAAGAGCAACTTATCACCGGCTGGGCGCGATTCAAGCTTTTCCTGCGCGACAGTGGAGGTATTGACCTGAACCAGCGTTGCAACTTCTTGCAAGCGATAAGCTGTAGCTAACTGGATACTGGAAGTCAAAACGTCGCAGAACACAGTCACAAGAGGAGACTTGCTATGTTTTCGAGAATCGCAGCTGGATTAGTATGTCTAATCGGACTTGTCTTAGGGGCGGCACTTTGCAGCAATTGCGCATCGGCCCAGACATCGCTGGGCACCGTTTCAACGCCCGTCGCGCTGACGTCCTGCCCTGTCAATTTCGACCCCACCATGGCCTGTTATTCGGCCACGATCAGCGGCTGCCCGAACGTCGATCCGGTCGGAATAGTCTACGGCGTGAGCACTCCGTCAGGGCAATTGGGCGGAACGATCGTGATGCTGCCGGGCGACGGCGGCGTACAGGTCCTACCGCCTTTCGAACAGTACATTCCGGTGTCGATCTCGGATTCGGGTTACTCGGCCTACACTGGGTACCTTGGGTCGCAAGGACTCTAAAAACCGTACCAAGTCATCGAAGCTGTGTGGGGAGTGATGTCCGGCAACCCTCCGACATTTACGGGCGAGGATTGGGAGTTCACGAACAGCAGCCTGCTGGGAAACAACCCTCTGAACATTCTGAACGCAGCCTGCCGCCCCGCGACCTTCCTCAACTGGGTGCGCAACGGCAATTCTCAAGCTACGGTTGGAAAGGGGATTTGGGCTGGGGGGATCGCTGGCCAGACGGGACCGTGGGGCATGTGCGCGCACGGGAACAGCGGCGGTGCAGGGCAGGTGGCGTATCCTCTCGCATGGTATGGAGCGGGTACCGGCGGCGCTCCCAAGTGGGGATCAGGCTACCTGGACAAGGTTGTTATGGAGAACGGCCCGGTCTTCAGCGACATTGAGCAGGGTTGCGAAGTGAACAATGGCATGAACAACCAAAAGACGACGATTTGCAACAATACTCCGCCGACGGGGGAGAATAATTCATGGGAGCCCGGATGCGCCAGCTCGACATGGCCGCAGGGCGACAGCGGGACCAACTATCATCTTGAGTACATCGAGGGCGACCAGAGCGCTATTAACGAATGGACCCAGCTGACGACGGTTTACACCAACCTCCCGGCGTGCGCCAGCAGGTTGTCCACCTCAACGACCAGCTCGGCTCAAAACAGCAATTGGTACAACATGAGCATTGTGAATACTGCCCTGTCACAGCAGCCCAGCTTTAGCTATCCCAACACGGCAATGTCGGGGTGGCTCTGCCAGAACCTCACGAGCGGCAATCCCGCCGAAAACAACTCCGCCCCCCAGGGGCAGCTGTTTTACTTCAACTTTCAGGACCCGTCGCAGATGCTTTCGGTGAATGCGGTGACCAACTGTCCTATGAACGAGGATGTCGAGCAGGGGAGCGTTACCTATTCTGGGCAATCGTACGGCCCGGACGGTTCGTCCTCGCTTCCGTCGCCAGCCGCCATCGTAAAAGACATGACGATCGATAACACTGTGTCGTTGTCATGCGCGACGATGGGCGGAAATAGGCCGCAGCAGTAGCCCCGGCAGGCGTGAAGGCATTCTACCTCCGCCCTAGGGGCATGCCCCGTCCAAGTTCGCTTGGGCGGGGCTTCTACGAACGGCGTTTTCGTTCAGTTCGCGCTGGTTTTTTTCGGGGGTGGCTCTCCGCCACGCTCGTTTGCTCTTGTGGCCAGCGCGGGCAGCGCCGTCTTCCGCTGAATTCCCTGCCCTTCGACCACGGTATAAATAAAATCCGCGGGTACATCGCGCAAAGTTTCCAATCCGCCATTGGGCCAGCGAACCGTCACCTCGCTCATCTTTTCGTTTGCACCCAATCCGAAATGAAGCCGCAGATCGTTTTGCGAAAGATAGCTGGCGCCGCCGCGGACTTCGTCGAACTGGACCAGCGACCCTGCCTTCACCGTCACTCGCGCGCCGATGGCGGCCTTATTGCTCTTGACCCCAACCAGCTTGAACAGCACGCGATGGTTCGCGTTCTCGGCCTTGTTCAATAACAGAGTTGGTGGTTCGCCGACGTTCAACACAACAATGTCCACGTTGCCGTCGTTATCGATGTCGCCAAAAGCCGCGCCCCGCCTTGATTCCGGCGGAAACTTCGCCAGCGACTGCGAAACGTCTTCAAAAGTTCCGTCACGATGGTTGCGGAACAACAGCATCGGCTGGCGGTAGGGCGTGCCGCCGGGAATCGAATCCACCTGCGGATAGACGTGGCCGTTGGCGATGAACAAGTCGAGCCAGCCATCGTTATCCATGTCGAAAAACTTCGTGCCCCAACTGACATAGGGATACGTCGGCTTCATTAGCCTGGATCGAACCGTAACATCAGAAAAATTATCGTTTCCGAGATTGTGATAAAGCGCCGATCCCTGCTCCACGAAGTTGGTCACGATCATCGACAAGCGCCCGTCGTGCAGATAATCGCCCCAATCCACGCCCATCGATCCCTGCGCCAAACCGTCGCCGCTCAGCGCAACCCCATCCAGCAGCCCGAGTTCTTCGAAAGTTCCATCATGCTTGTTGCGGTAGAGAAAATTTGGCCCGGCGTCATTCGCTACGTACAAATCCGGCCAGCCGTCGTTGTCGTAGTCGCCCCAGGTCGCCCCCAGGCCGTAATAATGATGCGGATCGTCCACGCCCGCTTTCTTCGAAACTTCCTCAAAAGTTCCATCGCCTTTGTTGTGAAACAGCAGGTCCGATTCCCCGGGCAGCCCCCAAGGCCCGCATTGCACCAGCACTCCCTTGAACCGGCAAAAGCGGGGATCGTTGCCGAACTGCGGCAGATTGTCGATATCGACGTGCACATATCGCGAGACGAAAAGATCGACGTGCCCGTCGCGGTCGTAATCGCCCCAGGCCGCGCCGGTGCTGAATCCCCCGCCGCCCACCCCGGCCTTCTCGGTTACATCTTCAAATTTGCAGTTACCCAGATTGTGATAAAGCGCGTTGCCGCCGTAGCCGGTGACGTAAATATCCTGAAGCCCGTCGTTGTCGTAATCGGCAACCGCCACGCCCATGCCCCAGCCTTTATGCGTCAGACCGGCAGGCTTGGTGATGTCAGCAAATTTCAGGGCACCGTCGCCTCCCGTCTCTTGATGGTAGAGCGTGATCATGGGATCGCCGCCGTTTTCTTTGAACCGCTGCACCGTCGATCCGTTGACCGTAATGATGTCCAGCTTGCCGTCGTTATCGCAGTCGATCAGCCCCACGCCGCCGCTCATCGATTCCACAATGTATTTCTTGTCCGGAGACGAAATGTGCGGGACCGTGAGCCCGGCTCTTGCGGCCGCGTCTTCGAACCGCGGCAGTTGCTGCCCCTGTTCTTTTTGCAGTGGCGCTGCGCCAATTGACCCGGTCGGCGTCTGGGCGTCCGGAAAAGGCCTCAGAAGTGAGCCGACGCACAACACCAGGGCGAGGCGGAATCGCATAGAAGGAAGGTCGATTATACCGCCCGAATCGTGCAATCCACGGTGCCGGGCTCAATCGAAAATTTTCGCCCGCAAAACAAAACGCCCCAGACTCGATTTGAGTCTTGGGACGTCTGTTGATCAGCCCTCCCCCAAGTGCTGCTCGAAAACAACTTTAG
Organism: Binatia bacterium; assembly: GCA_035538435.1. Classification (GTDB taxonomy): domain Bacteria; phylum Acidobacteriota; class Terriglobia; order Terriglobales; family Acidobacteriaceae; genus Sulfotelmatobacter. The sequence goes on from DATLKM010000074.1 coordinate 14,640, forward strand.
TCTGAGCCGCAAAACTTGTATATGGCCCTGTCGTGCCATAACCAATCCGTAACTGCTTACTTTTGAGTGGTGACTAAAGACTGCGGGTTAAGAATCACTGTATCGTACGATACATTCTTGCCCAACGCTTCGAAGGCCTGTGCCTGCAATGGCTTAACGGGAAGGCCTCACGCTCCGGATCGCTTGCTACGTAACCACCGGCAAATTGCTCATTCCTTTTGTTCCAAACACTCGCCGGTAGCGCTCAATCTCCTCCTGCGGCCCCAACGCCTTCGCATAATTATCGGAGAGCTTCACCGCCGGCCGCCCCTCCGCACTCGTAACTTTGCTGATCAGGCTGATCGGCGCAAACGCATCGCTGTCGGTGGGATCGCAGCCGCGAAAATCGTTGGTCAGCAGCGTTCCCCAGCCGGCGCTGAAGCGGATGCGGCGTCCGGGCTTCCATTTGCTGGCGTCACTAAAATCAGCGGCGCTCACAAAATCCCGCGGTCCTATTCCGCCAGCTATCGTCCCACCGAAATAAGCGTGCAGCCCTAAAATGTTGTCAACATCGAGCCCATCGGAAGCGATCATCAGCTTGTCACCCGGCTCGCGTCCGCGCGCCTTTAACCATTCGATGTACTCATCCCCGGCCACGTACGGATCCTTACTGTCGATGCGCTGGCCAGTCCAGTTGGCCGCCCAGTCGGGCGCGCCTTGCAAAAACTGCGTGGTTCCAAACGTATCCGGCAGCATAATGCGCAGCGCGCCATCGTAGGTCTGCTGCCACAATTCGAGCACGCGATACTGCGAGGCCTTCAGCGCTTGATCATCGTCGGCCAGCGCCGCCAGCACCATGGGAATCTCATGCGCATTGGTTCCAATCGCTTCCAGATCGTGCTTGTAGGCGAGAAATGCGTTCGACGTGCCGATGAATCCCGGCCCCAGGTTCGCCGCCATGGCTTCGGCCACGTATT
>DATLKM010000075.1:0-27715 GCA_035538435.1 Binatia bacterium
GGATTGCCGCCCTTGCCCGCAATCAGCTGTTCGTTCGGATTCGCACCCGCTTGCGGGGGAAGCAGCATTACGCCGGCGGAACCGAGATCGATGTCATTGGCGGCGCGGCAGCCCTGGTCCATCGGCGCGAAATAATCTTCCACAGCCAATGACGAGTTCATACGCATGACCGTATCGCCGAAATCGCTGCCCCCGGTGCTGGCGTCGAAAGCGGCATCGCCCACGCTCGCGTAAAGGTTGCCGGAAGAATCGGCCGCGAGACCTGCGCCGCTGCCCCAAACCCCGCCGATCACGGCATTGGGGGTGGTATTGAATATTGCGGTCTGGGTAAGCGTGGTTGCGTTATAGGCCATGATCCAGCCATGCGCGGCGCCGGCCCACCCGATGTATACGGTGCCATTGAGCAGCAGCAAGGCGGCGCGTTGAATATCGGCCAGCGGATCGAAAGCGATGAGGCCGCCAACGCTTCCCGCGCCCGTGCCGGGAACGCTACCCTGAATTACGACCGGGCCGCCGAATTTCTCCGCGCCGCTGGTGAGGTCGAGCGCGTGCAGGCTCTGGAAGTAAGTGCCGTTTTGCGCGGTGCGCGCCACCAGATACATCGTGTTCGAATTGGGATCGATGACCGGGGTCGAGGTGACGCCGTAGAACGGGAAAACGTTGCAACTGATGCTGGAGTTGCCGTCGGTGCCGCAGGGCACGGTTGTGGTCCCTTGCGCGGCATTAATAAAGCTCACCTGCCAGAGAGGGGCGGGAGATAGACCGTCGGCGTCGAAGGCGTACACGCTGTCGTTCTCAGTGGCAACGTAGACGACGTTATGTATGCCCTGTCCGGAGATGGTCACATTCGGCACGTAGAGTGGCTGCGCATAGATCTGCCCATCGACGGAGAAGGAAAAAACCTTGCCGAATTTTGCGGCTTTCACGTTCTGCGGCGTAAGGACTGTCTCATTCAAGTTCTGCCCGGTGCGGGCAACATCGTTGTGCCAGGTGAGAACACCGTCGAACCCCTGGGCGGCGGCCGGCTGCGAACTGAGGCACATCAGGAACGCCGTGACAAGGCAGGGAAGCGAGAGAGCGAAGCGATGGAGCCGAGCGCGAGCACGCTCGTGCCTGTCGCTCGTTTGTCCGGGGTTAGGAATTGGTTGCATGAGCGCAATCAAGATAAACAAGGCGGACTCGAACGAGTCCGCCTTGCAGTTGCAAATGGCCGCGTTGTTGCCGCGACGGTAGTTACTTGATCACCGAAAGGTGAATGTTGGCGATGATATTCAGAGTCTGGAAGCTCGCATTCACGCCCACGGTGTAGGACCCTGTAGGAGTCGTGCTGCCTACAGTAATCGTCAGAGTAGAAGTGGAAGCGGTGCTCCCATTCATGGTTACCGAGCTGGGATTGAAGCTGCAAGTCGCGCCCGCCGGCAATCCCGTGCAAGTGAGATTGACGGTCTGGTTGAATTGCGCCACCGGAGTCAGGGTGATGGTCGAGGTTCCGTTCGAGCCTTGGGCAATCTTCAAAGCAGAAGGCGAGTCTGCCACCGTGTAAGTCGGCCCGGAACCGGTCAGACTGACGCTCTGCGGGCTGTTGCCGGCGTTATCGGTCACGATGAGCGTTCCGCTGATGGGACCGTACTGGCTCGGGGTCATCGTCACCGTGATCAGGCAGTGAGCGTCTTCGCCCATGTTGGCGGGCAGTGTGCCGCAAGCGTTGGTCTGGGCAAACTGGCTGGCATCGGTGCCGTTGAGGGCGATGGAACTGACTACCAGTTCCTGGCCGCCGGCGCTGGTGAGAGTCACGCTCTTGCCCGTGCTCTTGGTGCCGATGGGCGAACTGCCCAGGTTGAGCGAAGTGACGGAAGAAGTCGCCGCTGCCGCCATCGGGATATAGCGAATGCGATTGTTGCCGGCGTCGGCCAGATACAGGTTGCCGGAAGCGTCGACGCTGGTGCCGAGATTCGCGATGCGAACGTTATTTGCCGTCGCCAGATTACCGTCTCCGCCAAAGCCGCCGACAGTGGGATCGCTGGGCTGGCCAACGACTGTACCGATCTCGTGCGGGCTGCCCGGGCCGGTGGTGGAAACGTCAACTCGCTGAATCAGGTTATCGTTGCCGCCAGAGATGTAAAGGTCGCCTTCGGGATCGAGCGCCACCAGCAACGGGTTCCACATGTTGCCCGCTGTGGCGGGACCACCATCGTTCATGGGGCCGGGCTTGCCGCCCAGCGCGTAGGTCGTCATGATGTTCGAGGTGCTGACGATCCGCACCTCATTGTTCCACTGGTCCGCGAAGTAGACGTTCCCGTTGGTATCGACGGCCACGCCGCCGGGATGGTTGATGCCCAGCTTGGTGGCTGTTCCATTGCAGGCATGGCCCACGCTGCAATCTCCCTGGATGCCGATGCCGACGATGGTCTGGATATCTTTCGATCCGACGGAAACACCGGCGATGGTGGTGGTGCTGGCGCCCATGTTCACCGCGCGGATGCGGTAGCCGAGATAATCGGTGATGATCACGTTCCCATTCTTATCCGTGGCAACGCCCAGCGGGCTGGTGAAGGTCGCGGAAGTCGCAGGGCCGCCATCGCCGCATGCAGTGGGCGGGGCGCAACCTACGCCGCCGATGCCGGCAACGGTGTTGATTTTGCCGGAGGTCAGGTTAATCTGCCGAACCACCAGATTGTTGGTGTCGACCACGTAGGCATTTCCCAGATTGTCGAGCGCAAGACCGGCGGGCGCGCTCAGCGTGGCGGAAGTCGCCGCGCCGCCGTCGCCGCTGAATCCGGCACTGCCCGTGCCGGCAATGGTTGAAACCGTCCACGCGCCGCCATTATTGGTCAGTTTGCGCACCCGGTTGTTGGCCTGATCGGTGAAGTAAAGATTTCCCGAGGAGTCTTCGACAATGATGTACGGATTGGCGAACTGCGCGCTGAGCGCCGGACCATCGCCCAGGCTGCCGCCGGCCACGGTGGAGATGTTTCCCGCCAACTGAAATTCGCGAATGCGCTGGTTGCCGGTATCGGCGACGTAGATGTTCGAGGTGGAATCGACATAAATGCCGTTCGGGTTATCGAGTTCTGCCTGCTGGGCCAGGGCGCCGTCTCCGGCAAAACCCTGCACGCCGGTTCCGGCCATGGTGTTGATGACGCCGGTGGAAGCGTTGACGTAGCGAAGTTTCTGGTCGCCGGTATCGGCGATGTAGCCGTTGCCGTTCGAATCGAGCGCAACTCCCTGGGGATAGCGCAGGAGGCCGTGGCTCGCCGCCGAACCGTCATTGCAGCCGCTGGTCGATTGGGGACAGGCGGCGTGTATCTGCCCGGCGTAGGATGTGATGGTGGTTCCCCCGCTGGTGGCGCTGGTGATGACGCGAATTTCATGGTCGTTGGTGTCGGCGATATAAACGTCGCCCGCAGCATCGACGAAAATCCCCTTGGGACTGTTGACTTCCGCCGCACTGGCCGCGCCGCCGTCACCGCAGGTGGTGTTGGTGGTGGCGCAGGCGTTGCCGTCGCCTACAATGGTCTGGATGCAGCCCGCGCAAATGCTGGTCCCGGCGATGGTTACGGTGGCCGTGCCTGGGTTGTAGACCCGGATGCGGTTGTCGACGGTATCGGTGATGTAGACATTGCCGTTGGTATCGACCGCAATGGAAGTCGGAATGTTCAGGTTGGCGTTCAGCGCCGGTCCGCCGTCACCGCAAACGTTGGCCCCGGTCACGTCGTCGCACTTGGTGCCGTTCCCGATGATGGTGTTAATTGTGCCGCTGGTGTTGACTTCGCGAATGCGCGACGCGCCAATGTCGGCGATGTAGATGTTGCCTTTGCTGTCGGTCACAATGTCAGTCACCAGGCCCATGTTGGCTGAACCGACCGGACCGCCATCTCCGCTAAAGTAGCCCCATCCCAATCCGGCGTAGTTCTGTACCGTGCCGCCGGTGGTCAATTCCCAAATGTAAGCCGAGGCCGGGGCCGTGATGTAAAGATTGCCCGAGCCATCTTTCATGATCGAGGTGGGCCCGGGAATATCGAGCTGAAGAGGGTTGGTGGGCGTAGTTCCGCCGCCGGCAATGGTGTTGATCGTGTTGGCCGCCTGCTGCTGTCCGCTTGAGAGCAGGGAAGCAACGACCAGGAACAGAGTGATCAGCGTCAGCTTGGCAATCTTCATCGTAGACCTCTGGTGGGAGTCGGCCGAAACGAAACTCAGTTTCACAAATGCCTCCGGCAAATTTTGCGATCGTTGTTCAAGCCCTGATCTTGCGCCTGGAAAACCACTCGAGCCCCGAAAACGCGAAACAATCAAACCCGGAAAATCGGCGATCGTTGCACACAATTGGCGCACACCCGGCGAAATCTCAGTTGATGTCTCACTACTGGGGGATTGAATTCCGATCAGGGATATCCACTTCGGGGGAGCACTTTTCACCGCGGAATTACTGGGTCAGGAAGAATTCCCACGGTGTCGTTCAAAACTAACCGCCAATGCAATCTACTGCAAGTGGTCAAAAGGTCTGGTGTCTAAAGTCTCTATGGCAAAAGCCCGTAAACGTCGAGTTCGTTTGCCGTGCCGAGGTAGACTTTTCCATTCGCGACCACGGGAAGCGTAAAGCGCACGGCGTTGCCAGCCGTATCGCGGGTGCCGGCCTGCGTGCTGTTATAAAGCTCGGCTGCGGTTTGGGCATCGAGCGCGTGCAGCACCGCCGGAGCAGGCGGCGTAATGTTCGAACCACTGGAATCGAGCGCCCAGACGATTCCGTTAGTTGTACCGTTCGAAGAAATAACTGGTGTCGCCCCCGGCGAAGCCAGAGTAAAGGCAGAGGTCGCAATGGGCGTGGTCCCGATCAGCCCATTGTTCAACTGAAAAATCCGCAGGTAATCCTGCGTGGCCCAATAATAAAGATTGCTGTTCCAGAATGCGGGCGAGCTGTAAACGCTGTGCCCGCCGAAGGCCAGCGGAATCTCCTCGACGATCTGGGAGTTGCCCTTCGAATTAAATTTCCCCATATCGTTGCGGTTGACCAGATACATGTTGCCGTCTTTGCCCGCGCCTACCGCCAGATAGTGGTTCGTGGTTGAGCTTTGATAGGGGATGAGCAACATTCCCCCGGAGCCGAGGTCTTTGTCGCCGGCGCTTTCCGTAGCCTGGTTGAAGGGCGTGAAGTAGTCGATGACGCTCATGCTGCTCGAGGCCAGCTTGACGTAGCTCATGCCGTAATCAGGGCCGCCTTTGTTCGCGTCGAAGGTGCCATTGCCGCTGATGAAGAAAATATTCCCCAAAGAATCGGCCGCGAGGCCGTTGCCCGATTGCCAGACGCCGCCTTGATCGCCATTGGCAGTGATGCAGAAAGCTCCGGCCTGAGCAAGCGAGGTCTCGTTATATCCGATGACCCAGCCATGATAGATATATTTCGCTTCCAGGCCGTGTGAAGCCCAGGAGATGTAGACCACTCCGTTCAACAGCAGCAGCGCCGGGCGCTGATTGGAGCGGAAGGGATCGAACGAGATGTAGCCGCCGAAGGACCCGGAGCCTGTGCCTTTTACTTTGGCGGAAATCACCACCGGGCTGCCGTGCTGTTCGGCTCCGGTCGTGACGTTAAGCGCATGCAAGCGCTGATAGTAGACGCCATTTTCCTTGGTCGCGGCCACGACATAAAGGGTGTCGTTATTGGGATCGATCACCGGCGTGCCGGTAATGCCGATTTGCGGGCTGATGGCAATGGTGCCGAGATCGGAGGATGGGACGGTGGTGATGCCTTTGGCCGCATCGATGAAGCTCACGTGCCACAACGGATTGGCGTCAGTCCCGGTGTTGCCGTTGCCGTCGAAGGCGTAAACGCTGTCGTTTTCGGTTGCGACAAAAACCACGGTGTGGGGCTTGCCGCCGATCGAGAGGTTATAAACCACGAGAGGCTGCGCGTAAATCTGGCCGTCGACCGGCTGAGAGAAAAGCTTGCCGAAGGTGGTGGAATTCACCAGAGAAGTAGTCAGCGCCGTCTCGTGAGTGTTCTGCCCCACGCGGGCATTGTCGTAGTGATAGGTAGTGACGTTGACCTGGGCGTGGCCAACGGAGAAGCCGAAGGAAAGGGCGAGGAGTGCGGCGGAGAATTTCATGCGACAGAACTGGGAGACGGAGAAGCGGGTTCCTCAGCCGCGCTTCGCGCGGGTTCGGAATGACATCGCCAAGAGACCGCGCGTGGCGGTCTCCGATTCTACGGGTTGGGTTTCTTGCGGCCGATCATGATGTACAGCGCGCCGTCGGCGCCGCCGGTCATCAGCATTTCCATCTCGGTCATCCACCGCGTGAACTTCGTGCCTTTGTCGTGGGGCTCGAACAATTTCTCTTCGTCGGTGAACGGGCCGGGGTCGATCTTGGGAATGCTGGACAGATATTCGAAACCGTTCGATTCGTACCAATCGAGCAGTTCGCTGTAGGTGTGCTTGCTCTCGTGGGGGTGCTTGTACTGATCGTAGAACCAGGCGCGCTTGCGGTCGGAATTGTAGTTCTTGTTGCGCATGTGCGCGTCGAGGAAAGCGAGCTTGTCGGCGGTGACCCGGAACAGGAAGCGGCGGAAGTCGGTGGTCAGGCGGCCAATCTTGTTGTAGAGCCCAATGATAATGATGCCGTTGGGCTTGACCAGACGCGAGATCGACTTGAATGCGCCCAGCGGATCGGCCGTGTGATGCAGTACGCCGTTCGAAACAACCAGGTCGAACACTCCGGGTTTGAAGGCGGGGCGGAACAAATTCATCTGCACGAAGCCGGCGTTCTTGATCCGGCAGCGCTGGCGAAAGCCGTTGGCCAGCCGCAGGGAATGCAGGCACATATCGGAGCCGAACACGCGCCGGTTGTAGTGCATGCCGAGAAAATTCGTGAGCTGGCCGGTGCCGCAGCCGACTTCCAGGCACAACGCCCCTTGAGGAATCTGCTCATCCAGCAGCTTGGCAAATAATCCGCGCCGCGCTTTTTCCATCAGGGTTTGTTCCGAGTCAATGTCGTCGTAATTCGGGAAGGGATTCTCCTCGTAAAACGACTTGACGATTTCCGTGACATCGCCTTTTTGCGCCTCGGGATCGTTGGGCGCAAACAGCTGCGGAATTCCACTGTCGATGTTAAAGCTCCGCGCGCAACCGGTGCAGCGAACGCTGTCGCCTTCGTAACTGACGCCGGCCCCGCAGTACGGGCAGGCGAGAGCGTCGATCGAGCGTTCGAGCAAAGAAGCTGGCGGAGCTTGCGTAGCAAGCGTGGTCATGAATTGGGCCCCTGTTGGTTACGGTGATGCAATCTTACGCGATCTGCTTGTCGATGATAAAGTTCCCCAGCACCAGCGCGTCCATTTCGCTCTTGGAGAACGTATTGAACGCGTTCTGGGGAGTGTTTACGATCGGCTCGCCCTTCAAGTTGAACGACGTGTTCAAAATGACGGGCACGCCGGTCGCCTGCCCGAAGCGTTCGATCAGCTTGTAGTAGCGCGGGCTTTCCGACTTGAACACCGTCTGCAAGCGTCCCGTGCCATCCACGTGCGTGATCGCCGGCAGCGTGGCTTTTTCTTTCTCGCGCACCGGAACCACGTACTGCATGTAGCGCGCCGGGGCGTGCTGCGTGGCGTTGGGGAAGTCGAAGTATTTCTCGGCCGACTCCGCCAGTACGGACGGGGCGAACGGACGATACGGCTCGCGGAACTTGATCTTCGAGTTCACGATTTCTTTCATCTCGGGATTGCGGGGATCGGCGAGGATGCTGCGGTTGCCGAGCGCGCGCGGCCCCCACTCGAAGCGTCCCTGTGACCAGCCGATGACCTGCCCGCCCGTCAACTGTTCGACCACCCGGTCGAGCAATTTGTCTTCGTTGTCGTAGCGGCTGTGGGGAATGTTGTTTTTGGTGAGGAAGTCGGCGATCTCGGCGTCCGAGTTCTGCCTTCCCCAGTAAGCGTGCTGCATGGTGAAGTTGCGCGGCTTGCCGAGCACTGTGTTGTACGCCCACAGAGCTGCACCCAGAGCGCCGCCGCCGTCACCGGCCGCGGGCTGAATATAGAGTTCGTCGAAGCCGGCTTCATTCAGAATGCGGGTATTGGCCACGCTGTTCAGGGCCACGCCGCCCGCCATGCACAGGCGAGTCATGCCCGTGGTCTGGCGCAGGTTCTTGGCCATGGTCAGCAGGATTTCTTCCGTGACCTTCTGAATGCTGGCCGCGATGTCGGCATAGTGCTGGTTCAGCTTGGACAACTCGGAGTAGTTGCCCGGCGGTGTCCCGAAGTATTTCGGGAAGCCGGTGGATTCGGTGAAGAACAGGCTCTTGGGCGGACGCGGCGCGCCGAACAGCGCTTCGAACTTGTCGCCGTAGGTCTTGAAGGTCGAATGGTGGAAGCAGAAATAATCCATGTCGAGGGTGAACGAGCCGTCGGAGTTCTGCTTCACCATCTTCCAGACTTTATCGACGTAGCGCGGCTCGCCGTAGGGAGCCATGCCCATGACTTTGTACTCGCCCTCATTGACTTCGAAACCCAGGAACGCGGTGAACGCGCTGTAGAGCAAGCCGAGCGAGTGTGGAAACTCCAGTTGCTTTTGCAGCTTCACCTCGGTGCCGCGGCCAACGCCGTAGGTAGTGGTGACCCACTCGCCGACGCCATCGACCGTGAGGATCGCCGCCTCTTCGAACGGCGAGCACAGAAAAGCGCTGGCCGCGTGCGAAAGGTGGTGCTCGGAGAAAAGAATCTTGTCCTTGGGAATGCCGATTTCGGTTTGCAGTTTGGAGCTGACCCAGAGCTTGTCAGCCATCCAGGTGATCATCGATTCGCGGAAGACCTTATACGACTGCGGATATGTGGCCAGAGCCATCATCAGGATGCGGTCGAGTTTGCGGAACGGCTTCTCGAAGAAGACCACGTATTCCAGGTCCGCGCCGGTAATGCCTTCCTGATCCATGCAGAACTTGATGGCACGGGCAGGGAAGCCGTAATCATGCTTGATGCGCGAAAAGCGTTCTTCTTCGGCCGCGGCGACCAGCACGCCGTCCTTCAACAGAACTGCCGCAGCGTCGTGGAAATAGCAGGAAACCCCAAGGATATACACGATGTTATTGCCTCATTGCGGCCTGCATATCGCGGGCATCGCCAGGATGGTCGAGCCACTGGGTGGGCCGACTTTTGATGCGTAGGGGATCGGAGAACAACCGCGTTCCCAGCCCGAACGGGACCAGAAGCGCATAGAAAATGGTAAGGATGGCGCGCGCCTGAAAATTGCCGATGCGGTGCGCGAATTCCTTCCAAGCCTGCCAGGTACGTTTCAGCATAGTGTTAGCTTCCTTCTCTGAATGCAAAACTTGAATATCTACCGCGTCGTAACTGCCGGTGTTTGCGTCGGCGTGGCTGCCGAAGCCGAAGACGTCCCCGTACCGCAGGCCGCTTCGTAGTTGGGCAGAGTTTCAACCGTCTTCAATAGCTCATTCGCGATGATCTGGTGCCCGGCCACGGTGGGGTGCGCGGGATCCATGAACATGGCGCTCTGATCTTTCGTGCTGATGATGGGAATCATGTTCACCATCGGGACGTTATTCTTGGCTGCGAAATTGATCATCGCCGTCTGGAACGGGTGCATGGGCATCTGCGGCGTCTGGCCGTCGGAGCCAAGCATCAGGTAGACCAGCTGCACGTGATATTTCTGCGCCAGCGCCAGCTCCTGCACCAGGTTCTGATTGAACTGGTCCATGTCCAGATCGTCCATGCCTTTGAGCGTGTCCAGCGTGCCCGCCATTAAAAGATGGCGTAGCCGGTAGTAGGCGAAGCGGCGAAGCAGGTCTTCGATGACGTAGTTGTAGATGGCGCTGCGGCGGGCGATGGACTTCCACTCCACCCGGCGCAGGAACTTCTCGCGGTCGGCGCCTTGCAGCTTCACCAGCTTCTCGAAATTGCTGTTGTAACTGTAAGCAACAATAGCCACATCCGGCCGCGTGTTTGGATCTTCCACGACCAGCTTCAGCTTCTCCGCGACCAGCGAATTGGGATATGCGTTTACGCCCGCCGATACGGCTTGAAAATGTTCTTTGGTACAGTTGCCCTGGTTCAGGGCTTTCTCGATATCGGCGCTGTAGGTGGAATTGTCGTCCACGCCCCAGCCCTGGGTGGAAGAATCGCCGAACGCGATCACCCGAAACTGGTCCGGCTGCTTCGCGGTCAAATCGACCGGGTATCGCATGCCCTGGTTATTGATGGTGATCGGTAGGTGATTGACCACGGTCAGCGTGCGGCCGGGTACGGGAACCCAGAGCAACTGCTCGTCGGGACGATAGATGGTGTAATGTCCGTAGCCGAACAGCCGCAGCACGCCCTCAAAAAGCAGGCAGAGAATTATGAAAACCAGAACCCCGCGGAGAAACCCATGTTTCTTTTTTGGCGTCGCCGGTGTAACCGTCGTGCTTGCACTCATTCCAAAGCCCCAATCCTGGATTCGATCAAATCTGTCCGGCCGCTTACCGCCGGACGGTACTCTCTGCGGCTAAAGCCGCATGTTTCCCGAGCCCTGTGCGGCGCGGCTGAAGCCGCGCCCTTTCAAAGCCACTCGGCCTTTCGAGCCCACTCGGCCTTTCGAGCCCACTCGGCCCTTTTCGAGCCCACTCGGCCTGCTCAAGATCACTCGGCCCTTTTCGAGGCCACTCGGCCTGCTCAAGATCACTCGGCCTGCGCCCCGCATCGACGGGGCGCAAGTTTAGAACATGGTGTAAATAAAGGGAGCGAGCGAGGAGCTTTGCGCCACCACGATGAAGGCTCCCAGCAGGAACAGCGTGATGATGATGGGCAGAACCCACCAGCGCCGTCCGCCGAAAAATGAGAACAACTCGCCGGCGGTCTTGGCGTTGCGGGAAACGGTGCGGAAAAAACTCATTGGACTCTCTCCTCTGAAATTGGTGTAACTCTTACGTCTGCTGCTATGGCTCCGCCCTCTCAGTCCCAAAGAACTGCGGCCAAACGCCGATTAGGGCTTCCCCACGCTTGTTTCCGATGTGGGCTTACCAACGACAAAAATTGCAACTCGTAAAAAACGAGCCGTTCAACACCTGTCTGCGCAGTGGAATCTTAACTGTTTAAACTTGTTTTGGGGAAGGAGGACGAAGTCAAGAAAACCACGTAAATTCGATTGCCCTGAGCTTACGTGGCATCGCAATTTGCTGCAAGTGGTCTAATGTGAATGAGAAAAAAGACTCTATCTGAGGGGTGCGGCTGCCGTCTCAAGCGGTTGGCGGCGCGCCTGCTCCGATGGCGAACAAAAAGCGATAATCGCAGTGGCCGGGAAGACGGGTTTTTTGCGGTCGGGTTCAATGCGGGACTACGCCGCGGGCTTGAAGGGAACCGAGCGAACCTCATTGATTCTTTTCCGCGCCTCAATCAGATAGTCAGAGATTGCCTTGCGCAGTTCGGCGGCGAGAATTTCAGTCTCCTGCTTCCCCTCGGCGGCAATGAGTTGGGAGCATAGCGCCTTGATCCGCTGCTCCATAGTATTGCACCTCGCTCATTGACCAGAGGGGCGTGGCTTTGATTTTCCGGCTTCCGGGGGTGGGCGAGAATAAGGGAATCCCCGTAAACCGCAAAGGGAAGTTCACCAGACTGCTCCGGTTGCGCCACCGGCCCCGCGAAAGGTTCTGCGGGTTATGGCACAAAAACCTTCGTTATCCCGGAGGAGGTGGTCATCTCGAAAACGATGATCCGGGGAGTGGAAACCCGCTGTTGCGGTGTGACCTGAAGGCCAGGGCTCGACCCCGAAGCCGGAAGCCGGAAAACTAATTGTCTGTCGGCTGCACGTTCGCCTTCGGCGCAGGCAGCGCTTTGGCTGGTTTCGCAGGCGCCGCCGGCGGCGCCGGAGGAGTTGGCCCCCGTGACGACGCCCGGCGAATCTCAATGCCATCGTGCTCGTTGTTCAACACGATGTGCGCGCTTGCGCTTCCGACCGTGCCGCTGGCTTTTGATTCGCGGTCGCTGTTTTCAACTTTCAGCTCGGGAAAGTCAGACTGGATTTCCCCGTCGCGGGTGCGCGCATCCAGCCGAAAGCCCGAGCGGTCCGGCACGTCGAGCCGTATGTCGCCATTGCGGCCGTCGATCTGCACATTGCCCAGCGAACGCATCGTAACCTCAATGCCGCCATTTTCGTTCTGCAAGCGCACGTCTCCCGAAACGTCTTCCAGGCGAATCTGTTTCGAGCGCGTGGTCAGGTGCACGGGGCCGGCGATCTGGTCGGCGTGCAGGTCGTCGGAATCGAGATCGAGTTCCCCGTCGAGGCGTGAAAACTCCAGATCGGTGCGGGCCGACTTGAACATGACGCTCTTGGAAATGCGGGCCAGCTTCACGCTCTCCTGAAATTCGCCGTCGAGTTGCACCGAGCCTTTCACATCGCTGATATCGACTTCGTTCACCCGGCCATCGAGGTGAACGTCGCCATTCACCTGCTCAACTTTGGCCGCGCCCTTGGTTACGTTCAGCTTCACATTGCCGGTGACGTCTTCCACGGAGACATCGCCGTGCTGACTGTTAATTTCGATTTCGCCGTCGCGCCCGGTGACGGAAATATCGCCGTGCTTGGCGACGATTTGCAAGGCCATCTTGCGGGGAATGGAAACATCCAGGTCGCTTTCCACCGGATGATTGCCCGCGGCCTGAGTTCGAGCATCAAGCGTAACCAGCCCGCCGGTTGCCGCCAGGGTCGGTTTGGTTTGGGAATCGTATTTATCGGCGTCGTTCTTGTCATCCGCGCCCACGCGCTTGCGCACGGCGACTGTGATCTTGTTCTCGTCGGAGTAGCTGACGCGGATGGCTCCGTGCTCGTCATTGATGCTCAGCCTATTTGCGCCGGCCGGCAGGTCCTGCTCGAGATGATCGTCGTAATCGTGACTCTCGCCATTGAACAGATTATTAAAATCTTGATCGTCAATGTTCAGATTGTCCCGCAGTTCGCCCCAGTTGAAGCGCGAGGCCTGCGTGGCCGCCAGCCCGCACACCACGATCAGGATGATCAGGAAAGCTCCGCCCACGCCGATGCCGCGAGAAGGCAGCCCATCCCGCTGCGACTGCTGATATTCAGTCAGCTTGAGCACGCCCCACAAGATCAACAGCGCCGGCCAGTAGTGGGCGAACAGCGTGCCCAGGCGCTGCCACGACAGCCAGTGCATGTTGCCCAGCAGAAAAATAACGCCCATCACGATGAGCACGACCGGCCCGGCGAAAGAGCGCCGGTAGCGCCGCGGCGAAACATACGGTGGAACGGGTTGAAAGGGCGGTTGGACCGAAGGAGGAACCGGGCTAGACATGGTTCACCTCCCCGGAGGACTGTGCCGGAGGCGCAGGCGGCGGAATCGGAGGTGCGGGCGGCACCGGCGGGAAGGGCCCTGGCCGCCCCGCCGAACTGCTCTGAATCAGCTTCACCACGCCCACCACCAGAATCCACGCCGGCCAGGTGCGTTCCAGCCCGGCGATATTCATGGTGTCAAAGAAGAACAGAATGCCGGTCGTCAGCACCATCGCCGGCCCCATCATCCAACCTGTGCGGCACTTGCCGCCGACCTTTGCACGCTCAAAGTTGCGGTAAAACATCCACGCGCCGAGGAAAATCAGAATCAGCGGCCAGAATCGCTCGAAGCCGTTCTCGAAGATTCCCATGGTGTGCAGCAGAAACAGCACCCCCAGCCCGATCAGCACAATGGCTCCAAAGGGGATCTTGCCGCTGTCGAACTTGTCGCCCATGCTGAAGGTTTGCGCCAGGCCCATGGGATCGGGCGCAGGCTGACCCTCCTGCAAAGCGCGAGCCGTGCGCACCGCATCGATGATCTGGTAGACGTAGAAAAACGCGAATCCGAGACCGAGCAGAACTCCGCCGCTTCCGGCGTGGTCCATGCCGAAAATCAGCAGGGCAAAAATCACCAGATGCGCCAGGCCCTTCGCATATTGTGAGCAGTAAACCGCGCCCACGCCGAAGGGGAAGAATCCGGCAAGAATTCCGGCCACAGTCGGGTTCGGCCCCGACCCGGGCGGACGCATGGGCGCCATGGGCGCGACTGCGCCTGGCGGGTAAACGGCTTGCGGCGGAGGCACAAATCCGGCGGCCGGCGGCGGAGGCGCGGTTCCCTCCAATCGCGCGGCGAGGCAGGGCTCGCAATAAATCACGCCGCGAACATCTCGAGAACAACTGGGGCAGAGCGGCTTGCCGCAAGTGCGGCAAAACGCCACCGCCGCGGCATCGCCATGAGTGGCGCAGTTCATACCAACCTCCTGTATGTGGTCACCGACACTACAGGCAGATCGTTTCCAAGACCCAGAGGAGCGCCGGCCAGAATCAGTTGATTTCCCGTCTGGCTGTAATTGCGTTCCTGCTTCTGATCGGGCTGTTCAGTCGTGTCGTTCTTGTGCTCCTTCTTGTCCGGGGCGGGTTCGGCGGGCGCGACGTTGCGCTTCAGTTTGCTGGCCGCGGCCTGCAAATCGTACACGAACCGGATATTGTCGTAATAGCGCACCACGCGGGCTTCGGTGTTGTAAAACGTATGCCGAATTGCCGCCGGACGCAAGCTGAGCTGGCGCAGATCGGCGGGCTTGACGCCCAGCACGCTCAACGCCACCGACAGGGAGAAGAACGCCATGCCGAACGACATGGCAAATCTCGGCTGCCGAACCGTGCCCCACAGCGGCGAGACGATTGGTGCGATCGCCGCCGAGGCCCAGGCTTGCGCGCGCTCCCACCACGTGATCTGTGGCTGCGCGGCCGACGCATTTACCCGCAGGCGTTGGGTGTCAACGCCCGTTGTGGATGCCAGAATGTGGTTGACCAGGCTGGCTGGAGGCTCCACCTCCGTGAGACCTTTCAGCCAGTGGCTGCCCGCCTGAACTTCGGCGAACAGCGGCCCGCACAGTGAGCAAGTCTTGGCGTGCGAGTGGAAGTCCTCGAATTTTTCCCCGCTCAGCAGGCCGTCAATGGCCTCCGAGAGCAGGATCTCAAATTCGTGGCACTGCATTCCGCTTCTGGTTTGCTCTGACATCACATCACCTGCCTATAGGTACGTTGTAGAAGGCGCGCAAGTTCCGCGCGTCCACGGTTTATTCGACTTTTCACGGTACCCTCCGGAACCTTCAAAACAGTGGCGATATCTTTGTAGTCAAAGTCCTGTAAGTCTCTTAGAATCACAGCTTCACGCAGCTCCGGCGAAAGCCTGGCCAGCGCAGCGTGAACCGTCTCACCCACCTCCCGGCTGCGTACGTGGTGGTCGGGCGGGGCGGATTGGTCTTGAATTTGCTCACTGAGCGGCTGGGCATCCTCGTGGGGTGAGGCAGCCGCATCGATGGAATCGGTCATGCGGTCCTGCTTGGTCTTGCGGAAATGGTCGACAAGCAGGTTGCGGGTGATGGTGGTGACCCAGGTGACGAACGCGCCTTTCGAACTGTCATAGCTCGAAAGCGTGCGGTACATCTTGATGAAAACTTCCCGCGTCAGGTCTTCGGCATCATCGGACGATCCCGCGAAGCGATAGCAGATGTTGTAGATTCTGCGGTTGTAATTGCGGACGATTTCCTCCCAGGCAGCGGCATCGCCGGCTACACACCGGCGCACCAGCATCGCCACTACCTGGACGTCTTCCAAATTGGTTCTCAGTTCCCGGTTCTCGTTTTCCCAAACCGAGGGAAATGTCGTTCCGAACCGCATCGAAAGCGCGGTGAGGAACAGGTTTCCGCCTGGGGACGCTACGACACCTGCCCCACAAGACAGTACGCGTTTGTGCAGCCGCAAGTTCGCGGCGCGCAAAAGCACAAATGTAACTAAAAGGAAACAGGGCATTGTAGCAGCGGGCGGTGGGACGGCAGCGGGAAGGAGAAGTCGGTTTTGCGCATTCGCAAGGCCGCAGCGGGCGCGATCAGAGAAACGTTGTGGCACCATACTCGAAGCTGGTGTCCAGTATGGTATGATTCCGGGTGTGGAAACGCCGCGAAAAATCACGGTAGAAATTCCCGGCGAATTGCTGGAGAGAGCTCAGCAGGCAAGCGGCGCGGGCATTACGCAGACGGTGCGCGCTGGGCTGCAACTGGTGGCTGCTTCTCAGACCTACGGGCGCCTGCGGCAACTAAAGGGCAAAGTAAAGTTCTCGCGCAGGGCGGCGGAACTGAAATCCGACCGCTGACGGTCGCTCGGTTGGTTCTGTCTCCGTTCTTTCAATCGAATGGTCGCCGCCGACACTAGCACGTGGATTGCGTTTCTCGAAGGTGACGTAGCCAGTGACACGCGTTTGCTCGACGGGGCGCTGGAAGACCGGCAGGTGGTGATGCTGCCGGTGGTGCTCACTGAATTGCTCAGCGACCCGCTGCTTCCGGCCGATGTCGCCGAGACCCTCACTCAGATACCTCTGGTGGAAATTGAGCCGGGGTATTGGCAGCGCGCCGGTCGCTTGCGGGCAAAGGTTTTATCGAGGAGACGCAAGGCGCGCCTCGGGGATGCGCTCATCGCGCAATCCTGTATTGACAGAGGTCTGGCATTGATCACCCGCGATAGTGATTTTCGCGCCTTTGTGGACTCCGCCGGCCTGGAAATTGTTATCGCGTAGGAGAGCCGACGTCGCCGCCGATCGGCGGAAAGCCGTAACCCCCCTTGAACTTCCGTTGCGGCGAACGACGGCGTTGCCCATAATGCTTGCGTCGGGAGCGAACCCGCAACTTGCGATCCCGGCGGGACATGAGCGGATTGTAGGGAACCGCGGTGAAGTCAGCCTCATTTAGCCGGGCAGAGTCACGCCGCTCACGATTCCACCCAGGTGCCCGGTCAACATTACAAACATGACTGCGGCCAACTGGATGGCAAAATAATATTTCGGCAAAGCTTCATTGCGGCGTCGGGCGCGAAACCGCAGCCACCAGGTGAGCCAGATCATCGCGGAGGCGACCGTGCCGAGCGCAAGATGTTCCAGCAGCGAGCCTCTCAGTTTTTCGCCATCCAGCTGCAATTGCCAGGCGAGAATGCCGCTCGCAAAAACCGGTATGGTCGAGATTGCCGCGACCAGCAGGTTGTAGTAAGCCGCGTTGGCAAGGCCGTGCCTTCTTTTTCTGTTGCATTGCGCCGCGATGTCGAAAACCAGCGCGGTAATGAAAAGCGCAATGGGGAAATGCACGAGCACGACATGCTGCGCGTGGCGGGCGAGAAGGGTAGTTTGCAGGATTTCCATGAGCGTAGCGATCAAGACAGGTCTCCGATTCAGACCGAATTAGCTGGTGAGTGAGGCAGTTTCGCCGTCATTCATTTTTTAGAAATTCGTTTTTGTTTGAGCGAGCTTTCACAAGTTTGCAGTCGCCCTCGATCGCACTTGTCAACGAGGAGTCAATCGGAAGTAAACGTTTTGCGGCGCCATCCATGCGCAACACGAAGTGCGCCACTGGATGGCTAAGCGATGTCGGAATACGGCGAGGCGAAGAAATCTGGCCGCTCGAAGAATTTTGCGTAACCCTCGGCGCGAACATCGGTCACTCCACCGGCTTAGTCAGAATCCGAGGGAAAAACGAGCGTTTGATGGGAACGCATCAGGGCGTGCGGGCTAACGTTTGAGCACGTCAGTGGACATTCAGCAAAAAAGTTCAAGCTTTGGCCAGAAGCTGAAAGCTGACCACTTCTCACCCTGCTCGATCGAGCGGCACCCCGATGGAGAGAGATTCGCTGACGACGGGCGCCTTACTCAGCGGCATTCGGGCGGTGATGCAGGTTCCCTGCTCGTCGCTGTCGACTTTCAGATGGCCGCCCAACTCGAGAACGCGCTGGCGCATTCCGCCGAGGCCCACACCCACGCCCGCCGAGGTTTCTTGAAAGCTGGCCAGCGTATCGGGCGGGATTCCTTTGCCATAGTCTCGAATCGACAGAATCGCGTCGTTCTGATCGGAAGCGAACCGGATATCGACGGCCGAACTGCCGGAATGGCGCATCACGTTGGTCAGGCTTTCCTGAAGAATGCGGAAAAGGACCAGTTCTTCATCTTTGGTGAGAGAGGGGCGCGCGCCAAGTTCGAGGCTGGTCTTGATCCCACTCCGCTTGGTGAAGCCCTCGATATACCACTGGGCGGCGGAAGAGAACCCAACCTCATCGAGCATGGGCGGGTGAAGCAAGTGCGACGTGGTGCGAATTTCCTGAAGCGCCTGTTCAGCCAGCGCCTCCAGGTCGTCGACCAAATTCGGAGCTTTGGAAAGTTGGGCCATGAGTTGCTGCAATGACCCGAGACTGATCTTCAGCGCCGCCAGAGTCTGCCCCGTGCTGTCGTGGAGGTCGCGGGCAAAACGCCGGCGCTCCTCGTCCTGCAAACGCAGCGTGCGTGCGGAAAGTTCGCGCAGGGCTTTTTCCGTGGCCTTGCGCAGCTTGATTTCCAACTCGAGACTGGCCAGGCTGGCGGCAAGTTCCTGCGTGCGGGCGTCGACCGTCCGCTCCAAGTCCTCGCGGGAGCCCCGCAACGCGGTCTCCACGCGCTTCAGTTCGGTAATGTCGACGCCGGTGGGATGAAGAAAAAGTACTTCGCCGCCCTGGTCGCGAATGGGAAAAAGGGAGAAGTCGACGATGTGCTCGCTTCCGTCTGCGAAGGAGTAAAGCAAAGTCTCGCGGTAGGGAACGCCCTCTCTGGCTTTCGGGGTCGCGGCGCGAATTTTTTCCTGCGACTCAGGATGGTTTCTCCACCATGCAGTTTCCCAGAAGGGTTTATTCAGGACCTCTTCGGAGGTGTAACCGCATACGTCAAGGCACAATCGATTGGCGTCGACGAAGATGCCATCGAGATTCATGATCCCGGCGAACACCGTGGTCTGCTCGAAGACGGCGCGGAATTTGGCAGTAGCGGAGGCAGCTTCGGCGGCCAGTGCGCGCTGCTCCTGCTCCATAGCCCGGAGCCGGGATTGCGCCCGGCTCTCCACTTCGCCAAGGGCAATGACCGAGCTGGAAAGAATCAAGAACCCGACCATCGTGGAAATCTGGCCCTTGGGCTCAACCAGAGCGAAAGTGCCGCCCGGTGGAAGGAACCAGTACCACACTCCGAAAAGACCAATCAAAGTGGAGACGACAGACGGACCGGTTCCGCAAACCCAGACGGAGAAAATGATGGCAGCGAAAACCGTGAGAAAGGGAGCGTGGCTTCCCAACAGCGGCGCCAGCGCCAGCCGCAGCAGGAGGCCCAGGACCACCGCGAGAATCGCGAGGAAGTAACGGGTTGCAGGCGACTTTGCGTGGTCCAGGGAAATAGCCGTACGCTCCTAAGTTCGACGAAAGCCGACCGGGGACGGAAGCTTCCCGGCGACAAGCGCAACCCTAGCATATCCAACAGCAACCAGGGTCGTGGCTAAGGTAAATCCTGTAGGAACGGAGGATCGGGGCCGTCCCATTCGTAGAATTATCGGTCCGTTCCAACCGCTCGACCTTGTCTCTTCCAATACAGGTACCCGGGAACACCAACCAACACGATTGCCGTCCCCCAGAATGCTTCGGCTGGGCGGGTGATGATCGTATTCAGCGTCCAGGCAGCACCGACCAGAACATAGATCGCTGGAATCCACGGATAACCAGTGCAGCGATACGGGCGGGGAATATCCGGCCTGCGCCAGCGCAACAAAAACATGCCGATCACGGTGAGCGTGTAGGAGAGCACCATGCCGTAGATTACATAGGTATACAGCTGATCGTAGCGGCCGCTAATGGTGAGCAGCGCGGCCCACGCACCTTGCCCGATCAGGCTGAAGGCCGGAGTCCGCCACTTGGGATGGATCACGGCCATGCGCTTGAAGAAGACTCCATCCTGCGCCATGGCCATATAAACTCGCGCCCCCGAAAGGGTGCAGGTAGCGGCGGCGCTGAAGCAGGAAACAGCAATCACCAGGGAAAGCCAGAAGGCGGCTTTCGGCGAGAAAAGCACGGAGGCGGCCGCGTGCGCGATGGTCTCATGCTGGGCGATCTGGTTGAGCGGCAGGGCGTACAAGTAAGTGAGGTTCATGGCCACGTAAATCACGCCCACCGCGAGCACGCCCAGCACCATCGATCGCGGCACGTTGCGCCGGGGTTCTTTCACTTCGCCCGCGACCCATGTGATGTAGACCCATCCGTCATAAGCAAAAAAGACGGCGATCAGCGCAACCCCCATGGCCGAAATAAATTGGGCGGGATGCAGGCCCAGGCTCAGACCCACGCCGGGGGCACGGAAATTCGACCAGCTGCCCTTGCCGAAGGCGAAGCCGAGAACGACAAATCCGGCCATGGCGGCGAACTTGGTCCAAGTCGACACGTTCTGAAGCAGCGCGCCCCAGCGCAATCCGACCACGTTGACCCAGGTGAGAACCGCGATCAGCAACAGCGCAAACAAATGCGTGCGCGTGATGGCAATGCCCAGCAGCGAAAAAACCACGTGCTCCTGCGCCACCGCGGGAAAAACCTGGCCGGTATAGGCGGCGGAAGCCACCGACAAGGCCGCGATGGTGCCGCCGTTGGCCACGGCGAACAGCATCCATCCATAAAGAAACGCGACCAGGTCGCCGTAGGCTTCGCGCAAATAAACGTACTGACCGCCGGACTCCGGGAACATCGATCCCAGTTCGGCAAACGCGGCGCAGCCGAAAAGCGAGATGACGCCCCCGATCACCCATACTCCCAGAAACATGACAGGATGCGGCAGGGGCCCGGCAATATCTTTCGCGGTGAGAAAAATCGAAGAGCCAATGATGCCGCTGACCAGCAGCAGAACGGAATCGAGCAGGCTGAGTCCGCGAACCAGGGTGGGTTGGACAGGGGGTGATTGAACATCGGTGGTGGAAGTGGCGGCGGGGGCCATTACCCGATGCCCAGTTCGTCGGGAGATTCTAGTGGCGTGCCGCATTGGCGGCAAATCACCGCCGCACAATCGCCGCAGGTAAGCGGATCGTTGACTTCTTTGGCGCAGTTCGGGCAATAAAGCGGGCCGGGTTTGGGGGCGGGATCCTGCGGGCTGGCAGCCATGTGGAAAAAGACTGTAGCACAATAGCGTGACTGGGAACGACAGAATTCATCGTTCGTGCGCCGTGAGGGAAGCCACCCGCGGGCTCCTATTTCCACCCGTCATCCCGCCCCCCCGCGCTCTTGTCAGAGGGGCGTGGGACCTAGCGCGGGATAGTATATCCGCGGGATAAGATTGTTCCATGCCCGACAAATCGCTCACCCCCGACGAAATTCTTCAGCAGGAATTCAACCGCTGGGCCACAGCCGGCGAAGGCGCCAAGATGGAGCAGCACCATCTCGATATCACCGCCAAAACGATTCGCCGCATGAATCTGCGCCCGGGCGAGCGCGTGCTCGATCTCGGCTGCGGCTCCGGCTGGGCGACGCGCCTGCTGGCCCGGCTGGTCGGGGAAGGCCCGGCCGGTTTCGGGCAGGTCGTCGGCCTCGATGTTTCCGACGAGATGATCCGCGCGGCGCGCGCGGCCTCCAAAGACTTCGACAATGTGCTCTACGTCTGGGGCTCGTCGCAGCAGATTCCGTGGGAGGAGAATTTTTTCGACAAGGTTCTGTCGGTCGAATCGTTCTACTACTATCCCGATCAGGATCGCGCGCTCATGGAGTTGTTTCGCGTGATGGCGCCGCGCGGAAGGCTGTTCATTCTGATCAATCTTTATCGCGACAACCAATATTCATTGCAGTGGGTCGACAAGCTGAAGGTTCCGGTGCACGTGCGCTCGGCGGCGGAATACGTCGATCTGCTCAAGAAACATGCCTTCGAAAATGTAGAAGCCGTGCAGGTCCCCGATGACACGCCGACGCCGGATGATTACAAGACGAAGTCGTTTCATTCTTTAGAGGATCTGCGCGCATTCAAGCGCGAGGGCGCGTTGTTGCTGATGGCGTCGAAGCCCGATTTGCGGACTCCAGCGCCGGGGTATGCGATTTATTGAATTCGAATCCTTCGGCGAAGGTTATGAAACTGGCCGGGCTCTCTATGATCGCTGAAGCCGCGCCCTTTCAAAGCGTTTGCAGGGCAGCGCCGCCGCTCAAAGCTCACTATCATCATCGTCGTTGTCGCGATGACTCAAGTCCTTCACCGGGCTCATGGATTTTCCGTCGGACGCGTGGTGAATTTCGATGCGGCCATTCACGTTCGAAACTTTGATGCGCGCGCCGCCGCTGCCCAACTCACCCCGCAAGTCATGGCCTACGTAGCGATGATGATTCACATGCAATCCGAAATCATTTTCAATTCCGCCGGAAACCGTGGAAGCTTCGATCCGCGCCTGCGAGTCAGAAGGAATCGTTAAATCCACAGAACCGTTGACCGAGCTGAGTTCGAGTGAAGATGACGGAAGCTGGTCGAAGCTCGACTCCAAACGGCCGTTGATGGTTGAGAGTTCGGCCCGGCCGGAAAGATTGCGGGCCAGCAATTTTCCGTTGATGCACGAGGCGTGCACTTCGCCCGCCGCACCGGTGATGTCGAGCCCGCCATTGATGAGTTTGATTTCGTCGAGTCGAATGCCCCGCGGCACCGTAAGCGTGTATTCCACGCCGGCGGGATTGTTGCGCGAACCCCAGTTGAAATTGTGGTCGTGGTCGGGATACTTGGTGCGGATGGCAACGTAGTCCTTGCCCGCATCGACTTCGATCTTCGCTTCGTCCAGCCGCTCCTTGCTGCCCGCATATTTCACGGCGTCAACTTTGACTTCGTTGCGGTCCCAGGTGGAAATGTGCACGTCACCATTGATGTTGTCGAGTTCGACGCGGCCGTCTTGAGAGATGGCATAAGTCTGGTGAAAATCTTCGGTGTAGTCGCGGCGGTCGGCGGCGCGCGCTCCCAGTGCGAGAACAAACAGCGCAAGAGTTCCTATGGCAGCGCGTGACCAGAGAGTGGGCTGTTTATGCTGAGTCATTGTTTCCTCCAGGTTCAGGGGATTAGACGCCGGTGGTAAGGAATGGTGAGTTGCGCCACTCGATCGAGCGACCCGGCGCACGGCTCCCGCAATGCCGGTTTTCGCCGGGCATCCACAGGCGTATTCGGGGAAGGCGTTGGCCTCTTGAAATGAGTTACCTCGGTGATGTTCCCCTTCTTCGCAGGGCGAATCACAATCACATCAAAGGCCTTTTGAGGAGTTGTTCTTGCAGTGCAACCATCAAGAATCGGGACTGTCCGGACGGTTCCTTCAAGCTTGCCGAATCGCCGCCGGTGTGTGGCTGCTCATCTGGTCCTTCCTGGCCGGCGCCAGGACCAACGGACAGGAGGCGGGCGAAAGGCCGGTGCCGGTCCTCAGCGGCAGCATGGGCGCGTTCTCGTTTGTTACCGCGGGGCAGAACGAGTGGGATGGGCAGATCAATCCCGTGCTGCTGGTTCCCCTGGGCGACCGCTGGCTGCTTGAGTCCCGCGCCGAATTTGAAGGAGCATTTCAGCGGCCTCCGGATGGAGGACCTTACGGAGGGCCGGTCAGCAAAAATCTCGACTACGCGCAATTGGATTTCATCGCCAATCCGTACTTGACGGTGAGCATGGGCCGATTCCTCACGCCGTTTGGAATTTTCAACGAGCGCTTGTACCCCATCTGGATTCGCAGCCTGCAGCAAGACCCGCTGATTCTACCTTTGACGCCGGAATCGAGCGACGGCCTGATGCTGCGGGGCGGGTTCGCTGCGTCCCGAGCAGTGAACTTGAATTACGCGGTGTATGGCTCCGCCGTAAGCACAAGCCACAACAACCTGGAATCGGACCGCGTGGCCGGGGGCAGGTTTGGCTTGTTCTTCCCGGGATTGCGCCTGGAAGTGGGCGGCTCGTGGATGAAGCAGTTGCAGGATGCGCGCGCGAACCAATTTGGATTTCATTTTGCCTGGCAGCCGGCGAAGCTGCCATTAAGCATGCACTCAGAGTACGCGAGGTCAAACCAGGGCAGCGGCTACTGGATCGATGCGGCCTACCGACTCAGTCAAATTCCTGTGGCGCGGAGAACGCTTCGCCACCTGGAATTGGCCGGGCGCGCCGAACAGTTCTTCAGCGGTTCTATCGGCGCCGATGAATCCGCCGCTCTCGGCCTGGCGCCGGCCAACACGCGCGAAGGGGAATTTGGACTGAATTATTTTCTGAAAGATGGCCTGAAGGCGGTGGCCGGCTACGGGCGGCAATTCAGCCCGGCGGGGAATCAAAATCTATGGAGCGCGGGAATTGCTTATCGCTTCCTGGTTCCATTAGGGAGGGTCGGGCCATGAAGATCTCCGTGGCGGTTCTCTTCGCGCTTGTCTGTGCGAGTTGGCTCCTGTTGTCGAGTGTGCTGTTCGCGGAGAGTTCCGCTTCGCCGAAGAACAACACGGTCACGGCCGCGGTCACTGCGACTCACAACGCGGACGCGATGCGCGTGCAGGGCGAGTTTCGCTACCGGGCCAACTGCGGGCGCTGCCATTCGGCGCCGCAAAAGTTTCCCCCGCGCATGATGGCGACGGTTCTCCGCCACATGCGGGTGCGGGCCACGATTACCGACGAAGATATGCGGCTGGTGCTGTTCTATATGACTCAGTAAGGCGAATCCCCGAAAGCATGACGCGAACCCGGATCAGCTATCTGCTCATATCGTTGGTGGGGGCGGTCGTGCTGCCGGGGATGGCACAGACCGCGCCCGCGCGGCCGCACCTGATCGAACTGGTGGCCGACAGCGACAGCCGCTACAAAATTGCCGGCAAAAAAACTCCGGAGATAACCGTCAAAGCGGGAGAGCAACTCCTTCTGCGAGTAACCGCCCATCGGGGAAAATCCTGGAACCGGGACGGATCGATTCATGGATTTACGCTGCTGCGGGCTGCGGATCGGACGAAAGTGGAGGGCTGGGACCTGCTGTTCAAGCCGGGCGTGCAGGAATATCAGTTGACCGCTCCTGCGGAGGCGGGAGCATATATCGTGGTCTGCACGGTAATCTGCAGTGAGGACCATGAAGGCATGTACATGAAATTTACGGTGCTGCCGTAGCACCGGAGGCAAGGAGAGCATGTTATGAAGCCAACCGCCAGGTGGTGTGCCGCAGGATTATTGGCCCTAGCCGCATGGGCCGCGGCCCAGGATGCGAAGCTATATCATGGGGAAGTTTCCGACAGCCAATGCGCGCTGAACATTCACTCGCTCACGCGCTCCCACCAGGAGATGCTGAAGTCGAAGTCCATGGGGGGAACTTCCAATACCTGCTCCGTGTACTGTATCAACCATCTCGGCGGCCATCTGGTCCTTTCGTCGGGGCCCGATGTTTACGGCCTGGACCGCGCCGACCTGGTGCATGGCTTTGAAGGACAGAGGGTCACGATCACCGGGGTCCTGGACGCGAAGGCGAACCAGATTCACGTGCTGAAGATCGAATTGACGCACCAGAAATAGGGGCCTGGTTTCAGGTCGTCCCGGGTATTTTTTCTTCCCGCTTGGGCCGGCCGGCTTCGGTCAACAAATAAACACCCAGGATCGTCATCTCCGGCTCAATGGGATGCCGGTAGCGCTGGCCGGGAAAGACCACGTAGTAAATCGCGGGATAAAGCAAGATCAGCCAGAACAGCAGCCACGCGCCGGGCCGGCGCTGCCGGAGGGCGCGGCCAAGTCCCCAGAACATCAGCACCGACGAAGCCAGAAACAGCGAATTCTTTACTTGCGCCAGCCACCAGACCTGAGCCAGCCGGGGCGGTCCCGCCCAGAAATAAATGAAGCGCTTCAGGCACAACACCGCGAAGCGGCCATAGTCGGCTTTGATATAGTCGACGGCCTGCTGCTTGCGCATTGCGATGTAGGCGATCTCCCCCATCGCCTGGTATTGGCGCATGGCGTACAAGTCCTGGGTCGGGTGCAGATATTGCATCCAGGTGCCGTCGGCGCCTTTACCGTTGCCCAGGCGCAGTTCCGCGCCAAGATTGTCGCGAACGAAAATAAATTTGCCGAAAGTCTGGTAGTTGCGGATGGTCCACGGGGTGACGCAAGCTACGAAAATCGCCGCGGCCAGCACAATTCCAGGGAACGATTTCTTGCCGCGCCGCGCCCGGTGATACCACGCCCACAATCCCGAAGCCGGCAAGAACGCAATCAGAACTGTGCTGTTCAGCGCGGCGATTCCCCAAAGCAATCCGAATTCGGCCCACGGTTTCAAACCGTCACGGTCTTCCAGGGTCAACGCCAGCCAGAAAATCACGGCCATCAGCAGCGCGGAGAGACTCGTCTCCCAGACCCAGCGCGTGCACCAGACCATGACGTATGGCAATAGCGCCCAGGTCCAGGCCGAGCCGACGGCAACTCTTTCGGAGAAAATTCGCCGGGCGATCAGGAAAATCGGAATGCAGGTAAGCGCCGAAAAAATGCTGTTGATGGTGAGCAGAACGAATGCCGACGCGTGCGAATAAATCCCAAAGAAGCGAAACACGCCGGCGGTCAAATAGGGATAAAGCGGCGGTTCCCAGGCGGTGGGCCCGGTCGGTTCGCCGAACGCGTCGCTAAACCCGCGCCCGGAGGCGATGGCCGCGCCAATGCGTCCCATCTCCCAGCCGAAGCTGAAATTATTTTCTGACGCCTTGAATTTGTAGGTGTGGCCGACGATGATCCAGCCCACGCGGAGGAACAGCGCAATGGCGACCAGCCAGAAAAAAGAAGTCCGAATGCCAGTCCACACATTTATGAGCCGGTTAATAATGTTGACGCGACGCGCATCCGCCGCAGATTGCGGGTTCATGAATATCTATTTGTAGCCGAGCAGGAGAACCGCGGGCAACTCTCCCGAAGAGAACAACGCCGTGCTAGGCCGTCAGGTTGTAAATCAAGCCGTATGGATCCTTGATGTAGCACCGGGGAAAATGCGGCTCGTCTTTGACGATCTCGCACCCCGCCCGCACCAGCTGCGCCTTGGCTTCTTCAACGTCGTCGACGGTTATTTCGAAAACCGGCCCCAGCGGCGGACCGGGTTCGATAAACAAATTGATGTGTTTGCCATGCAGACCGATCATCTTTGGGTTAGGATCGGTGATCTCGAATCCCAGGCGCTCGACGTAAAACTGGGCCGCCTGCTTTGTGTCCGGCCATTGGATCAGAATATCGCTCCCAAATTTGTTCGCCATCGTCTCCCTCCGAAATCCTGAAATAAAAGTGCACCAGCAGCGTCCCGCCGCATCCGGTAAATCGGAACAAACCCCATCACGTTCGCCCGGCCGGTCGGGGCTATAATACTCGCCGAGGGCACTTCATGAGCTGGCTGCAAAATAAATTCGAGAAGAATTTTCTCATCACCACGGTCGATTACGTTTTCAACTGGGCGCGCAAATCGGCCGTGTGGCCGATGACCTTTGGCCTAGCCTGCTGCGCGATCGAGATGATCGCCTCGTCCACCGCTCGTTTCGATATTGCGCGCTTTGGTTCGGAAGTGTTTCGCCCCAGCCCGCGGCAGAGCGACCTGATGATCGTCGCCGGCACCGTCACGTTGAAAATGGCGCCGGTGGTGAAGCGCATCTACGACCAGATGCCGGACCCCAAGTGGGTGATCTCGATGGGCGCCTGCTCGTCGGTCGGGGGGCCGTTCAATACGTACGCCGTGTTGCAGGGCGTCGACAAGATCGTACCCACGGATGTGTACGTCACCGGTTGCCCGCCGCGCCCGGAGAATCTTTTCTACGCTCTGCTCAAACTACAGGACAAAATCGACACCATGACGCTGGCACGGAAGCCGACTGAAGTGCGGCTGGATGCGAACATGATGGAGAATTTCAAGCGCCAGGTCATGATCGCGCAGACGCTGCAACCGAAG
>DATLKM010000076.1:0-12732 GCA_035538435.1 Binatia bacterium
ACCCGGGGCAAGTCGCTTATCTTTTATGCCTATGATCTCGATCAACAGGCGGGACTGAAACAGGTCAGCACGTTCCAGGCCTGGGGCCGGCGTGGTCCCGACCGCCAGCAGGCGCTTAGCCTGGGCATTTTCTATGAAGACAACGCCGCCAGAAAACGCTGGATTCTGAAATGCAACGACCCGAAAACCCTGGCCCAGATCGATGCCGTATTCGTGACTGTCGAGCCCCAGGGCGGCAGCCACAAACCCAGCGACCGAGCTCTCCTGTTTACATATTTGAAGGTCAATCCCAATCACCCGTGAGCGCCGTTCTGTCCGGTATACCGGCCATGCGGGTTCGCTGCTCCGTCCTAAAATAAAATCTGAAGTTCCGTGGTGCTCACTCGGAGCTTTCCCGCGAATTTAACGGATGAGTGGTTGAGAATTCCGTAATTCGTTGGAGCTGACATGCGCCTTCCCCCTTTTGTTTTCCTGCTGGTCTGCGCGTTCGGGATGCCCTTAAGCCTGATCTCGCAAACGACTAGCGCCACCATCAACGGATTCGTAGCTGACGCTTCAGGCGCCGCGGTGAAGGGCGCTGAAGTGCTTGCGGTAAACGACGTCACGGCCACACAGTTCACCGCCACGACCAACTCGGACGGGATTTATGTGCTCGCCGACCTGCCTCCGGGACCGTATCGCCTTCAGGTTTCGAAGGTAGGCTTCAAGACCATCGTTAAGCCTGACATCGTGCTCAACCTACAGGACGCGCTTTCGCTCAATTTCACGCTGCCGGTCGGAGCGTTCCACGAAATTGTCACCGTGGAGGGCGGCGCGCCCCTGGTCAACACTGAAAGCGCTGCGGTCAGCACGGTGATCGATCGCGGCTACGTCGAGAACATGCCGCTGAACGGCCGCAGCTTCCAAGACCTTATTCTGCTGACCCCTGGCATTGTCACCAACAGCCCGCAAGCCGGCGTCAACGTTGGCGTAACCGGAGAATTTAGCGTCAACGGCCAGCGCACTGAGTCGAACTACTACACGGTCGACGGAGTCAGCGCCAACATCGGCACCTTTGCACTCTCCACCAATGCTGGTGGAGTAAGCGGTTCCCTGCCCGCTTCCACCGCACTCGGCACGACCCAGGGCCTGGTTTCAGTGGATGCGCTGGAGGAATTCCGGGTGCAGAGTTCGTCCTATTCCGCCGAATATGGCCGCAATCCCGGCGGGCAGTTCTCCTTCGCCACCCGCTCTGGAACCAACCAGTGGCACGGCACGGCTTTTGACTATGTGCGCAACGATTTCTTTGATGCCAACGACTGGTTCAATGATTATTTTGCTCAGCCGCTGCCGGCGTTGCGACAAAATGATTTTGGCGGCACACTCGGCGGCCCGGTCTCCCTTCCCCGCCTTTATCAAGGCCGCGACCGGACTTTCTTTTTCTTTTCTTATGAAGGCTTGCGCCTGCGCCAGCCGCAAGCCGCCACGGTCTCGTATGTTCCTGACGCCCAGTTGCGCGCCACTACTCCCCCGCCTCTGCAGGCGGTGATCGACGCTTATCCTCTGGCCAACGGCGCCGATCTTGGTACCGGATTTGCTGAGTTTGTCGGAGCTTCCTCAAGCCCAAGTCAAATCGATGCGACCAGCGTCCGCCTGGACCACGGAATCAACGACAAGCTCAGGCTTTTTTTTCGCTTCAGCGACACCAGTTCGAATCACTCGTTTCACGATTTTGGAGTGCCTTCGGTTCTCAATGCCACGAATTTTACGACCCGCACCTATACTCTCGGGGCAACGAGCACTTTGACCAACGTCTTGAGCAACGAGTTCCGAGTGAACTTCAGCACGAATGATGAAACCATTTCGGCCGCGCCAGGAAGTTTTGGAGGTGCGGCGCCCGTAAACCTCTTCGCCTTGCAGGGGTTTACCGGGGGGGCAGGTGCCAATCACGATGTCGAGGTTGGGTTGTATTTCGGGATTGGCACCTCGCAGTTTCATTCCGCCACCATTACCCAGCACGATAATCTGGGAAAGCAGAAACAATGGAACCTGGTGGACACGGTTTCCTGGTCGTTTGGCGCGCATCATCTGAAACTGGGCGCCGACTTTCGCCGGCTTGATCCTGGGGTCTTTGTGGAAAGTCCATCGGTGGTTTACCGGTTTTTCTTCTCCACTTCGGTACAGGCAAACAGCGTCGACTTCGGTTTTGGAGATTCGAACGCACCCGCCAATCCGATTTACAGCAATCTTTCTTTATTCGCCCAGGATGAATGGAAGCTGAATCCGCGGGCCACGCTTTCCCTGGGATTGCGTTGGGAACTTAATCCGGCGCCCGGCGCCTCGCCAGGAAACTTGCCTTACACTTTGGCTGGTCATATTGGTGATGTGGCTTCGGTTTCGCTGGCTCCCGAAGGAACGCCGCTATGGCAGACTTCATGGTTCAACTTCGCGCCCCGGCTCGGCGCCGCCGTCATTCTGCGTAATTCACCCGGGCATGAACTGGTGGCCCGTGGAGGCGGTGGCGTCTTTTTCGATACCGCTCAGCAATTGGGTTCCATCGGCTATAACGGGCCTGGGTTTTCCGCCATGACTCCGCTGTTTGGGGCATTAGCGGGATCTCCCGCATCTTTTCCCTTGCCAGCCGCCGAAGCTACTCCCACCATCGTCAATCCTCCCGTCGCTCCCTACTCGGTCAGCGTCTATGGATTTTCGCCTCATCTCCAGCTGCCATACACGCTCGAATGGAATGCCAGCTTGCAGCAGGCCCTTGGAAATGCGCAAAGCATTACCGCCTCTTATGTGGGAGCCCGCGGATCACGGCTTCTAGAAGAACAAACGGTTGCTTCTCAGTCGCTCAATCCCAGCTTCGCATCCGGCATTGCCTTTATTCAAAACGGACTTACATCCGACTACGACGCTCTTCAGTTGCAATACCAGCGCCGGTTTTCCGGCGGTCTCCAAGCCCTCGCCTCCTATACCTGGGGGCATGCGATCGATTACGGATCGTACAATTTTGTGGTTCCCTACGAGCGAGGCAATTCTGACTTTGATGTCCGGCAGCAGTTTTCGAGTGCCCTGTCTTACGACCTGCCCGCGCCGTTTTCCGCCTCGCGCGCGGCAGGGCTGATACTCGGGCACTGGGGACTGGATGACCGCTTCACCGCCCGCACCGGCTTTCCTGTCACCTTGAACGGAAACTTGGTCTTCGACCCAATGACCGGACAGGGCTTCAATTCCGGTCTCAATGTAGTCGCCGGCGTGCCGGATTACATTTCCGGTTCGCAATGTGCAGCCTTGTACTATGGGCTGCCCTGTCCGGGTGGACGGGCCATTAACCCGAATGCGTTTGCTTTGCCTTCCGGCAATAACCCAGGTGACGCCCCGCGAAATTTTGTGCGCGGCTTCGGCGTGTGGCAGATGGATCTTGCGCTGCGCCGCAATTTTGCCTTAAACGAAAAATTGAAACTTCAATTCCGTGCCGAAGCCTTCAACGTCTTCAACCACCCGAACTTCGGAACCATTAATTCCACCTATTGCCTGCCCTCCTCCGGGCCTGGCTGCAGCTTCGGGCAGTCCACCGCCACCCTCGCCAACAGCCTGTTCGGGTTGAGTTCGCTCTATCAGATGGGCGGGGCGCGTTCCCTGCAGTTTGCCCTGCGCTTCGTTTTTTGAGTCTCTGCGCAGCTCGACTCTTTATTCCAAGGAAATTTCTTTTTATGTTCCGCGCGCTCTCGTCTGTTTTTGCGGCTTCTGTTCTTGTCCCGCTCTTGTTTGCTTGTGTCTCGGTGTCGCTTGCCTTGACGCCCCAAGGGGTGCCAGCACAGGTTGAGCGCGCAGGCATTCAATTGCATACGGTGAATGGAACCCGCATCGTGCGTGTGGGGCCGCGCACTCCCTTGAACCCGGCTAACACCGGATATCACGGACAGGTGGTCGTGGCGGCCGATCCGGAGTCGGCCGCAAACCTGATCGTCTGCGGCTTTCGCGCTGATCAGCGCCGCGGCGCGGCGTATGAGGGATACGTCTACCAGTCCACCGATGCCGGAGACACCTGGCATGAAGCCCTGGTCGACTCGAACAGCCAGTGGGTCAGCGAGGAATCCTGCGCCTTCGGCCCGGCCCACGTGGCTTACTTTGTCACCGGAGTGACCGACACTTCCCACGGCCTGCCGCAAATGGGAAACATGCATCTGTATCGTTCTGCGGATGGAGGCGGCGACTGGCAGAATATCGCCATTGAGCCGTTCTTCGATTACACAGCGGTCGCTGTGGATGCCACCGGGGGACAGAATCGCGGAACGGTTTACATTTTCGCGAATACGGCCGGCGACGATACGAACGAGCAGGAGATCGCGAAAACACCCTTCCTGGCGGCGCGTCGGGAACTGCCTTCAACAAGCCTCTCCGTCACGGCTGGCAGATTCAATCTCGGGGACACGGGGGTGCGCTTTCCCTCCAAATTTCCCTCTGATGCCATCGTGCTGGACGACGGTACGGCGCTGGCGGCGTTCATGGGAGATCGCGAAGTTGCTGACCCGGCAACCGGCAATTCCGCCCACAGATTTTCCGTGTTGGTGGGCAGATCGGACGACGGAGGCCGGTCCTTGCGGAAGGTTTCTGTCGAGGAGGCGGATGTCCCGGGCATTCCAGGCGGGCTCGCAGAGGATGTCGGGCGCGGGATTACCTACCTCTGCTGGACGCCTCGCTACGGTTCGAGCAAGAAAAGCAAGTTGATGCTTGGCCTTTCCCGGGACAGCGGGCAAACCTGGAGTGTAAAAAGCGTGAGGCCGCCTGATGGCGCCGCCTGGGATATGCGCCCTGCCAGCGCATCGCTGGCGGTTAACCGCGAAGGAATTCTCGGCTTCCTCTGGTACGGAGAGACCGGGGAACGCGCCTACTTCGGCATTTCCGCCGATCAGGGCGATTCGCTTGCGGCAGTCATACCGCTTACGCCCCCGAACGTTGAGACCGAAATTCCTTTCGTGGACGAGCGCCGCTTGTTCATCACTCCCCCAAGCTGGAATGCAAGATCAAGCCAGCTCGATCCCCTGAAAATTCTTGCCCTTGGGCCGGGAGTCTCTGGCGTGCCCTTGGGTAACGCGCTGGCGGCTGACCGCGACGGAAATTTCCATGCAGTCTGGAACGAGGTGGCCAATGGGCCGACCAGCTTGTGGACGGCGAAGATTTCTGTGGAGGAGCCGGGTCTTCAGCCGTCCGTTTCGCTTACCGGCCTTGGAGACGTTTCCGATCTGCTGGTCAGTCATATTGCAAACGTTCGCTTCGATCGCATTCAGAAGAATGTGATCTTCGATCTGACGGTAACCAACAAATCGTCCTACGGCATCATTGGTCCGGTCCTAGCTCGCATTGATTTCGGCTCCAGGCATGGCACGGCAGAAAACGCGGACGCGATGCAGGATGATCAGGGCCTTTGGAAGCTGATTGGGGAAGGCGAAGTTCTCGGACCGGAACACTCGACCGCACCGCGCAGCATCATCCTCGGCCTCGAAGGCAAAGTGGGGGATGAACTGGATTTTCCCTTCAGAATCTATGCGAGGGTGCCGCGTGCCCTAAAGCGGCATTGTCAGCCGCCGGCAAGCGATCGATAACAATGCCAGAATGACAACTCGAAAAAAAGGGCGCACCCTGCGGTTTTTCTTGCGGGTACGCCCCATGAGGCTACTCGTCGGCTTCGTAGGCTGGGACAGTTGCGTCCTTACTGTCATCGTGCGGGGACGAATCCTGCCAGCTGCTGAAGGGCTTGTGGATTGAGCCTCCCTGAACGGAAGCGAGTGCGCTTCCGCGCCAGAGAATTTCAGGTTTTTCGTACCTCATGACATTCCTCCTTGATGCCAAGCGTTTCCGGTTTCAGTCGCAACGCGGTCGGACGAACGCGTTACCGGCTGCGCTTCTACTCATCCGCTTCGTACGCGGGAGCTGTAGCGTCCTTGTTGTCGTCTCCTTGTGACGAGTCCTGGACCGAACTGTAGGGCTTTTTCAGCATGCTTCCCTGAATCAGAGCCATCGCAGAACCGGTTGGAACGACCTCAGGTTTCGCATAAAGCATTGGGTTTTACCTCCTTTCCCTTAGATTTCTCAGCTGAGAGATTGCCTGTGGCGGACGAATTCCCTGCCCTCGTCGCGAACTCAATTCGACCGAAAGAACGCTCGATGTTTCGCAACCAGACTTCAATACCGAAAGTGCGCAACAGCGTCACCACCGGCGCCTCCTGGCCATTCAAGGCGGCACGGACAGACCTGCGCAGCGCCACAGAATCGACAATGCCCAGCGTGGCCGAAATCAGCGGATCGCCGTGGTCGAGGATCTCCAGCGATCGACGAGACAGGGATGCCATTGCGCTTCGCACCACGTAAGCTTTCCGTCTTCGATTCAATACGGTCTCCGGCACGATTCCGATCAACGCCCGCCGCATCAGCGAGCGCCGCTGTCCCGGACGTACCAGTTGTTCCCGCGGAACCGAGTACATGAACTCCAGCAAATCCCGGTCCAGGTAGGGATAACGCTTCTCGTACAATGGCGAAATCGAGACACTGACGCAGGCCATCTGGCGCTGCAGGAGATTGAGCGTGGAAACGTTGGCTTGAAAGCTTGGCAGAGCCCGAGAGAATCGGAAGCGAACCGGATAGCCCTGGATGGCCTCGCGGTTGCGTCTGACGAAATCTGCGGTCAGCCAGGCCTGCGAGCTTTTCGGCAATGGATCGGAGAAAACGACAGGAAGGAAGGCCCGCATCGTTTCGGCCAGGAGATACGGCCACGGTTGCCTTCGGGCCAAGGCCCATTGCATCAGTTGGCGCGCGAGTTGGCTGAGATTGCCTCCGACCAGCAGGTCCGCCAGTTCAGGCACGGGAGTGGGAACGCCGCCGCAAACCTCGTCGCCTCCGATTCCAGAAAGCAACACCCGATTGCTGTTCTGCGCCACGCACTCGGCAAAGGCGTTGCCCGTCGCGCTCGGAGAACTGATCGAGAACGGAGTTATGGCAAGACTTTCATCGGAGATCGAGGCCAACCTCGATTCCTTGCCAACCTCGATGTGACATCCTGTCCGGCCGCGCTTTTGTTCCACCGCGGTAACGTAAGGTCTTTCATTCCAGTTGGGTTCTGTGTCGTTGAAATAGGAAACCGTGTCCAGGCGAACGTTTTCGGCGTGGTTCTCATCGAGCAGGAGGTCGGCTACGCATACGATCGAAGAAGAATCCATTCCACCACTCAATTCCGCCAATACGGGAAAACTGGACCGCAAGCGTCGGCGCACCGTCTGCGCGAAAGCGGCTCGAAACGCTTCTTCATATTCGCCGTCACTCATCCGCTTGAGCCTTTTGCGGGGGTCGAATGTCCAGTATTTGCAGATCACGCGCCGGCCATTTTGGATCCGGACCCAGGTAGAAGGTTCCACCGCATGAATATCCGCATAGGGAGTAAGGTGGGCTGCGGGAAAGAAGGAAAACCATCCTGCGACGTACTCTTCATTCAGTGCGAACCGCCTGTACGGCGGGCGCACCAACAGGTCGAGAGTGCTGCTCCAGATGATCTCATCGCGGCTGAGGACGTAGTAGAGATGCCGGCAACCGATCGCGTCTTTGGCCAGTACCACAGATTGCGTGGCCGGATCCCACAACGATAAAGCCCAGTCGCCGATGAGCCTGGAAAAGCAGGCAGTCCCCCAAGCGTCATAAGCCGCCCCAACCAGGTACGAATCGGCAGCGAGTGCGGGATTCCGCCAATGAAGCAATTCGATCAGTTCCTGGCGATTGTCGAGCCTTCCGTCGAAGGTGAGTATTGTTCCTGCGGGCAGCGTGAGAGGCTGCACTTCGTTCACGGCCTCGTTCGTGGTGTGAAAAGCCCGATACAGGATGGCAACGCTGCCTTGGCAAATCTGCCCTTCCCCGTCCGGCCCGTAAGGCGCCAGTGCGGGTCGAACTTCCCTCAGATCCTCCGGAGTAGCGGGCTTACCATCGAAATTGAACTTTCCGAATTGTGCGCTCATCTTTCTCACCTTTAAGCTGTGGGCTTGAACCCTCAGCAGCGGTCCAACACGGTGTAGATTTCAGTGACGTACGGCTTGTCGTTCACGACCTTCCCTCCTACCTCAACCCAGGCATGCGCTCTGAACGGCCGAGGCTGAACTCCAATCACCAGTTCGGCAGAAACGCCGTGGCTTTTCAGAAGGCAGGCGGTGGCGGCGGAGCGCTGCAGACATAGCACGGGCTTCCAGTACCACACGCAGGCTCTATCCACCGCGGCGCAGATGGCTTCTGTGGCTTCGAGCGCCGGTCGCCCCAGGTTGAGCGGAAAACTCCGCACTTTGCCATACATATCCGCGAATGTTCCTCTGAAAAAAAGAAATTCGAAATACAGCAGCCGTAGATAAGCGTGAAGCGTCAGGGCTCGCATAAGGTCTCCTGGCTAAGCCGGCAATTTCAACTGATCGCAAATGAACGCGATCCTTTTCGTAAGAGCTTCGATACGAGTGGTAAGGGGGAGCACGGGCGAGTGCCCGCGATGGGTTTCGTAATCCAAAACAATCGGGTGCGGCGAAACATTGGCAGCCTGCAGCCGGGCCGTCATTTTTCGCGTGTGAAGAGCGTTGCAGTTTTGATCGGAATCGCCCGACACGAACATGACTGCCGGGTAGGCGGTGCCCGGTCGTACGTGGTGGTACGGAGAGTAGCCCAGTAAGGCAGTGAAGTCTCGAACGTCATCCGCGGCGCCAAATTCGGACTTCCATACGTGCGCATGATCGAAGAGGTGATAACGCAACATGTCGAGCATGGGGACCATGCAAAGCACGGCCCGAAACAGCTCGGGCCGTTGCGTCATGGCCGCACCCACCAGAAGACCGGAATTGGAGCCGCCGAATATGGCGAGCTTTTCGGGCTCCGTACGACGCGATTCGATCAGCCACTCTGCTGCCGCAATAAAATCGTCAAAGGCAACCTGCCGCTTCCGCCGTTTGGCCGATTCGTGCCATTTGGCTCCAAATTCTGAACCTCCCCGAATATTAGGAAGCGCGAAAAGGCACCCTCGCTCCAGCAGCGAAGTCACGAAGACGCTGAACTGGGGTGTCATCGCAACGCCATAGCCGCCATACGAGGTCATCACGCACGGATGCGGGCCTGCCTCAAAAACGTCGTGGCGCCCTACCAGATACATGGGAATGCGGGTTCCATCCCTGGCACAGAACCATACTTGGCATTGCGTGAATTGCTTCGAGTCAAGCGGGACGCGGTGACTTGCCCAACGATGGACCCTGCCATTTGCGGGGGAGTACTGGTAAATCTCTATGGGCTGCGTAAACGATTCCTGCTCGAACAACAGCGCATCGCAATCCTTCCCTCCCGCATGGAGGCGGACGGTACTGTCGGGCTCAACCGGCAACGAGGCCAGTCGCTCGCCACTTAGATTGAACACATCTACTTCGGTCTTGAGGTTACGCAGGTAAGAAGCGAAAACTTGAGATCCGGCCACAGCCCAATCCTGGATGACCGCATCCGTTTCCGGTACGACATCGACGAATTCAGCCATCCCATCCGTTTGCCTGCGGACCTCGACGATCTTGAGATTCGGCGCCTCGCGATCGGTAATCGCCAGGAGCCTTCCGCTATCCAGAAGCAAAGGTCCAAATTTATAGGCGGCTTGCCGGATGATCGGTTCTGGAGGCTTGCCGCTTCCGATCGCCCACAAGAAGAAATCGCTGACGACTTGTTCCCCGAAGCGAAACACCACCAACCCAAGATGAGCGCCCCCGGGAACGATCTGCAGGCGAAGACATTGGTCCTCACCGGCGCAAAAAATCTCCCGGTCGTCTTTGAAATCCGTGCCCAGTACGTGGTGATAAACTGCGCGGTAGTAAGGCCTGCTTGCGCTGTCACTTTCAAATACGTAGTAAAAACCTTGGGAGTCGGGAGCGAACGCGAAACCGCGAAGGTAGCCTCGGGAAAAAGTGTCGGGCAACACGTGACGTGCTTCCACGTCGAACAACTCAAATCTGCCGCTGCGCTCGCCTCCTTGCTTTACTTCGTACAACAACAGGCGGCCGTCCCCGGACACCCGTAACAGCTTCACCGCCGTGTACGCACCGGTGCGTCGCGTCTCGGGATCGATCAGAAGCTGATCGCCGCCTCCGGCGCCATCGCGAAAGTAGATGCAGAACTGTTCTTGCCCGGGGAGCCGCTTTCGGAAGAAATATCGTTCGCCAATCTTGCGCAACGAATCGTAAGTTTCAACATCAAGAAGTTCGCGAACCCGCTCCTGAATGTGCTCGCGGCCGCGGATGGAATCAAAATATTTGCCGGCATATCGGGTTTGAGCTCCCAGCCAATCCCGCGTGCGCGACGAGTGTTGTTCTTCCAGCCAGCGATATGGATCTGCAATCGTAGCCCCATGCAGAACGTCGATGACCGGTTCGGCCGGCGTGTGGGGTGGAGCGAGCGCTAAGCGGGACATGGAGGCCTCCACTCGCTGAGCTGCGCCGCTTCGCGACCCATCCTTCTGGCCAGACTGCGGAGATAGCCCGCCGCACTTGGATCTTTTAGCTTTTGTTCGTCCCCCCACGCACGGTTTCCGACTGCGTAAGCGAAGACCGCAATCAATCTGGCGAGAGAGAGGGCCTCATCGATGCGCTCCCCGGAAAGCAGTTGTGCCCAGTGCCTCTTGTACGCAAGGGTCAGACGCGACTCGAACGCCGGGCTCGCACCGATCTGCCGCCGGAAATGCTGGAGCAGGTATTCGAAGCTGAAGAAAGGGCACCCGACGTAGGCCTCGGCCCAATCGAGAAAAACGCATCCATGCGGAGCGACGATCATGTTCCAAGGATTCAGGTCCATATGTCCGAGTGCCGCTGGAATTTCTTGCTGGTCGAGTGTGACCAGCGCATCGTCGATCAGGTCCCGGATAAGGCTCAACTCCTGGCGACCCAAGACTGCGGGGGAGCTTCGCGGCTGCTCGTCCATAAGACGTGAAATCAGGTCGAAGAATGGAGCCACTGCAGAGCGCAGGGCGTGGCTTCGAATGTCGTGCGCACCCGCTGGCAGCAGGGTCTCGATAAATGGAATAGATTCGATTTGCAAGCGAGCCAGCCGGGCCGCGGCATCTTCCCACAAAGCGGCATCGCTGGTCTCGCCCAGGCTTGTTCCCGCCACTTCACGCGCGAGCCAGCCCTGGCACTCGGGCTTGATGGCGACGATTTCCGGTATGAATGCGGGAAGTAGTTCGCTTAACTTGATGGTGACAAAAAATTCCCGGAGGTTTCGCTTCCCAACCGCCTTGAACCAGACCGCAGGTCCGGTGGTCTCAAACCGGATCAGATTGGAGTCCGGACTCGCGTTCAGTTGCCGGATGAAACCGGTGAGTTGCAAGCCAAGCTTGCGGATCGCGTCGGCTGTCCAGCCTTCTAAGATGCAAAGCCACCCCCTGCTCGCAAATGGGTGCGATCGATTTCGCTCGTGGGACTGCAGTTGCTCGAGACAATGCCGGAGTGCTCTGAAATCTGCCGGTTGCAGAAAGGTGTTCTCACCCAGAGAGGTGATCGGCTTCCATAGTGTTTCCGGACTGTTTCCTCGCTCCTGCCGGCATTCGAGCACTTCATAAGAATCGCGACTCGAGGGGCCCTCTTCCCCACAATTCGAACCGAACAGAACGACGGCGTCGCAACCCCACTCTCGTTTCACAGCGGCCGTAAGATGTTCGGCCAACCGCTCCCCGCGCGGGACTTCTACCCACGGCAACTCAGCTCCCGCGCCGGTTTCCCTGATCAGTATGTTGGTTCCAGCGGTTGCCAACACGATCAGCCTGCACTTGCGGCCGGATTGTTGCTGCCAAGCCATAAAATTTCTTGCCGATGGTCACGAGTGGCTGTCTGAAGCGGGATCTTCGAGAATATGGTGTCGTTGCAAACATTCGATGAACTCACGAACGTCCTTTTCGGCCAGGTCCCGACTCACCTGAAATGCTTTGCTAATCTGATCGACGACAGCAGTCTCGCTTGACCCGCTCTTGAGAAGTTCCAGCACGTGCGAGCCGGCCAGGTTGAGGTTGAACATCTGTCCTTGCCGGATATCCAGCACAACCGCCCCGTCTTGCCCGTGTGTGCTGCGGATGCTTTCTCGAACGCGGTACATCAGGACCTCCACGACCTCGCCCTGGCGGAAGGCAGTGTATGGACGCACTCTGACACCGGCTGGAGCCAAACGCGAGAAGAACTTGGCCATTTCCGGAAAAGCGACCTAGGCGCGCGTAGTTCGTTGGCTTAATTAGGAAATGTGGGTGGTGTGGAAAGCTGGGAATGGGGTGCGATGTTTAGCTTTTTTCCCTAGTTCTGCCTTTCTTGCCGTTTCTTGTCTCAACCGCGCCCCGCCGAAGTGCGTGCCGATCCTCCACTGCGACATCCTTAATCGCTACCGGGGAGAGTTCTTCTTTTTGGATCCACTGCTGCCTTTTTGGATTCGAAGCCATACCTCCTGAGCTCTTGCGCTATTCGGCATTACGCCACAAGGCATAAAGCAGGACTTCCCATCATTTTCACGGCAGCGATCGCGCCTTTCACCGCTCTGCGGGCCATCCGGCCCTGTTTCAGAGAACTCTTCTCAGGATGTCGACCACCTGTCCGACAACTTCTGCATCGAGACGGTGCCGGTACTCCGGGGAACGATGATGATCCGGGCCGTAGGGGTGGACGACGAGTTTGCCGCCTTCTATGGAGCAGCATGCCGGCAGATAGTTGTCTTCTCGCGCCA
>DATLKM010000077.1:0-3545 GCA_035538435.1 Binatia bacterium
CACAGCGTCATGTTGACGCGCATAGCCTCACGAACAGACATTTGCGCAGCGCGCAGTCCTTCATGCGTGCACGGATATTTGACGTAGGCATTCGGAATCCAGGAAAACATTTCGCGTCCTTGCGCAAGCATCTCCTCAGCGGTGGTATCGAAGTCGGCGTACACCTCGATCGAAACGCCGGCGTCCCCAACCAGAGGCGAAATGGTCTGCACAATCTTCTTGTATTCGTCCATCTCCTCTCGAGAACTGAGCCTATGGCCCGACGAAACCAGCGTCCGAACCTCTGGGTTTTTCGAGATGAGAGTTGGATTGGTCGTCTGGCCGTCGACATAACCGATAAGGCGTTTTACCCGAGCCGTCTCTTCAGGATCGCCACCGTCCACCAAAATTTTAGCCTTCGCCCTTGGTGTGAATGCGGTCATGATCCCTCCTCAAACGTCAAACTACGAGAGAAGAAGCAAGTATTTGATTCCCTGGGAATCGAGTTGGCAAGATATTTTTGTTGTCAAATCGAAGCACTGAACCTCCCCGAATGGGAAGGATAGCTTCGTTCTTGAAACCGCGGGATGGATGGGTCTAAGCTCTGCCTGGTCTGGGGTGAGGACGGCTCAGGTTTTTACCGTTTTCTCTGTCCTGGGTC
This sequence comes from Binatia bacterium, assembly GCA_035538435.1. GTDB lineage: Bacteria > Acidobacteriota > Terriglobia > Terriglobales > Acidobacteriaceae > Sulfotelmatobacter. Next base: position 641 of record DATLKM010000077.1, read on the forward strand.
CGGCCCGAAGGCGAACGCCATACGATTCTCTTACTTGGCTGCATATCGGCGTGTGAATCGCAACCCCGCAATCAACCGACAGAATGGAGAAGACAGAAGAGGTGGCCGTATGGAACGGGATTTGACGGAACGAATTTCAGCGCGAATCATCAGTTCCAATTTGCTCAAGAAAATCAGTGGGCCTCTGGATCAATTCTTGAATCGTTGTTTTCAAGCATCTGCGTTGCGTCGGCTCAAGATTTTTCTGAACGGAACATGGGTTGGCCATCCATTGCATCCGGTCTTGACCGATATACCCATAGGAGCGTGGACTTTAGCGATTGTGCTAGATCTGATCGGGCTACTGTTCCAGCTTCCTCAACTTGGCCCGGCTTCCAGCATAGCCGTCGGGGTAGGCCTGGTAGGGGCAGCAGGTGCTGCTGCCGCGGGACTGATGGACTGGATCGACGTTGATCCCCCCGAAAAAGCGATCGGCGCCTTTCACGCCACTTTGAACATCAGCGCAACGGTTCTGTTCCTGGCCTCGTTCCTCATCCGCTGGGGCCAGCACTGGCAGCTCGGCTGGGGAGCGTTTGCTTTTGCTTTGGCGGGATACGTGTTGGTGACGGGAGCCGGCTACCTGGGAGGGATCATGGTCTTTCACATGGGAGTCATGATCAACCGCAACGCATACCGGAGCGGCCCCGATGACTTCAGGCCAGCTGCGGCAGCAGGCGATCTTGCCGAGGGTCAACTCAAGCGACTGGTCCTCGAAGACCAACCGGTACTGCTCGCGAAGCTCGACGGCAAAATTCATGCTCTGGGCGCCGTTTGCTCTCACTACGGCGCACCGCTCAATGAAGGTACGGTTGTGGGCGGAACCATCGAGTGTCCGTGGCATGCCTCGAGGTTTTCACTTGAGGATGGCAGGGTCGTTCAAGGGCCCGCGTGCGCTGCCATACCTGCCTATGACTGCAGAATTGTCAACAATCAAGTGCAAATCAAAATCCGGCGATAGCGGGCTTTGCAAGCAGGTTTCGACCGAATCCTGCGCCAACGATGCTGGGTGTCGTGCGTACTCGCAAGCAACGTAGACAGAAGATTTTCTGAGTCGCCGGCCGCTCGGAAGGTATTGTCAGTTGGGTGTTAGATCGCGATTAACACTCAAAATCCCCGTGTCCCGGGTCGGGTCGTTACGATTGACGGGAGGAGTAGAAGCGAAATGAGCCGGGTAGCGAAACCCACCAAGAATGACAGCGCGCAGGTACGCGCACTCGTGAACCGTCAAGTGCAAGCGTGGGAAAAGCGCGATTTTGCCATCGCTGCCGACGATTGGCTACCGAACGGAGAGTTGTTTTCACCGGAGGTTATATGGTCAAGAAGGAAACGCAGAGCGCGATCGTTAACTATTTCAAGAATTTCACTGATCTGAAGGTCAGGGTAAACGAGATGTTTCTCTCCGAGGACGGAACCAGGCTGGCGATCCAGTGGGATTGGACCGTCACTCGCAAGGCAGACCGCAAAAGAGCGACAACCCATGACGCTATCCTTGTGCATTTGGTTAGAGGAAAAATCGCCGCCTGGAACGAATATTTTGGGTGACTGGTCAGAGCGAAACAACGCCATCACACGGCATGAACTCGAATGCTGTCTAACGAAAGGATTGACACATGAGAGCGACCGGATTCGTAGCGATGGCAGTGCTGATGTTTCTAAGCGCAGCGGTCCTGCAGCAGCACGCAGGGAACACACGGGCCAATGAAAAGCGAGAGGAGCAATTCAATATGACGAACGAAAAAGTGATCATGCTAATCGAAGCAAAAATTCATCCGCAGCGTCGCGCGGAGCTTCTCGACGCAGCACACCATTACCTGCCGTTAGTTCGGGCGGAACCGGGCGTGGAAGCGTTTTACATCACGGCACGAAAAGACGATCCCAACACAATCGTTTTCTACGAGATCTACAGATCACAAGCAGCTCAGGATTTCCATCTGCAACAAGACTTCACTAAGAAATTCCTGACGACGTTAAAGAGCGCACAAGTCGGAGACCGAGTGCGTACGAACCTAGTAGAGCTGGCCCCCGAAGGACAGACGAGCTCTAAGTAGGGAGTTTCATTGGCGAGCGGCTGGCACTTAACTTCCGGGCAAAGAGTCGGTGGGTGCCGCACTCTGGGGTAATCCGGAAGTAATCGCAGAGCCCGTCGCCCCAGAGTTGGTCCCTGCCCACCCTTCTGCCTGCCGCGTGATTTTTCTTACCTAATATGATGAGATGAGGCCTGCGAATTTCCGAGGATTCCTTTGGCTTGCCCAACGCCGCGGCCCGTCATTTCGAGCCAACCCCACAGCATGGGCCCTTCCAGATCGTCGGCAATACGGAAGTTATCCTCGCCCCGCTTGGCGGCGGTCACTTGGACGTGTAGTCGGCAACTCTTACGTTAAACGCCTAATGGAAGAGTAGCCCGTCACTCGCTCAAAATCGAGAGCACGTCTGCTTCAGTTAACTCCTCGTGGCTACTGTTCTTCAATAGGAAGGCTGCCGCTTGCTCGCCGATCACAACGCAGGGTGCCATTGTGTTGCCGGTCGTTACACGAGGCATGACGGAAGCATCTGCAATGCGTAGGCCCTCCACACCGTAGACTCTTAATTTGCCATCGACCACCGACAAGGCACCGCGACCCATCTTCGCGGTGCCAGACTGATGCCAAAAAGTGCCAAGTCCGTCGCGAAAAAAACGCTCCAGGTCTCGCGCGTTGAGAGGGCCAGGGGCTATCTCGGGCCGGTGAAAGGTCGCAGGGCAGCGGCGTTACCAATTTCGCGAGCGATGCTTAATCCAGCTACCAGATCCTCGAGGTCCTGTGGGTCACCAAGGTAGTTCGCATCGACCCTTACTGGATCGGCCGGATTGGACCCAGTCAAGTGGATA